>WRGX01000124.1 GCA_009786975.1 Defluviitaleaceae bacterium
CCGCGCCCACTGGGTCCCGACGGTCAACCCTTACCGCGTCGTCCGCGTCCGCTGGGTCCCGACGGTCAACCCCTTCCGCCGCGTCCGCGTCCACTGGGTCCCGATGGTCAACCCCTGCCGCGCCGCCCGCGTCCTCTTGGTCCCGATGGTCAGCCCCTTCCGCGCAGACCTCGCCCGGACACTCCCGCCGAAACAGCTCCCGCAGCCGCGGCAACCGCGCTCGAAAGAATTGAAAAAGCACCGGAAAAATCGGTTGAAATAAAATCATCCGCTCCCTCTCCTCGTCAAGAAAATCGTCCCGGACGCATGGGTGAGCAATCCGCGGACAGGCGAACGACCGGTCCGCAAGGTGACAGACCGCCGCGCCCGCAAGGTCAAGGCGGTCACGCGCCACGCCCGCAAGGCGACAGACCGCCTCGCCAACAAGGTCAAGGCGGTTATGCACCGCGTCCGCAAGGTGACAGACCTCCCCGCCCACAAGGTCAAGGCGGCTATGCACCGCGCCCGCAAGGTGACAGACCTCCCCGTCCACAAGGTCAAGGCGGTTATGCTCCGCGTCCCGGCGGAGGACCCGGCGGTCGCCCGCAGGGTCAGGGCGGATACGCGCCTCGCCCCGGCGGAGGTCCCGGCGGTCGCCCGCAAGGTCAAGGCGGATACGCCTCCCGTCCCGGCGGCGGTCCCGGTGGTCGCCCGCAGGGTCAAGGCGGTTTCGGCAATCGTCCCGCCGGCGGACCCGGCGGACGCCCCGGCGAAGTCAAAAAAACCGAGCCGACCAAGGACGACAAACGCCAACAATGGAACAAGCTCCAACAGGCAAACACCCGCAAAAATCAAAAAGACAATTTCAGCAAGGAAAATCGCCAAGGCATGGACCGCAGGGGTGGCAGAAACCGACCCGCGAAGCGCGTTGTTCAGCCCGTCGTCCGCCCCACGGTTACAATGATAACCGTCGCGCCGGAAATTACCGTACGCGATTTGGCGGAAAAATTATTGCGTTCAAACTCCGATGTTATAAAAATTCTTATGAAAAACGGTTTAATGGTCACGGCGAATCAGACCATTGACTTCGAAACGGCGACAATGGTCGCGGAAACTTTTGGCGTTTTGGTTGACGAATACGTTGAAGTTGATGTATTTGAAGAAGCGTTTTCGCAAGCACCCGACGATGAAGCATCGCTTGTGCCGCGTCCTCCCGTTGTCGTTGTTATGGGACACGTTGACCACGGAAAAACGTCGCTTTTGGACGTCATTCGCGAGTCGAATGTCCAGCAATCCGAAAGCGGGGGCATCACACAGCACATCGGTGCGTACAGTGTGCGCCTTAAAGAAAACGAAAACAAGCGCGTCACCTTCCTCGATACACCCGGTCACGAAGCGTTTACCGCAATGCGTATGCGAGGTGCGCAAATTACGGATATCGCGATTCTTGTTGTCGCGGCGGATGACGGCGTTATGCCGCAAACGGTCGAGGCTATTAACCACGCAAAAGCCGCCGGTGTTGAAATTATTGTTGCGATAACAATGATGGATAAACCCGACGCGAACCCCGATAAAGTTAAACAACAGCTTACCGAACACGGACTTCAGCCCGAGGACTGGGGCGGTCAAACCGTTACGGTTCCCGTTTCCGCGCGCGCGAAAACGGGTATCGAGGACCTTTTGGAAATGATTCTGATGGTCGCTGATATGAAAGAACTGAAAGCCAACCCGAACAAGCCCGCTCGCGGAAGCATAATCGAAGCGAAGCTGGACAAAGGGCGCGGTCCCGTTGCTACGATTTTGGTGCAAGAAGGTACATTGCGCGTTGGTGACCCGGTTGTTGCGGGGGCGTGTTTTGGAAAAGTTCGCGCAATGATAAACAGCCGCGGCAAAAATGTTAAAGAGGCGGGTCCGTCGCGCACCGTTGAAATTACAGGGCTTATCGACGTCCCCACAACGGGCGACGTGCTTTATGCCGCCGCAAACGAACGCCAAGCGCGCCAGCTTTCCGAAAGCGTTGTCGCAAAAGGCCGCATCGGCATGATAAAAGCCACGCAAGGCAAAGTCTCGCTGGATGATTTGTTTAATCAAATTCAAGCGGGCCAAGTCAAAGATTTGAACATTGTAGTAAAAGCCGACGTGCAAGGCTCGGTCGAGGCACTTCGCGGCAGCTTGGAAAAACTCACGAACGAGGAAGTTCGCGTGCGGATAATTCACACGGGCGTCGGCGCGATAACGGAATCCGACGTAATGCTTGCCTCTGCCTCAAACGCGATTATTCTGGGCTTCAACGTACGTCCCGATACTTCGGCGAAATCTGTTGCTGAAAACGAAAGCGTTGACGTTCGCCTCTACAGCGTAATTTACTCCGCAATCGACGATATCGAGTCCGCAATGAAGGGTATGCTCGACCCCGAATTTGCCGAAAAAATCCTCGGCTATGCGGAAATTCGCCAAATTTTCAAGGCCAGCGGCATCGGAACAATTGGCGGCTGTCACGTCACCGAAGGCAAAATCACCCGCAATGCGCAAGTCCGCATAGTACGCGATGGTCGCGTAATTTACGACGGTCACCTCGATGCCCTGCGTCGATTCAAGGACGACGCAAAAGAAGTCGCAAGCGGCTATGACTGCGGTATGACATTTAAAAATTACAACGACATCAAAGAAGGCGACAAAGTTGAGGCTTATGTAATGGAGGAAATTCCTCGGTAGGAATTAAATTTATTTGTTGAACGCGCCCGGATTCGATAATCCCGGCGCGTTTTTTGTGTAATTCATACATAAAATACCCCAATCAAAACCGACGATGCAAGCAAAAACAGCGAGTATCCTACCAAAAATTTCGGCGTAAAAAGCAGTGCCATTGCCGAAATCGGCGCGGGGCGAGTCGCCGAGCCGACGATGAAAAACGCAAGCCCCGCTCCCTTGCCCATGCCGCTTTGAATCATCGAATTCGCAAGGGGAATCGCGCCGCCGCCGCAGGCATAAAGCGGCACGCCCAAAACCGCCGCAAGCAAAACCGCCCGCACCCCACGATGCGCCCCAAGTGCCTCGTGAATCCAAACCTGCGGGATATAAAGTTCAATAATCGCGCCGATAAAAATGCCCAAAAGCACGTAAAACCCCACGGATTTGAACATTTTAGCGCAGTTAAAAAAATATTCCTTCGCCACGAAAACCTTTTTCGCGCGAGCGGCAATTTCCTCGCCGCTCCCGTCGCGCGTAAGATTAGCGCGCACAATAAATTTTTCCGGAATCACATAAGCCAAAACCCCAAGCACAAAGCTAATCACAAAAATCGACGCGGTAAGCACCAACGCCATTTCAAGCCCAAAATCGCTAACCCCGCCAACAGTCATAACAAAAAGTTGCGGATTCATAAGCGACGATGCGGCAAGAAATGTAACAAGCGGCGCGATTCGCACACCGCTTTTGTAAAGCTGTGCAACAACGGGTATCGTCCCAAAAGTGCAAAGCGGCGAAATCATACCGATAGCCGCCGCCGAAAAAATCGCCGCAACAGGCGACGTGTTAATCCGCTTGTAAATTATCTTCGTCCACGACGTAAATTTCAAAAATTCCCCCGCCAAAATTCCCGCGGCAAGGTATGGCAAAATATTAAGCAAAGTCAAAAAACAATGCTCAAGCAGAACGGGGATGGATTCGATGTACCAGCGCATTTTCGCGTTCCTCCACTTGCATAAATTATACGAAAATGCGGGGGGTTGTAAAGGGTGTAAAAAACGAGTCGGCGAGTGACACTCGCCGACTCGTTTTTTTTATGGGCGAGGTATAAGAATATTGCAATTTACGTGACGAGTAGATACAATCAGAATAGTTGGAAATTCCTACTTTCAAGGAGGTGCTGTGATGATTGCGGAACTAAGACCAAAGTCTCAAGTAACAATCCCCAAGCCTTTAATTGAAAAACTTGGGCTTACAGTAGGCGACAAGTTAGAAATATTTGAAAACAAGGGTATGATTTGTATTATGCCGGTGGTGGTGTACCCCAAGGGTTATGTTGACAAAATTTTAGAAGATGTAGAAAAAATAAGGCAGGATGTAAAGGCAGGGTTGCAACCTGTTTTCGATGATGTGGACGAATTAATCGCATCGCTTAATGGTGATGACGGATGAAATATGAATTTACGTATTCTGACAAATTTAAAAAACACTACAAAAAATTAAGCGAAACAGAGAAAAAACAAATTGCGAGTAAATTGGTATTGCTGGCACAAAATCCATCTCACCCATCTCTTAGAACGAAACGCATCCAAGGAACAGACAGGCTTTTTGAGTCGAGTGCAAATATGGATGTGAGGATTATTTGGTATTATGAAGGTGACAAGCTGATTGCGCTTGTAGATGTAGGGCATCACGATATATTAAAACAATTTTAGGGCGATGAATACAAACCGGAATATGGAAAAGCTAAGTGTTTTGGTTGACATGAAATGAAGAGAGAGGAACGCGGGCGACCAATTTTTAATGGCGATTTGCGCGCTCAGCGAATGAAAAAAATTCATGCGAAAAATAATTACCGCTCCGAACGATATTGAAAACGCGCTGGCGCAACAGGGCTTCGCGCCGATTGCGGGCGTAGACGAAGTCGGACGCGGGCCGCTTGCGGGTCCGGTTGTTGCCTGCGCGGTGATTTTGCCTGAAGGGTTCGTTATCCCGGGCGTGAACGATTCGAAAAAAATCTCCGAAAAGCGGCGCGAGGAACTTGCGGCAAAAATCAAGCAAACCGCACTCGCTTACGCCTTTGGCATAATCGATCCGCAGGAAATCGACGAAATAAATATTTTGCAGGCGACGCTTAAAGCGATGTCAAACGCGGTTTCCGCGCTCGAAATCGCACCGCGAATCGCGCTTGTTGACGGCATTTCCGCGCCGAATTGCGCGTGCGAGGTACGCTGTGTAAAAAAAGGCGACAGTGCGAGTCATTTAATTGCGGCGGCGAGTATTTTGGCAAAAGTTTTGCGAGACAATATAATGAGGGAACTGCACGCAGAATTTCCCGATTACGCATGGGATACGAACAAGGGCTACGGCACGGCGGCGCATATTGCGTCTATTCGCCGCTTGGGGCTCACCCCCGCGCACAGAAAAAGTTTTTGCAAAGGTGTTTTTGCATGAAATTGAGCGATTTTAAAGCCATCGGGGTTCGGCGATTTTACGAGATGGAGCCCGGAAGTATTTTCCGCGCGACAATACAGGACATTCAGCCCGGAAAGGTAATAATCCGCCTTGGCGACGGCGAGCTTTACACCGCGCGGTCCATGGTTTTGCCGCCCGCACACATCGGCGAGGACTGTTTGTTTGGCGTAAAAGAAAACGATTTTCGCGGAAAAATAATCTTGGAAGTCGTAAAAAGCGGTACGAAATTTTCCTTTGATATGAGGGTCTGAAAGGTGTAATGTCGAAAATGGATAACTTGAAAAAGCCTTACTACAAGCGGCAAAAAGCCATTGCCGTGCGATACGACCCCGACGAAATCGCACCAAAAATCTTGGCAAAAGGCGCAGGAACCATCGCGGAAAGAATACTGGAAAACGCACAAGACGCAGACATTGTCGTACACAAGGATGCCGCCCTAATCGAGGATTTAACGCGCCTCGACCTTGGCGAACATATCCCGCCCGAGCTTTACGAAGCCGTGGCGCAAATTTTGATTTTTATATGTGAATTGGACTCGCGGGCGCATACTTGACAGAGGACGTTTGTTCGATTGTGATGTTCGCAAATTTCGAGGCAACACTTGTACAGCAAAATCGGATATACGGAATTTAAGCGTGAACCGCTTAACGATAACGTGGATTTTATTTATCGTGTTGCCACTACGCAAATGGCACGCTTTTTGGTCAAATTTCCGCCTGTTTCCGCCGCTTCCTTCTTGCGACCCGCTAGGTCGCGGCGTCGGAAGCGGCGAAAACAGACGAAAATTTGCCTCAAAAATCGTGCCATTCGCGTAGTGGCAACACGCCCTAAACCAAAAACTGCAAACCCCGCGTTTCATTGGCTAATTTTTCGAATTTTCGCCGCCGGCGGCACGCCCTGCTGTTGAATCAACACGCAAGCAGTGGTAAAATGATGCTCGAAAGAGGTGTATCGCAGATGAACTTGCAAGGGATTCTCCTTCTGGTACCGGGGGCTTTTTTCGCACCGATTATACATGAATTTATCAAGGCGCGGATTTCCGCCGCCCTTGGTGACCCAACGCCGAAAAAAAACGGGTTTTTGACGCTGAATCCGTTTAAGTATTTCGAGCCGATTGGGTTTTTTTTATTGCTTTTTTTTCACGTGGGATGGGGGCGGCCTGTTCCGACGTCGCCGTTTTATTACAAGAATAAGAGACAGGGCGTGCTTTTGGTACACGGCGTTCCGATGCTTGTAAACCTGATTTTGGGGATGGTGGCGATTTTTTTGGTTAACATCCTTTCAATTTCGGGCATCCCGGGCAATATTTTATACGGCTTCGGCTTGCTTAGCATCCGACTTGCGGTGTTCAATTTGTTCCCGATTGCCCCGCTCGCCATGAACAAGATTGTGCAAATTTACTCATCACCCTCGACGGCGATGTGGTTCAATAATTACGAAAAGCCATTGCAAATTGTGTTGTTTTTGCTGCTGTTGTTCGGCATTGTCGGTCTGATTGTCGGGTCTGTTTCGAGCATTTTCATTTTTGCGGTTTCGATTTAATGGAATTTAAGCTGGAAAAATTCGAAGGTCCGCTGGACCTGCTTTTGCGGCTTATTCAGCGTGCAGAAATTGACATTCATGATATCCCGATTTCGCAAATTACGGCGGAGTACATGGAGGTTGTCTCGGGATTGCCGCCTGATATGGAGCAAATGAGCGAATTTTTGGTGATGGCGGCGACGCTTTTGGAGATAAAATCCAAAATGCTTTTGCCGCGCCCGAAAATCGAAAGCGACGAACCCGAAGAAGACCCGCGCGAAGCCCTTGCGCGGCAACTTTTGGCGTACCAACAAGCGCAGGAACTCGCGGCGCGGCTGGGTCAACTCACACCAGTCGGCGAGCGTTTGACCGGAGCAGGCGACCCCGCCGCCCTCGCCCAACTTTCCGACCCCGCCGCATACCAGCCCGTAATGGATTTGGTCTCTATCCCTCAACTCACCGAAATTTTCGCCGATATAATGCGCCGAATGTCCGATAAAATCGACACGGTGCGTGCGGGTTACGGCGAAATGCCCAAAGAAAAATTCACTATAACCGAAAAAATTTCCTTCATTAAACAGGCTTTGCAAGCTCTGCAAAAAGAAACAAATGCCCCGGGTGAAAAAAAACATATCGCGCTTTCCGCGCTTTTCCAAAACTGCCAAAGCCGCCGCGAAATGCTTGTCACCTTCCTCGCGCTGCTCGAAATGATACGGCTCGGCATTGTTTCGGCACGGCAAACACGCGCATTTGATGATGTAGAGGTGTTCAGTTTATGACGGAACGAGAAAAAACGCTCGAAGCGATGTTGTTCGCGAGCGGCGAAAGCGTGCCTGTGGCGCGGCTTGCGGAGGCACTTGGTTGCGATATTCCTATGACGCGCAACTTGCTTGCATCAATGGCGGAGAGATACACCGCCGAAAACGCGGGGATTCAGCTCCGCGAGGTTGACGATGCGTTTTGTTTATGTACGAATCCGGTGTATTTTCCGGCGGTTCAGAGGCTTTTAAAAATTCGACCGCGCCGCGCGCTGTCGCAAACTTTGCTTGAAACGCTGGCGGTTATCGCGTTTAAACAGCCCGTTACAAAGTCCGTGATTGAAAATATTCGCGGCGTGAACTGCGACCACGGCGTGAATCGGCTCGTTGAATACGGGCTTGTTGAGGAAAAAGGGCGGCTCGACGCACCGGGCCGCCCCATTCTTTTCGGCACAACGGAAGAATTTTTACTTTTTTACGGGCTGAAAAGCGTTGACGAGTTGACGGGTATTGCGGGAGGTTAGGGCGAATTTTCCGAGCGGAAAAAAAATGAGTCGGCGAGTGACACTCGCCGACTCATTTTTGTTGGCACGGTAAATTGCTCCCGGCTTCGAGAGAACGTGTCGCCCACGACACATGTCCTCGGTGCTCACTGCGCGCTTGGCGCGCTTTTTTTGTTGGCACGGTAAATTGCTCCCGGCTTCGAGAGAACGTGTCGCCCACGACACATGCCCCCGGTG
>WRGX01000125.1 GCA_009786975.1 Defluviitaleaceae bacterium
TCCAACTCTCTGCTTGCAGTGGGTTGGATGGTTTTGGAGTACATTGTAGAGAATTACAGTTTTCTGTTGTATGTGGGCGAGGTCTTGACGCTTACTCGGCTTCGAGGGAATGTGTCGCCTCCGACACGTGTCCCCGGTGCCCACTGCGCGCTTGGCGCGCTTTTTTGTACGCCGGGAAGTTGCTCACGGCTTCGAGGGAATGTGTCGCCTCCGACACGTGTCCCCGGTGCCCACTGCGCGCTTGGCGCGCTTTATGATGAAAACGTAAATGTCTCCAGGTCAATATCCGAACCGGGGAAGAATGTGAAGTTTACGTTGCCTTTGCCGCTGAAGGGCGTTTCCAGCGGGAAGGTGGCGGAGGAATAATTTTCGGAGGTGGTTAACGTTAGGAGGTTTGAGGCGGAGGTGCCGTTTTCGTCGGTGAAGGTGATGCGGATTGAATTTTTGTCGAGGCGCAGACGGTAGCGGAATTCGATTGCAACGGCGGGTTTGTCGAAGTTCATGTCGTCAAAAGTTATCGAAACGTTGTTGCCGATGTTCTCGATTGCGTCTGCCGTTACGTTGTAGGAATCGCCGTAAAGGTTGTCGTATGCGGTGAAGGGGATAGGGGTAAAGGTTTTTCCTTTGAAGGAGAATCCTTTGACATGCACCTTGTCCTTGAACACAAGTGTAAAGGTTTGCACGCCGCAGAATTTTTCCGGCAGTTTGTATGTGGCGGTTTGATATGTGTTCCAAATTGATTTGATGTGGTAGATTTCGTTGGAAATCAGGCGGCCGTCTTCGGGCGTGCCGAGCCAAATTTCTATGGGAATCGGGTTGTTTCCGAGTTCGAAAATCCACAGGGTCAGCTCGTCGGAGCCGAATTTGCCGAAATTTACGTCGTCGAAAATTATATGCGTTTTTTCGGTTGGGTCGGTTGCGACGCCGCGTTCGTTTCCGGCGGTAAGCGGGCGATTGCTTCGGGTGAAAAGCCCTGCGGATACGAAGTCATACGGGTCGAGGTGCGGAGGTTTGCCAACGCCTTCGATTTTTATCGGCAAGACGGAAAGCATGTCGATGTGGCTTTTGCCGTTTTCCGCGCCGCATCTGATATAAACATCGCCGTCGCCTTTGGCTTGGATTTTTGCAGAATTGCCCGACGCTTCAATCCGCCCGAGGGGGCTGTCGATGCCTGCCGCGTTTGTAAGCCGCCACTGCAAATTTTGCGGCGTGGCGTTCGCGGGGTGAATTTTTGCGGTGATGTTAAATCCGTCGCGGAGGAGTTCGATTTTGCGGGCGGGGACGTCGCTTTCATCGAATTTTACCGTGATTTTCGGCTCGCTTTCAGAGACGCATTTTACAATTGCCAAGAGTTTTCCCGCGAAAAGTCGGCGATTGTTTACGCCTTGATATTGGTCGTAATCGGTTGAATCGCCGTTGTCGAGGGCGAGGAGTTCGCCGTTCGTGACATTGACGATTACCCTGTTGTTTGCGTTGTCACAAGTATTTCCGCTTGAGTCCGTTGCGGTGATTTCGGCGAAGAAAAGCTCGCCGATTCGTGTGGCTTCTATTTTTGTACCGGTCGCGTCGCCGAAGGAATTTCGCTCGGCTTCCGCGACGATTTTTCCGGCGTTGTCATACGCGACGGCCTTTATGCATCCCGGCTCGTACGGCACAATGAAATGTGCGGATTTTTCGCCCGTTCCCAGCGATTTTCCGTTTAGGAACAGCTCTGTTTTCGGCGCGTTTGAAATGATGCGTACGTCGATGGGCTGGCCGGGTGAGTGGTCCCAGTGGGGGTAGACGTGGACCATCGGTTGGTCTGTCCATGCCGCTTTGAAGTAATAGAATTGGTCTTTGGGGAAACCCGCCGTGTCGATTTGGCCGAAGTAGGAATTTTTTGTGCTGTAGGGGGTCGGTTCGCCGATGTAGTCGGTGCCGGTCCAGATGAATTGCCCCATGTTTTCCAAATGGTCGGCGATGACTTTTTCGGTGCTTCGCGCGCCCCAGCTTGTTGTTGAGTTGCCCAGGGCGGAGCATTGCATGTCGTCGTCGCAGAGGATTATTTGCGAGTAGGGGAAGTGGTAGATGCCGCGACTTTGTACGGTTGATGCGGTTTCGCCGCCGTAGATTATCCAGTCCGGGAATTTTTCGCGATGCTCGTCGTACAAATATTCCGCGTAATTATAGCCCACAAATTTTATCTCGTCGGCACTCTTTTGGGTTTGCCACCACGACATATAGTTTGAGCAGAACGTTGTTTCCGCGTGAACTTTCGGGTCATGGCGTCGCACTTCGCGCATAAGCATTTGCAGCGTCGCGAGGCCGTCGTCGGGGTCGGCGTGGGTGTCATAGATTTCGTTGCCGATGCTCCACATTATAATGGAAGGGCAATTTCGGTCGCGACGAACCCATGCCGCGACGTCGTGTTCCGCCCACTCGTCAAAGAATCGTGCGTAGTCGAATTCCGTTTTGCAACGACGCCAAATGTCCGTAAATTCCGACATTACCAAAAAGCCCATCTCGTCGCAGAGTTCCATGAATTCCTTCGCGGGCGGATTATGCGCGGTTCGAATCGCGTTTACGCCCATGTCGCGCAGTTTTAAAAGCTGGCGGCGTGCCGCATCTTTGTAAAACGCCGCGCCTAGTCCGCCCAAGTCGTGATGCTGGCACGCGCCGTCGAGTCGTACATGGCGGCCGTTCAGGAAGAAGCCGCCTTCGGGGGTGAAGGCGATTTCGCGAAAACCGAAACGGGTTTCGACGGTATCGGCTACCTCGCCGGCTACGATTAGTTCGGATTTTAGGGTGTAGCAGGTCGGGGAGTCTATGTCCCAGAGTTTTGGGTTTTCTAAAGATAAGACCGCGGGGGCGCTGCCCCCGCACCCCCGCAAGGGGACACAGTCCCCTTGACCCCTTTCATGGATTTCGTGGCGGATTTCATAGTTTTTATCTGCGTTGGAGACTTCGGCTTGGATTTCTATTTGCCAAAGGTTGTCGCGTTCTTTTTTTGGTGTTACATAGATGCCGTTTGGGGTGAAGTGGGTGGCGTTTTTGCGTTCCAGGGACACGTCGCGATAGATGCCCGCGCCGCTGTACCAGCGGGAATTTGGCGGTTCGTGGCGCACGGTTACGGCGATTTCGTTTTCGCCCGGATTTAGGAACGGCGCGATGTCGAAGTAAAAGGCGGTGTAGCCGTGCTTGTTGTCGCCGACTTTTTTGCCGTTTACTTCAAGCGTGCAGTCCTGATACACGCCGTCGAAGTGCAGGAAAATTTTTTCGCCGTCGCGGGGGGCGGGGGAGGGGGAGAAGGTTTTTTTGTACGTGGCGATGCCGTGCTTGTAGAGGTTTTTTGTGTCGGCGATTAGCCAGTCGTGGGGGAGGGTGACGGGTTTTGTTTTTCCGTCTAGCGTGAAGCTCCAGTTTGCGTTAAAATTTTCCATTGCGAACGCTCCTTTTTAGCGGATTATATTTTTTCGGATTATATTTTTTCGAACTATATTTTTTCTGTGTCCCATGTTTTAACGGCTTGGTTCCAGACTTCGGGGCTTGCGGGGCGGGAGTGGTTTTCGGGGACGCCCATTGCCAGACCGGTTTCCCGGATGTGGCGCACGAAAATGCCGAAATGGTCGATGCCTGTTTCGAGTTCTTTTTTCATTATGTTGCTCCAAACGGGGGCATATGCGGTGAATTCGGAGGCGGCTAGGGCTTCGGCGGCGGCGCGGCGGTCGTACTGTACGCGGCGTTCTTCCACGGCGGTTTCGTTTTTGGCATCGTTTGCGGTTAGGGATAAAAGCGTGTAGGAGGCGGTTGGGTTGAAGTCCAGCGGTTCGCCGCAGGAGCCGGGGTTTATGAATAATTTGTTGCCGTTTTCGCCAAAGCGTGTGTGAAATTGCAGATGATTGTGTCCGAATAAGTGGACGCCGTCGGGGAGGGCGTTTATTTCTGCCATTGCGTCATCCCGCGAAAGCAGTGCATCCCGCGCTTGTGTTAGATATTCTTCGTGCGAGAATTTTTTTTTCCGCATTAAGTCGCGGAAATTTCGGGGGTGAAAGAGTTCGATTTGTGGGGAATTTTTTCGATAAAATATGGGGGTATCATGGTTTAGGTGGATTTTTGTGTTGCTGTCGGGGTCTTGAACGACGGCTGTTTCGGGGAGGGTGGATAAGTAGTCGAGATTTTCTGCCGAAAGCGCGAGATACGACCAGTAGACGGGTTTGAATTGCTCGTGGGAAAAATCGGTTTGCCCGCGCAGGCCTTCGAAGTAGCCTTCGCCGTTTCCGGCAATGGCGGTGACGCGTTTTGTTGCCGCAAGTTCGCGCATTGCGTTAACAACGTCGTTCCCCCACGGGAAACTGCTTGCATAATCGCCCAAAAGAAGGTATGCGTCCGCGCCGTTTTTTTCCGCATCGGCAAGCACCGCGCGGAATGCGTGAGAGTTGCCGTGTATGTCGGAAATTATTGCGTATTTCATGGGTTGAAGTTCCTCGCCATATGTGTAATCATAACAACTCACGCATTACGTACGCCCAAAGAATCTCGCACATTTTGTGTTGTATGCACACGTCCTTCTCGGATGTCTCGCATGGATTTGTTGTGCTTTTCAAATACGAACAGTTGATACATAATATCTTCAAATGTCACGTTGTCATCCATGTCCGAAATAATTTTGACGACTTCATTTTTGACCATACGAACCATCCCTTCATTGCAAGGAGTATATCACAACCCGATATTTTCTTTAAGCCCCATGCAGCTGCCCGCATAGGGGAAATTATTTTGCAAAAACACGGATTTTGCACGCTCTCCCCCTGCTTTTTAAATTTTATCACGATTGAGTCGGCGAGTGTCACTCGCCGACTCTTTTTTTTTGGCGCGGTTTTATGGCAAAAAAAAAGCGCGCAAAGCGCGCATTGGGCACCGAAGACGCGTCCCGGAGGGACACTAGCCCACATTAATCAGCAAGTGTTCACTATCGTCGCTAGACAGACGCAACGTATTGTCGTACACATTGAAGCGGTAAATCAGCGTTAAATCGATGGTGCTGTAGTTAATCACAAGTGTGTCGGTTTTTATGTGCCATTCGAACGGGAAGTGCCGAATAATATCGCCGTTATCGTCGGTCGTTAAAAAGTCGCCCAAGCCGTCACTGAAGAAGGTGTAATACAGATGTTCACCGGCGGACGCCCATTCGTGGTATAAATCGGAGGTCGTTTCGATAAATTCCCATCCGCCGAGGAATGGAGCGTCGCCGTAAAGATAGCCCTCATCGACGGTGTGATAAAACGCGGTGTATGCGTCGCCGCGCGCGATTGCGACTAAAAGGGTGTTGGTTTCGCGCATGAATGCGTAGGAAATTGAGGTATTGTGGACGGGGTGGAAGAAATAGACCCATGTTTCAATGTCGAAATGTACGATGTTTTGGAACTCGAACCCGCGCAAAAGCAGGGTTTCATCAAAGGCGTCGGTGTCGGGAACCCAGTACGCCGCCGGCATCGCGTATACATATAAATATTCGTAGTAATTCGCGAGCCAGCCCATTTCCTCGCCCAAAGCAGTCGGCGTGCCGCTCATTATCAAACGCGCGTTTTCGCTTACGGATTGTATGTCGGGGATGAAGGGGAAGCGTGCGAGATATGTGGGTTGACCGTCGAACTGCGGCGGTTGCCACGGGGTGCCGCGCCCGAGGGGGAGGCGGCTTGGTTCCGCGTTCGGGGCGGGCATATTTATGCGATTCGCGGGGACTGCAAATTGTACGCTTGCGCGGTCGGGGCGGCCGGCGGCATTTATGCCGATGACTCTGCCGAAGTCATTTAAGAGGGGGCCGCCGCTGTTTCCGCCGTAAATTGCGGCGGTGTGCTGAATCATGCCGGAAACGGTGTAGCCGTCAAAAAAAACGGGTTCGGAGACGAGCCTCGAAACCATGCCGTCGGTGAAGGTAAGCGTATCGCCTTCGGGGCCGCCGATTGCGAAAATCGTTTCGCCGACTCGCACATCGTCGGAGTCGGCAAGCGCGACGTAATTAAACGCGCCGCCACGGTTATCGACTTGAATTATCGCCAAATCATTGCCGAAATCGTAGGAGTGCCAGCCCATAATTTCAAATTCCGTGGAGTCGTACATTACCGCTACCGCCCTGCCCGCGCCGTCCAAAACGTGGTGATTTGTCACGGCGATGCCCGTCGGGCAAATGAAAAATCCACTGCCCCAGTAGCCGTAATTTGCCGTATGGTACGCAAAAATTTGAAACACAGCGAATTGATTTATCGCAAAAATCTGCGCGGGAGTAAGCGCGACGCCTTCGGGAATGTACATTTCATCGGCAGTCGGCGGCGGGGGCGGCGGGGTAACAACCGGGGGCATCGTCGCCGGTGGGCCGTCCGCTAATTGTCCCAGTACGGGGAATTCGCCTTCGCGCAAAAATGTACAAGAAGTCAAAAGAATCAGCGCACCAATCGCGCAGTGGGCAGCGATGACGCGTGTCAGGTGCCGCACATGCTCTCGAAGTCGGGTGCTGTTTTCGGTTTTGCGGAAAATTTTATTCATACAAAAACTCCTCCCGAATCTCCCTTTGTGACGCCGCAACCAAAGCCGCCGCTAAATCGGGGTAAAGCCACTGCAAATTTTCTCGGTCAAGCAATCCGAACGTGCCGCCGTCATCCCAAATTACCGTCGGAATTCCCATTTCGCGCAGACCGCCGACGAAATATTCCGCCCATTTTACACGCTCCGCTTCATTAGATTCGCCACTCGGCAAAAGCCGACTGTACGCGCCTGTTTCGCCCATAATTATTGGGATTCCGCGGGCGATGAAATTTTCTTCAAAAATCCGAAACGCCGTGTGAATATTCCACGAAACGCTGCCGACATCGAGGTCAAAATAATGGCTGTGCCACTGCGAATCCTCGGGCGCGACGACAAAGCCCCACGGTTCGTAGTAATGCAACGACACGATTAGCCTGTCGCGGGGGTCGTTTACGCGAAGCCGCCCTGTTTCCGCATTCACGAACGCGTCAATCCTGCCGTACGCATCGTTCGCGCTCATCCCCACGCTTGCGAAATACGGCGCGACCATCAGGTGTCGGTCGGCGTTTCTGCCGCCGCTTGCACGCACGGTGTCGATAAATGTTTGCAAAAGTTCGTTCAAAAATGTTCCTTTTTCGTGCCAAACTTCGTTGGTGTGATTATACATGCCGACGGTTCGCGGCTCGTTAATGCCCTCGAAAATCAGATACTCGTTGTAGTCGATAAAACGCTCGGCGATTTGTTCCCAAATCCGCGCGAAACGCAGGTTCAGCGCGGCTTTTTCCTCGTCGTTAAGGGGACGGTCCTCGGGCGCGTGATACAGCTTCAGCCAGCCGTTCGACCAGTTCGCGCTGCTTCGATAATCATCGTGATGTATGTTCAAAATCGTGAACATTCCGAGGTCCATCGAATAATCCACAATTTCCTGCACTCGGTCCATCCAGGCTTCGTCAATAATATATTCCGGCCCTTCGCCCGTGTGAATATACCAAGTAACGGGGACACGAATCGTGTTGAACCCCGAATCCCGTACAAATTCAATCATTTCGCGGGTTGTAACGGGGTTGCCCCAAAGGGTTTCCTGGTCGTGGGGGTGACTAATCGTACGCCACGGAGACGCCTCGTTCCAATGCGAGTCCAGCGTATTGCCGATATTCCAGCCCGCGCCCATGCTTTGCACCAGTTCCCACGAAGTAAGCCCGGCTATATCACTTTGCAAAATCTCCGCCTCCTCTACTGCCTCGCCAAGCACATAAGGCTCCGCTTCCGATTCAATCGGCGCGTCCGGCAAGGTCGCCTCCACTCCCGAACATGCCGCAAAAAATACAAAAAACGCAACAAAAAGATTTTTTTTCACACTTTTCGCCATTCGCTGAACGCACAAATCGCCATCAAAAATTCGCCGCCCTCGTTCCTCTCGCTGATTTTTCACACTTACTCCCCCGTCCAATTCAAAAATGTACCGTAATTTTACAACATCGGCGATAATTTTGCAATCTCTCGTTTCCATTACGCCCCTCCGGGTGAATTGCAAAAGTAAGTTCCAGAGTGGAAATCGGCGACTGGAAGTTAGGAAACGTAAGAAAATAAACTTTACACATTCCTAGTCTTTTTGCCGAAAGTCTGCGTCGCGAAAATTCTTGCGACCCGCTAGGTCGCGGCGA
>WRGX01000126.1 GCA_009786975.1 Defluviitaleaceae bacterium
TTGGAGACGCGTTCCATTTCGATTATGTACGGCAGGTTGCCGCCGCGACGGGTACGCAGGGTGCGGCCCCGCCGATTGCGCTGTTGCAGGCGGTCATTTCAACGGGCGTGCTTATAGGCATCGCGCCGGTTATTTTGATTTATCTCGTGGCACAACGATATTTTGTTGAAAGTATCGGACAAAGCGGCATAAAAATGTAGCGCGCCAAGCGCGCGGTGGGAACCGGGGGCATGTGTGGGGTGCTACGCGTTCTCTCGAAGCCGGATGCCGTTGATGCTGTTTGTTGTTATAATCCCGTTTCGGGTTTTATATATAAAAAAAACGAGAGGAGAATAAAAATGAAAAAATTAATTTTGTTACCCCTGTTGGTTCTCGCGCTTGCGATTTTTGCGGCGTGCCAACCGACCGAAGGCGACCCCGAACCACCCGCCGAAGACCCTTCGGAAGTTGCCGAAGGAGTTTCAAACGACGATGCGCCGGAAGCCCCCGGCGGCGAAGTTGCCCCGCCCGAGCGTGACCTCGGAGGCATGGTCATCAACATCGCAAACTGGTATCAAGACGAATGCACGGAAACGGTTGAACCAACAAACGCGGCGGAGCGCGCGCGCTGGGATGACAGGCGCGCAATGGAGGAACGGTACAATTTCCGGGTACGCTATGTGCGTTACGGCAGTTGGGACGATGTTCGCAACGACGTTCGTGACCAAATTTTGGCACAAAACAGAGATTTTCATGTGTGGATTGTTGAACCGACATGGTTTGCGTCTCATCACGGGCAAAGACTTTTCGCGCCAATCCCAATGCACAATTTCGAAGACGATTACGGCATCGAGTGGAACCACAGTATTCTCGAGCTGACAATGCGCGACGGGCAACCCCACGGTTTCGCCAGCGGCATTGAGATGGCGGGCGGCGTTTATTTCAACATGCGACTGCTTGAAGAAGCCGGGGTTCCCAGTGATTTGCCCTTCACATTGCAGCGGCAGGACAACTGGACTTGGGACACGTTTACCGACATGGCGCGCCCGCTTTCGCGCGACCTTACCGGCGACGGAATCATTGACACATGGGCGATAACCGCATTCCACCAAGAGGTTTTAGCGCACGCGTTGGCGTCAAACGGCGCGGCTTACGTTGTAATTAATCCCGAAACGGGGCGTTTTGAAAACGCGACAAACACCGACGCGTTCCGCGAAGCACTCACGTGGGTCGTTCAGCTTTACGACGAAAATCTAACATTCATCGAAGACGAAGGCGACCGTTGGGACCTGTTTATCCCAATGTTCAACGACTCGCAGGGCGCGATTCGCGTCGCCGCAAACTATGTTGCAGGAAATATTTTCCCGGAACTTATGGACCAATGGGGATTTGTGGCATTCCCGCGCGGCCCGCGCATGGACCGCCATTATATGTGGGTTTCGCAAAACTTTAACGTCATCCCGCACTTTTTTGATGAGGACGAGGTAGATGACATTATGTTTGCAATGCGCAAGTGGATTCGTCCTCTTCCCGACGACGACCCCGATGACTGGATTCTCGAAGCGGAAGCCGTGCATCGCGATTTGCGCTCCGTTGAAGAAACCATGGTCAATTTTACGCGCAATCCCGAACTGCACGTCATGCCCGCGCACGAAATGATGCCCGCTTTGGGCAACGTAATAAATGAAAACTTCGCATGGCGCGTTTGGCGCGGAAACGACCCGTCGGTTATCATCGACGAAGCGCAGCAAGTTTGGGATACGTTTATCGAACGAGTTAATAATTTGGGTGAATAGCGCGCCAAGCGCGCAGTGGGCACCGGGGACATGTGTCGGAATCGACGCATTCCCTCGAAGCCGGAGGCAGTTTCCCGGAACACAAAAAAAGCGCGCCAAGCGCGCAGTGGGCACCGGGGGAATGTGTCGGCGGCGACACATTCCCTCGAAGCCGGAGGCCGCTTCCCGGAGCGCAAAAAAACAATCCTCCATTAGAATCAATGGGGGATTGTTTTTTGTTTATGCGTGCAAGTTCTGTGTGGGGATAAAGTACGGAAAATCAACGTTCTGCAAAAGCAAATTATTTCGCCTTCTTATCCAAAAACTTCCGCTCCTTGCCCGTTAAAATCCGCATAATATTCTCGCGGTGCAAAAACCAAATAAGCGCGGCAAGCCCGAACATTAAAATAACTGCCTCGAGCGGATATTGTGATTGTGCGGCGAAAACCGCCGTTGCAATCGCCGCGGAAAGCGTAATTACAAGCGAAGCGAGGGAGATGTAACGTGTGATGCAAACCGCGATAAATCCTACCGCGTAGGAAATAAGCGCGACACGCCAGTCGAACACGAGAATCAGCCCGATTGCGCAGGAAACGCCCTTGCCGCCGCGGAAATTTAAAAGCACCGGGAAGCAATGCCCCAAAACCGCGCCTATCGCGCCGTAAAGGCCGGGCAAAATACCTCCCGTTGCCCATAATGCCTGTCTCGCACAGCCCTGCCCAAGCATGGCGCAGGGGCAAATGCTTCCGATAGGCAATTCGTAATCGATTACGCAATCGGGAATCGCGAAGGAAAAAAACGCGCTCTCGCCGCCAAAAAGCCACGCCATGATAAAAAATGCCGCCACTCCCTTTAAAATATCCACGACAAAAACAAACGCCCCCGCTCTTTTTCCAAGCGTTCGCGTCACGTTTGTCATGCCCGCGTTTTTACTGCCGTGGTCACGGATATCGATGCCGTTTATCCGCCCGATTATATATGCCATTTGGATGCAACCGATTGTGTATCCGATTAAAAGCGCGATTAGTCTATACATAGCTACTCCTTTTTGTCCCGCGTGATGAAGTGAATCGGTGTGCCTGCGAAGCCGAATGCCTCGCGGATTTTATTCTCCAAATAGCGCGTGTATGAGAAATGCATCAGGCGCGAATCGTTTACGAAAAGCACGAATGTCGGCGGCTTTACCGACACTTGCGTTGCGTAATAAATGCGCAAGGGACGGCCTTTGTCGGTCGGCGGCGCGTGCATTACCGTCGCCTCGAGGATTACTTCGTTAAGCACGCCGGTTTGTACGCGCATGGCGTGATTTTGATAGACGGTGTGTATCAGTTCAAAAAGTTTGCTTACGCGTTGTCCCGTCAGCGCGCTGATAAACAGTTTTGGCGCATATGGCATGTAGGACAGTTCGTTTTCGAGATTCTTGGTGAATTCGCGCATGGTTTTGTCGTTTTTCTCAATAATATCCCACTTGTTTACCGCGATAATCGCGGCGCGGCCACGCTCGTGCGCTATGCCCGCGACCTTTATGTCCTGCTCGGTGATGCCTTCCTCGGCGTCGATTAAAAGCACGCAAACATCGCTTCGCTCAACGGCCGCAAGCGTGCGAATAATGCTGTATTTTTCTATATTCTCCTTGATTTTGCTCTTGCGGCGAAGCCCGGCGGTGTCGATAAACAAAAAGTCTCGTTCGTCGCGGGTTAAAAATGTATCGACGGCGTCGCGGGTGGTGCCGGGAATATTGCTGACGATTAGCCGCTCCTCGCCGAGGATTTTATTTATCAATGACGATTTACCAACATTCGGTTTGCCGATTATCGCGACTTTTATTCTGTCATCCCCCTCGTCGTCGTCTTCGGCGGGCGGGAAAAACGCCGCAACTTCGTCAAGCATATCGCCAAGTCCCAAGGCTTGCCCCGCGGAAATCGGCACGGGGTCGCCGATGCCAAGCTCGTAAAATTCATACAATTCGCTGTTTTCGCGAGTCGGAACATCCACTTTGTTCACAACAAGCACAACAGGCTTTTTCGAGCGGCGCAACATGTCCGCGACCTGCTTGTCCGCGTCCATCACGCCCGATTTTATATCCGTCAAAAACAACACAACGTCCGCGTTTTCAATCGCGGCTTCCGCCTGACGAAAAATATGCCGCGTAATCAAATCGTCCGTTTCCGGGTCCAGCCCGCCGGTGTCAATAAGCGTAAAATTCCGCGCAAGCCACTCCGCATCGGCATAAAGCCTGTCCCGCGTGATGCCGGGCTTATCGTCAACAATCGCGACGCGCTGCCCGACAATTCGATTAAAAAGCGTGGATTTTCCAACGTTGGGACGCCCCACAATTGCCACAATAGGTTTTGCCATAATTTTTGCCATTCGCTGAGCGCACAAATCGTCATTAAAAAATTGGTCGCTCGCGTTCCTCTCGCTGATTTTTCACACTTCTCCTAACGTTTCACAAAACTGAGTCGGCGAGTGACACTCGCCGACTCAATTTTAAAAAATTTTATTTCGGCACAAAAAAACGCACCCGTCTTCGAGAGCATGTGCCGTAAAACACGCCCCCGGTGCCCAATGCGCGCTTGGCGCGCTATTTTTTGCCCTTCATTCTGTGCGAACGCAAGCTGTTTTTATCGCGGGGATAACGTTTTACGCGCGCAATTATCTTCGAAGTTTTTTTATCGCTATAGGTTTCAAGAGTCGAACCGTCTTTAAATTTTTCCGTGCGTTTGTTGTTCACGCCGTCACGACCGTAGGCTTTTCGCGCCTCCTCGGCGGGAATCGCCGCAAAGCCGTCATTTTTTTCCGCAAAGCTGTCGCGCTGCGCCTTGGCGTGAAACGCAACGATTTCCGCGCAATCTCCGGTCATATTTCCTGCATAAAACATACAATCACCTCACATTTTTTTGGAATTATACCATTTATGTACATATCATTACAAATGTGTTACATTATTAAAAAATTTTTACTGAGGTGAAGAAATGAAAATACGAATGGACTACAATAACATGATGCAAAACGGCATGGCGGGGAAAATTGAAAAACTCGCGCCGAAAATCAAGAAAGCAAACGCCGCGATGGTAGAAAAACGCGACAAAATGGCGTGGCGCGAATTGCCGTACAATCAAGAAGCCGTTGTGAAAGACATTTCGGACTATGTAGCTGCGGTGAAAGACGATATCGATGCCTTTGTAGTGCTTGGAATCGGCGGAAGCGCGCTGGGTCCGCTTGCGGTGCAAATGGCGTTAAATCACCCGTTTTGGAACGAATTGCCCCGCGAAAAACGCGGGGGCTATCCAAAATTGTACGTCCTCGACAATGTGGACCCCGAGCGGCTCGTGTACTTTCTGGACACCGTAGACGCGACGCGTTGTTTGTTCAATGTAATTTCCAAAAGCGGAAGCACATCGGAAACGATGAGCCAGTTTATGATAATTCAGCAAGTTTTGGAGCAAAAAATGGGCAAGGACGGCGCGCGCGGACGAATCGTCTGCACAACCGACGCCAAAAGCGGAAATTTAGTCACAATCGCAAAGGACGAAGGGTACAAATATTTTGTAATTCCCTCGGCGGTGGGCGGTCGTTTTTCCGAGTTTACGCCTGTAGGCCTGCTTCCGGCGGCGTTTTGCGGCATTGATATCAAAGGGCTCCTTGTCGGCGCGGCGCATATGGACGAAAACTGCAAAGAGCCGGATATTTATAAAAATCCCGCGCATATGTACGCTCTGTTGCACTACATCGGCATGACCGAAGGCAAAAACATTTCCGTTATGATGCCCTACGCCGATTCGTTGAAATTTATTTCGGATTGGTACGCGCAGCTTTGGGCGGAATCCCTGGGCAAGGCGCACGACCGCGACGGCAAAGTCGTAAACGTCGGCCAAACCCCCGTAAAAGCCCTGGGCGCAACCGACCAGCACAGTCAAGTCCAGCTTTACGCCGAAGGCCCGTTTGATAAAATCATCGTATTAATCGGTGTAGACGAATACCGCGAGACAATTACAATCCCAAAAACCTACGGCGAAATGCCATCCCTAGGCTTCCTCGGCGGCGTAACACACAACGAGCTAATCACAACCGAACAAGCCGCCACAGAATACGCCCTAACAAAAGCGGGCCGCCAGAACATGACGATAACCCTGCCAAAAGTCACCGCACACACCATCGGCCAGCTTTTATACTTCTTCGAGGTCGCAACGGCATATGCGGGCGAATTGCTAAACATCGACGCCTTCGACCAACCCGGCGTCGAGGAGGGCAAAAACGCCACCTACGCAATGTTCGGCCGCCCCGGCTACGAAGCAAAAAAAGCCGAACTCGACGCAGCTCCGGCTAAAGATAAAAAATATATAATCGGCTAAAACCTACATTTCTCCAAACGCGCAAACGCGGTTTCTGCCCGTATGTTTTGCGTGATAAAGAGCCTTGTCGGCGTCGGAAATAAAATTAATCGCGCTGTATTCGTCGTTTTGTTTGGGAAGATGGTCGGGAACATGCGCGTGAATTCCAATGCTAACCGTTGTATTTTGTATAGTGCCGTCATCGAGCGAGATATCCGCGCTTTCGATGGCGGCACGAACATTTTCGGCAACTTTTTTCGCGCCGATAATGTCCGTGTCCGGCAAAATTACGGCAAATTCTTCGCCGCCCCATCGTGCAATTTTGTCAGACGCGCGCGTAATTTCCGCGCTGATTACATGCGCAACGCTTTGCAACACGATGTCGCCGTTTAAGTGTCCAAATTTGTCGTTAAACATTTTGAAATGGTCGATATCCATAATTAAAAAGCTGATTGACGCGCGGTTTCTTTTTGCGCGCTCCCATTCCTGCTGGATAAGCGAATTAAAATAGCGGCGGTTGCCGATTCCGGTAAGTGGGTCGGTGATGCTGAGTTTTTGAATTTCACGAATCAGATTAATAATTTTAATCTGATGTTGCACGCGCATTTTTACGACGCTTGCGCTGAAAGGCTTGCTTATATAATCCACCGCGCCCAAAGAAAACCCATGCACTTCGTCATCGGATTTTGACAAGCCCGTGACAAAAATAACGGGGATGTTTTTCGTGCGTGAATCATTTTGCAATTTTTCCAAAACTTCAAACCCGCTCATTTCGGGCATTAAAATATCCAATAAAATTAAATCCGGCAGCAAGCGCGCCGCGGTATCAAGGCAATTTTTACCGTCCCGTTCGGTATAAAGCGTATATTCGTTCCGCAAAATATCAACGAGAGCCATAATATTTACCGTTTCATCATCAACAATCAGTATGCTGTTCTTTTTCTCCATATCCGCCTCCGGTAATAAATTAAACTCAAAAAACCCGCATACACTATAGCATGAATGTGAAATCGGTGTAAAATGAGAAAATTTTTCAGAACTTTCAAACGACTGATTCGCGGCGGCACCCGCCCAAGAAAACACGCCCCGCGCCGCCCCCCTCCCGCCCAAGCCCCCCGCATAAAAAGCAGAGGTTTTTCGCAAAAACTATTTTTCACAGCAATAATAATTCTGCTTCTGACGGGGATTGCAATCGGCTTTTACCGCTTCGACAGGCAAATTCTCCCCCTGGTACTGCAAGAAGCAGAACTTCGTATGCAAACAGAAATAAACAACGTAATAAATTACGTAGTGCATGAAATAATCGTAGCAAACGAAGTAACCGCCGCAGATTTCATAATCCAATCACAACTCGGCCCCGACGCCAAACCAACCCTAAGCGTAAACACAGTCCTCGCCAACGAAATCTGCAACGCCGCCGCCCAAGCCATCTCCCACCGCCTGGGCAACCTCGAACCGGAAATCGTAAGCGTCCCGTTCGGGATGGTCCTCGGTCTCGACACTTTGGCACAAACCGGTCCCCGCTTCAGTTTTACGATGGCTCCCGTCGGCAACGCCCTTGTAAATTACGAATCCAGCTTCACAGCCGTCGGAATAAACCAAACGCATTTTTCCGTTTGGCTTACGGTGGAAAGCGTAGTTAGAATTATAAATCCCGTCCAGTCCTCCGAAATCCACGTAACGCGGCAGGTTTCGCTGGTTGATACGATAATAAGCGGTGGTGTTCCCGATACTTTTTTGCATTTGGACTCGCTTGGCGTAAATTTGAATTGACATGAAATTGTAATGTGGCTATAATGGCTTGATTAATTTTTTATGGAGGTACATTATGGCAAAATGCGAAGTTTGCGACAAAGGTATTCAAACGGGACATAGAATAAGCATCACCCGCAGTCAGGTCTCCCGACGCGCCAACAAAATGTGGCGTTCGAATATCAAAAAAGTTCAAATCAAGGAACAAAACGGCACCGTGCGAAGAGCTAAAGTTTGCACCCGTTGTCTCCGCTCAAAAAAAGTTACCCGTGCAGTTTAGACCGCACGGGTTTTCTTTATACCTCAGGCATCTCCTTGCGTAGCTTACCCAAGGCTTTTTTTTCAATTCGCGATACATAACTGC
>WRGX01000127.1 GCA_009786975.1 Defluviitaleaceae bacterium
GTGAACATACATATCCGAAATCCGATTTGGATTGTGAGTCAAGTTTTTGCTTTTTTCGCGCTCGTTACGATGTTTTGGTCGTTTCAAATTAAGGACAAATTGAAGATGATGCTCCTGTTGGGGCTGGGGACGACATTTTTATCGATTTCCGCCGCGTTTTTGGGCAATTGGACGCTTACCGTACTTTTTGGCGTTGCGTCTCTGCGCAATTATGTATTTTGTTACTTCGAATGGCGCGGATTAAAAGACCGCCCCGTCGCCCGAAAATGGTGGTGGATTTGGGCGGCGATTTTCATCGGAACGACCGTGGTTTCGACGATTGTGCTTGTTTATATCGTGCAGGTTGATACGGTTGGTCCGTGGCTTGAATGGCTGATAACAATTACGCTTTCCGGGCTTGTTATCGGAAATGTAATTGCCGGAACGCACCTTATGCGAATAAGTTTTGTTGCGAATCGTGCGTTTAATATTATAAATCACTGGTACTTTTCAAACATTATCGCCGTTTTTATCGCGTGCATGACGATTTCGTCGAACTTCATTTTTTATACCCGCGAACTTATTGCGTACATTCGAAAGCGTAACGCGGAGAAAAAAGAGGTCGAGAAAGCACGCGCGGAGTACGCCGAACGCATCGAACGCGAAAATTCACAGGATTAAGATAGCTTCTAAGCCACGTTATCGCAATATTCGCATTGATATTTCCCCGCCTCCGCGTCGGCAAGATTAAACACATGCGGCACGGACTCCGACGACGTAATGCAACGCGGATTTTTGCACCGAAGTACATTTGTGACTTTTTCGGGAAGCGTTAGCTTTATTTTTTTGACGATTTCGTGGTTCTTGATATAAATAACCGTGGCGTGGTGGTCGATTAGACCGAGTACGTTGACATCAACGTTTTCGTAGTTTTCGAGCTTGATAATGTCCTTTTTTCCGTGCTTATTGCTCGATACGTTCATTATTAACGCAACAGAACCGTGTTCGGTGTCGAAATTCAGATAGTCCAAAATTTTCAGACCCGACCCGGCTTGGATATGGTCGATTATTATCCCGTTTGAGATGCTTGTGATTTCCATGTTAAAATTGCCCCTTTCGAATTTGTTTGGCGGTCATGTTAAAATTGTCCCTTTCCCAAAAGTGACATAATTAGTGCCATTCTCACATACATACCGTTTTTCATTTGGCGAAAATAAAACGCGCGCGGGTCGTCGTCAACGTCGGTGGCTATTTCATTTACGCGCGGAAGCGGATGCAAAACCATTAAATCGGGCTTTGCGTTTCGTAGCTTTGCCGCGTTTAGAATGTAGCTGTCCTTTAGGCGAATATAATCTTCCTCGTTGAAAAAACGCTCGCGTTGTACGCGCGTCATGTAAAGGACGTCGAGGTCGGGCAACGCTTCGTTCAAATCACGAACTTCTGCAAAGTCGTTCATTTCGGCGCGTACATACTCCGGAACGCGCAATTCGTCGGGCGAAATAAGCACAAATTTGACGCCGGAATATCGTGCAAAAGCGCATATCAGCGAATGCACCGTTCGTCCAAATTTCAAATCGCCGCATAAACCAACGGTTATATCGCCCAGTTTGCCTCGCTCGAGGCGGATTGTTAAAAGGTCGGTCAGGGTTTGCGTGGGATGAAAATGGCCGCCGTCGCCTGCGTTTATCAGCGGGACGCTTGAGGATTGCGCCGCCACAAGTGCCGCGCCTTCCTTGGGATGCCGCATAACGGCAATGTCGGCATAGCACGCAATTGTACGAATTGTGTCCGCGATGCTTTCGCCTTTTGCGGCGGAGCTTGACGACGGCTCGGAAAATCCAAAAGCTCTTCCGCCGAGCCGAAGCATTGCCGCCTCGAAAGACAGGCGCGTGCGCGTACTCGGCTCATAAAACAGCGTGGCAAGCAACTTGCCCTTGCACACGTCGGAAAAATCCTCCGGCGCGGAGATAATGCGTTCCGCAAGCGCGAAAAGCCCTTCCATTTCCGCCACCGATAAATCCAGCGGCGCGATTAAATGTCTTCCCTGCAAATTCATAAATCCCTCCTAATTGCTCATTAAAGTGCCGACTTTCGTTGTTTTTCTTTCGTTCCAGTATATTACAATTTTTTTTGCAGTTCAATCGTTGATGATTGCAAAAGCCAATGTGTTTTTCATGTGATATAAATGTGTTAAAATGGCAGGCAATGGGAGTGATTTTATGCAAAAAATTCGAGTGGCAATAAACGGTTACGGAAATTTGGGGCGCGGCGCGGAGGCGTGTTTGGCGCAATTTCCCGATATGGAGCTTGCGGCGGTTTTCACGCGGCGCAAGCCCGCCGACGCGCTGAAAATTAAAACTGCGCCGGTTGTGCATGTGAACGACGCGGCGGATTGGACGGATAAAATTGACGTGATGCTTTTGTGCGGCGGGTCGGCTAAAGATTTGCCGGAGCAGGGGCCGCAGTTTTCGCGTATGTTTAATACGGTGGACAGCTTTGATACGCATTCGAAAATCCCCGAATATATGGCGAAAATCGACGCATCTGCAAAAAAGGGCGGCAAAATCGGCATTGTTTCAATCGGCTGGGACCCCGGCATTTTTTCGCTGATGCGCATGTATATGGGCGCGATTGCGCCGGCGGGGCAGACATATTCGTTTTGGGGCGAGGGGGTAAGTCAGGGGCATTCCGACGCGGCGCGCCGCGTTGACGGTGTAATCGGAGCGGTGCAGTACACGCGGCCGCTTGTTTCCGCAATGGAGCGCATCCGAAACGGCGAGATGCCCGCCCTCGCAACGCGCGAAAAACACACGCGCGAAGTCTTCGTCGTTGCGGCGGAAACTGCCGATAAAGCTCGCATCGAGCGGGAAATTAAAAACATGCCGAACTATTTTGACGAATACGAAACATCGGTTAATTTCATTTCGTTGGAAGAATTGCACGAAAAACACTCCGCACTGCCCCACGGCGGAAATGTGATTCACACAGCAAAAACAGGCGCGGGAAACATGCAGACGCTCGAATTTTCCCTCAAACTGAACTCGAACCCCGAATTTACTGCGTCGGTGATGCTTGCGTATGCGCGGGCGGCGTATCGCCTGCACAAAAGCGGCGAAAGCGGCGCGCGCACGGCGTTTGATATCCCGCCGAAACTAATCGCCGCCGACGCGCCCGACGAGCTTGTGAGAAATTTGCTGTGAAAATATTAATGGCGATGAGCGGCGGTGTGGATTCGTCGGTCGCGGCGTTTTTGTTGAAATCGCAAGGGCATGAGCTTATCGGCGGGATGATAAAAATGTTTGACACCGAAGACATATCGCCTGAATTTTCCCATTCCCTCGAGGGCGGAAGCGATTCTTCGGGCGGAAAAAAATCGCCTGTTTCGCAACGCTCGTGTTGCACCCTTTCCGACGCCGACGACGCGCGTTCCGTCGCAAACGTGCTGGAAATCCCGTTTTATGTGTTCAATTTTGCGCAAAATTTTGCCGAAGACGTAATCGAAAAATTTATCCGCGCATACGAACGCGGCACAACGCCAAATCCCTGCATCGACTGCAACCGCTTTTTGAAATTCGAAAAATTTTTGCGCCGCGCGACCGAGCTTGATTGCGACAAAATCGCGACGGGACATTACGCCCAAATTTCCGCCGACGCAAACGGTCGCTACTTATTAAAATGCGGCGCGGACGAGACGAAAGACCAAAGCTACGTTCTGTACGCGATGACGCAGGAACAGCTTTCGCGGACGGTTTTCCCGCTTGGCGCATTAAAAAAGGAAGAAGTCCGCGCGCTTGCCGAAGCGCAAGGTTTTATCAATGCGCAAAAACGCGATTCGCAGGACATTTGCTTCGCCCCCGACGGCGATTACGCCGGATTTATCGAACGCCGCACGGGACAAAAAAAAGGCCGCTTCATCGACGGAAGCGGCAAAATTTTGGGCGAACATAAAGGCATCGTTCATTACACAATCGGCCAGCGCAAAGGCTTGGGCATATCCGCGCCTCGGCCTCTTTTTGTTGTCGCGATGGATGCCGACGAAAACACGATAACTTTGGGCGATGACGAGCAACTTTTTACCAACAAATTACTCGCCCGCGACTTGAATTTTATTCCGTTTGACAAAATCAACGCGCCAATCAAGGTATCCGCAAAAATCCGCTACGCGCACACGCCCGAGCCCGCCACGGTTTTTCAAACATCCGAAGACGAAATTTTATGCGAATTTGCAAAACCCCAACGCGCTATCACGCCGGGACAAGCCGTTGTGTTCTACGACGGCGATATCGTTGTTGGTGGTGCGACAATTGCGGCGCAATCTGTAGCTGTCAAGTGATACAAATCTTCGAACCTGTAGCCCATCTCTTTGTATCGCGTCAAGAGTTCGTCTAAAATATCGGCGTTTGTTTTTGACACGTTGTGAAGTAAAATTATTGCGCCGGGGTGTGTGCGCGGGATTAGCTTGCCAAAGGCTTCCTCGTGAGAGGGCTGGTTGTCAACCTCCCAATCCTTGTAGGCGGTTGACCAGAAAACTGTTTTGTACCCCAGTTCCTGTGCATGTTTCAAATTTGTCTCGCTGTACGTTCCCGACGGGGGGCGATAAAATTTCGGCAACGCGTCGCCCGTGACTTCTTTGTAAACCTCCTCGACCTGCGCGAGTTCCTTGGCAAAAGTGTCAAGGTTGTCGATTTTACTCATGTCGGGATGCGACATTGTGTGGTTTGCAACAATGTGTCCCTCTTGCGACATGCGTAAAATAAGCTCGGGCTCGTCGCGAATATATGTCCCGACGAGGAAAAACGCCGCCGGTACATCGTGTTTCGCAAGAGTGTCCAAAATCCCGCCGGTCAAGCCGGTTTCATATCCCGCGTCAAAGGTCAAATAAAGCACCAAGTCGCTCTCGTTCCCCATAAAAAACGCGTCAAACTGCGCCAAATGTTCTGCGCTTGCGTTAGCCTCGGGTCTTCCGCCGTCCTTGGGGAAATGAATCCCCCAACTTTCGGCAAAAACAGTTGATGTCGAGACAAAAATCAAAATCGCACTGATACATAAAAATTTTTTCAAAAAAATCACCTCAAGTAATATTTTGCGAAACGAGGTGATTTTTATTACGGCAAAATTTTGAAAAGCGCGCCAAGCGCGCGGTGGGCACCGGAGACATGTGTCGGAGGCGACACGTTCTCTCGAAGCCGGGAGCAGTTTTCCGTCCCGAAAAAAATGAGTCGGCGAGTGTCACTCGCCGACTCTTTTTTTTCGTGCGGCAGGAAACTGCCCCCGGCTTCGAGGGAATGCGCCGCCGCCAACACGTGTCCCCGGTGCCCACCGCGCGCTTGGCGCGCTATATGGAAAAAATCTCCTCGGCTTCCTTAATGATGTGCGTTGCCCCCGCTTCTTCAAGCTCCTCCCGTGTCCCGTACCCCCAAAGCACGCCAATGCTGTCAATCCCCGCCGCCGCTGCGCCGAGAATATCATGCTTGCGGTCGCCGAGCATGACGGCGTTTTTTCCGCCGACGGCACTAAGCGCGATGCGAATTATTTCGCCTTTGCCGTCTTTGGACAGCGAGCCGTCGGGTTCGTCGCCGGAAACGAAGGCGAAATATTTTGAAAGGTCGAAGTGGTCCAAAATTATTTTTGCGTACGGTTTGACTTTATTTGTTGCGACGGCGAGGGTTTTTCCCTTCAGCCGCTCCAAAACTCGCGGCAAATCGGGGTAAAGCGCGTTTTGATAAATGCCCGTTTTTGAAAAATACTCGCGGTATTTTTCTACGGCAGACTCGACGTTTTCGTCGGAAACGCCAATCTCTTTAAACGAATCGCGAATCGGCGGCCCGATAAACCGCGCCAAATCCGCAAGCTCCGTTTTAATTCCAAACGCCGCCGCCGCATACTGAAACGATTTTGTGATGCCCTCAACCGGGTCGGTCAATGTGCCGTCGAGGTCGAAAATGTAGGTGTCGTATTTCATAAAATCCTCCTAAAACCGCAATGGGTTAATAAATTCCGCGTACCAATCAAAAACCGCCTGCCCGAACCACAGCGCGGCAAGCGCGCCACTGCATAAAAACGGTCCGAAAGGGATATAACTGCCGCGTTTTGCCTTGCCCGTCGCCATTAAATAAACCGCGAAGGGAAAGGCGGAGAAAAACGCGAAAAGGAACGCCAAAAGCATGAATTCCCAGCCGATAAACAGCCCGACCATCGCCATAAGTTTTACGTCGCCAAAGCCGAAGCCGTCCTTTTTAAGCAGCAAAATCACGATGCGGTCGATGATTAAAAGAGGCGCGGCACCCGCGACCACGCCCAAAAGCGCGTCAAGCCACGAAACCGCGCCCGGAAAAATCCCCAAATGGCCGCCCGCAACAAAAAAAACTCCCGCAACCGCGCCGATTATAACAAGCCCGTCGGGAATTTCCATTGTATCCGCGTCGATAAAAGTAATCACGAGCAAAACAAACGCGAAAACCAAAAGCGGCGCAAGCGAAAGGGTAGGGGAGTGCCACGCCATTCCCGCGAAAAGAAGCCCGCAAAGCAGCTCGACAAGCGGATATCGCGGCGAAATTTTCTTTTTGCACATGCGGCATTTTCCGCGTAAAAAAACCCAGCTTAAAACCGGGAACAGGTCAAAAAATTTAAGTCGATTTCCGCAACCGGGGCAAGCCGACGGAGGTCTGATAATGCTTTTATTCTGCGGCAAGCGGTAAATTACAACGTTCGCGAACGAGCCGAAACACAGCCCAAGCAAAAACGCCGTTATAACAATAAAAATCTCGGGTAAATCAAGCACCGCCAAGACCCCCTAATCCAAAATGCACGATTTTTCCCAATAATATCATATGTTACGCTAAAATTAAAAGTCTGTTATAATTTTTTTAAGATTTTATTCAACACAGCTTCTTATTTCAGGGCATCTTCAGGAGGAACAAAATGAAACGAATAAACGAATTTAACAATTTTCGTTCCGGTTTTGTCACATTAATCGGGCGACCGAATGTTGGAAAATCCACCTTAATGAATTTTTTTATCGGCGAAAAAATCTCGATTGTTTCGAATAAACCGCAAACCACGCGCAATAAAATTCGCAGCATTTTAACCGGCGAGGGCTATCAGATTATTTTTATCGACACGCCCGGTATTCACACGCCCACAACGCGTTTGGGCAAATTCATGGTAAAAAGCGCGAACACCGCGCTAAACGAAGCCGACGCGGTAATTTACATGGTTGAACCGCGTGAAAAAATCCACGAGGGCGACATGGCGATTATAAAAAGTTTATCCGGTGTGAAACGTCCCGTTTTTTTGGCGATAAACAAAGTCGATACGGTTGCAAAGCCCGTTTTACTTAAAATAATCGAGCAATACGGCCTAGCCTACAATTTTGCCCAAATCATCCCCGTCTCCGCGCTTACGGGCGAAAATGTCCCCGCTCTTTTCGACGAAATCAAAAAAATTCTGCCCGACGGCCCCATGTATTTCCCCGAAGACCAAATAACCGACCAACCCGAACGCCAAATCGCCGCCGAAATCATACGAGAAAAAGCCCTGGCGTATTTGCAGGAAGAAATCCCGCACGGCCTTGCCGTCGAAATCACACAAATGCGCTCGCGAACCGACGCCGACGACAGTATCGTCGATGTCGGCGCGACGATTTTTTGCGAAAAAGATTCGCACAAAGCAATTATAATCGGCAAAAACGGTGCGATGCTAAAAAAAATCGGCACCGCCGCCCGCCACGACATACAGCGGCTTCTCGGCTCACCGATTTTTTTGGACATGTGGGTCAAAATCAAGAAAAATTGGCGCGACAATGACTTCCTGCTTAAAAATTTCGGCTACGGCGATGCAAACGTATAGTTTAACGGAATTTGCTTTACTTTAAAAAAATTTCACAATACTTGCATAAAATGAGTTCGTGTGATAATATCACCCTGATTCTAATTGCTCACGAGACAATTTTTCCGAGGGGGAATGCCTGTGGAAATTGCGTGGATAATCAAGACGTGTTTTGTATGACACGACGGAAGACTAAGCCGTCGGTGGCACAACGCGTTTTTTTTGATTGAATTTTAATGCCAAGAGGAGAGATGCACATGAGCTTCGAAGAAAAAGTTTTAGAATTTATGGAAGAAGTACGTAGCGATATCGCCGAGTTGAAGAACGGTCAAGCCAAGCTCGAACAAGGCCAAGTCAAACTCGAACAAGGCCAAGCCCGGCTCGAACAAAGGCAAGCCAAGCTCGAACAAAGGCAAGCGCGACAAGAAGAAGCACTGGACCTTCTGCATCAAAATGTTGCACGAATTGAGTTTGACCATGGCAAAATGCTTGGGGCACTTTGTGACGGTCAAAGCCTTCATTCCGAATATTTTAGTCAAC
>WRGX01000128.1 GCA_009786975.1 Defluviitaleaceae bacterium
AAAAAGCGCGCCAAGCGCGCAGTGGGCACCACGGGCGCAGTGAGCGAAGCGAACGTTTCCCGCGCCACCGGGGGCATGTGTCGGCGGCGACGCATTCTCTCGAAGCCGTGTTCAATTTCTCGGTCCAAAAAAAACGAGTCGGCGAGTGACACTCGCCGACTCATTTTTCAACCGCAACACGACTTGGAAGAATTGCGCAGATTTTTGCACGCGAACGGACGCATTATAATGGAAGAAAAACTTGCGCGTGAGGGCGCGCGATTTTATGTAATAATCGTCGCGACGGGATGCGCGACAGCGTCGGAGGGTCGGCCGTCGGCTTCGGCGACGGCTCGCCCATGCGTCCGGGGCGGAAAAATCAAAAAGCGCGCCAAGCGCGCAGTGGGCACCGGGGGCACATGTCATGGGCGACGCATTCCCTCGAAGCCGGGAGCAGTTTCCCAAAGCATCAAACCATACACCGACGCGGAATATTTTTTAGGGCGCATTGACAGCCCCGACGCGGCAGATTATTATCGCGAAATGCGGCGCAAAATTTTGGCATACTTCAACGAAATCACCGACGAAAACGCGCAAAAACTTGCGCAAAAACGTCTTGCGTGGCTCGCGTGGATTGAAGAAAGGATTGGCGACGGTGCAAACAACAATGCAAATAGCGGCTCAAATAATTAAACAAATCGAAAGCCGCCTCTTCGCACTTAATTTAACTTTCACGCAAAAACCGATTCTAATCGGCGGAAAAGCCATGGAATTTTACGGCATTCGCAAGGCGGGCGCGGACATTGACCTTATTGTTTGTGACGCGGATTATCAAAACTTGGCAAAGGCGCACCCCGAAAATTTGCGGGACATATGGGGCGATTTGGGGGTTGTTGTCGGCGAGTTTGAGATTTGGCGAAGCATATCGTTTTTCGACTACGATTTCTTCGCAAAAGATGCGGTTTGCGCCTCGTCAATTCTCGTCGTTTCATTGGACAAATTGCTGTTCACGCGTGCGTTGGTTTTGGAGGGCGCGTCCGGAAATTGGGATGTTGAAAAATACAGGGTAGATTTTGAAAAACTCGTACATTATTATTACGAAAATTTCCGAAATAAAAATTTCCTGAAGGAGCATTTAACATGACCGCCAAACAGCATCGAAAGGAACACACCATGACAGCGGAAAAAATAATTAAAATCCTAAACGAATGGTCGCCCGAATCCTGCGCCGAGGAATGGGACAACGTAGGCCTTTTAATCGGCGACTCCTCGCAACCCGTACGAAAAGTCCTCGTCGCACTTGACGCAACCGAAGCCGTAATCAACGAGGCAGTATCGGAAAATTTTGACTTTTTAATCACCCACCACCCCCTCATTTACAATCCCATAAAAAAAATCACAACCGCCGACCCAACGGGACGAAAAATCCTGACGCTGATAAAAAACGGCATCGGCATCTACTGCGCCCATACAAACCTCGACAAAGCCCCCGGCGGCGTGAACGACTGCCTTGCGGAAAAAATCGGCTTGGAAAAAATTGCGCCACTCATCCCGGAATCTGAAAATGAACCCGAATCTGAAAATATTTTCGGCATCGGCAGGACAGGCTATTTAAAAAAAGAAACCACCCTCGCACAACTAATCCAACACATAAAATCCGTGCTAAACCTTCCATCCCTGCGTTTTTCCGGCAATTCATCCAAAATTTTGAAAAAAATCGCGGTATGCGGCGGCGACGGAAGCGGAAATCGCTACATCGACGCGGCGATTGCGGCGGAATGCGACGCGTATGTTACGGGCGATTTGCGGTATCATGCCGTGCAGGACGCGCTTGAAAGCGGAATCGCGCTCATCGACATCACGCATTACGGCGGCGAAATTTTGGTTGTTGACGCGATTGTGGCGCGTTTAAAAAATTATGTTGAAATTTTCCCTTCATCTATAGACGGGCAAGTTTTCGAAACGGTTTAAACTCCAAAAAACGGATTCCACTCGGCGCGGAAAAAAATTTCTCACATTCCAAACATGAGACAGTATTTAAAAATTATATTTGCTCAAAATAATCTCGCAGGCAAAAAACGCTTGCGAGATTTTTTCGCTGATTAAAGGCATGAAAAGCCAAGCGCGGGCGACATAAACAGGTCGCCGCAAAGTAGCGAATACTAAAAACATAGGGGAGATATGATATGAGCTTAAGACGTTTAGTCGCAGCCGGCGTGGTTGTGGGGATGCTCGCAACTGCAGCAACGGGCTGCTCCGCAAACACGCCGGAAAGAAACCAAGGAAACCGTAACGGACAACGCGTTGCGGACGCAGTAAACCGCCGCCCCGATTCTTACACGGGCCGCACAAATCGCGGACTTTTCGGAGGCCGCACCATTAATCGCACCGCAAGAAACACAGAAACCCGCGCACGCGGAATGGCCGATGACTTTGGCTCCCGCACATTGCGTACGGCAAATCGTTCCACTTTAGGTCGTCCGCAAGCGCGTATCGGAAACACATTCCGTTACGGACCGAATCGTAATCACTCAAGAAGACTTGACGGCAATCGCTATGAAATGAACCGCACCGACCGTGGTGTATCCGGAACGTCCGGAATGACCGGAATGAACCGCGCGGCTCGCCGTGCATCTTCAAACGGTGTCAACCGTGCCGAACGCCGCGCAAACAGCACAACAGGCGTAGCACTTGCAAACACCGATACAGTACCGGTTTTCTTTAACAAAAAACAAGAAGCTCCGCAACAAGAAACAGCACCTACACCTGAAGTAGCACCCGTACCAAGCGTACAGTAAGCACGCTAATTTAAGCACAAACACGCGAAGAGGCTGTCTCGGTAAGTGAGGCAGTCTCTTTTTTTTTGCAGAGGTTTTTTTTGCAGAAACACGCCTTAAATTGCATGTCCTTTTGGGTTTTGGTACAATTATGTAAATTCAGCAATGTGCCGCCTTGGAGGGTGTTCCGATGCTTTCACGCGAAAAATTATTGCAGCTCGAAAAGCCCGGCCGTTACACCGGCGGCGAGGTTAATGCGATTTATAAGGAAATTTCCCCGGAAATCACGAGGTTTGCGTTTTGTTTTCCCGATGTGTACGAGATTGGTATGAGTCATTTGGGTCTGCAAATCTTGTACTTTTTTTTGAATCGGCGTGCCGACGTTTTTTGCGAACGGGCGTTTATGCCATGGATGGATATGGTTGAGATTTTGAGGACGGAGGACGAGCCGCTTTTCGCGCTGGAATCCGGCGACGGGCTTGGCGCGTTTGATTTTTTGGGATTTACGCTTCAATATGAAATGAGCTACACAAACGTGCTTGCGATGCTCGATTTGGCAAAAATTCCACTTCGTGCGTCACAGCGCGGCGAGAACTTTCCCATTATATGCGCAGGCGGTCCCTGCGCGACAAATCCCGAGCCAATGGCGGATTTCGTGGATTTTTTTTATATCGGCGACGGCGAAGCGAGTCTCGACGAAATAATGGACACATACGCCATGAACAAAAAATCCGGCGGCGGCAAGGCCAAATTTTTGCAAAAAATTTCAACCATCGCGGGCGTCTACGTCCCTGCCCATTTCGAAACCACCTACAACCCCGACAACACAATAGCCTCTTTCAAAAGAAGGACTCAAGAGGGCTTCGCTCCCTTGCGCGAGGACGAGGCCGGGCCCTTAGTAAAACGTGCATTCCTGCCGCAATTGGACTTTTTTCCCGAAAAGCTAATTGTCCCGCTAATCGAAGCCACGCACGCACGCGCCGTAATTGAGCTTGCGCGTGGGTGCGGGCGCGGTTGCCGCTTTTGTCAGGCGGGATTTATTTATCGCCCCGTGCGCGAGCGTAGCGTTGGCGAATTGCTTACACAAGCGGAAAAAATTCTTGACGCGACGGGCTATGAAGAAATTTCCCTGCTTTCACTGTCGGCGTGTGATTATAAAAATTTCGAAGAACTTGTTGACGGTCTTTTGAAAATTTGCGAGAAAAAACGCGTGAACATCTCGTTGCCTTCGACGCGACTTGACGCATTGCACGTGATTTCAAAAATAAAAACCCTGCGTACAAATTCGCTTACCGTCGCGCCCGAAGCGGGTTCCCAGCGACTTCGCGACGCGATTAACAAAGGCCTGACCGAGGATGAAATTTTGGACGGCTGTTTTCGGGCGTTTAAGGCGGGCTTTGATAAAATCAAACTCTATTTTATGGGCGGTTTGCCGGGCGAAACCGACGAAGACGCGCTTGCGGCGGTCGAGCTTAGCGAAAAAATCGTGGAAAAATTTTATATACTCGCGAACCGAAACTTCCTCCAAAATTCTTCTGAAGTTTCGGTTCGCGAGCAACCGCCGGTCCGAAACGAAAGTGAACTTTTTTCGTTTCATGAGTATAGCCGAGAACATGTATCGCATGATGACACATGCCCCAAAATCCGCGAGCAATCGCCGCTTCCCACGCGCAAACGTCCCGTTTCCGTAGGGGTTAGCACATCGTGTTTTGTGCCGAAACCGTTTACGCCGTTCCAGTGGGCGGCGCAGATTGCGCCCGACGAATTTTCGCACCGTCAGCGCGAGGCGAAAGCCGCCGTGCGAAAAAAGCAGATATCCTACCGCTACCACGACGCAAAAACCGCCCACATCGAGGGCATTCTGGCCCGAGGCGACCGTCGCCCGGGAGCGGCAATCGAAGCGGCGTACCGCGGCGGCGCGATTTTCGACGGCTGGACCGAGCATTTCAAATACGACGTATGGCTCGACGCGTTCGCAAAAACCGGCGTTGACCCCGAGTTTTACACCCGCGAACGCGGCGCGGACGAAATTCTGCCATGGGATTTTATCGACGTCGGCGTGAAAAAAAATTTTCTGCGAAGGGAATGGGAGCGAGCAGTGGGCACCACGGGCGCAGTGAGCGAAGCGAACGTTTCCCGCGCCACCGGGGACACGTGTCAGCGGCGACACATTCCCTCGAAGCCGGGAGCAGTTTTCCGGAGCATAAAAAAGCGCGCGACCGACGAAAATTTGCATCGCATTGTCGCATACGCCACGTTTGATAATTCGCCCGCATATGTTGCGAAAAAAATAGAAAAGTACAGAAGCGACCCGCGCTTGCATTTTTACGGATGGGTTGAAAACGGCGAAATTTTGGGCATTTGCGTTTATGAAATTCACGCAGACAAAGTAGAAATCCACTTAATTGCCGTTGACGAAAATTTTCGCGGGCGCGGAATCGGCAGTAAAATGATAACGGCGTTGTGGGAGAAATTTGCAAAAACATCTGCAAAAATAATCGAGGCCGAAACTGACGATGACGCGGTAAATTTTTATCGCAAATGCGGCTTTACAACGCGAGAATTTTTCCACGAAACACGCGGAAAACGGTTTGCGTGTGTGTTGGAAAAGGATTTTTAAGGAGTCGGAACACATTTCAAAAAAAACTAAACGAGGTGCAAAGTGAACGACAAAATATTGCTGTACGAAGAGCTTAGCCAAAACGCTCATCCCGCGCTGCAAACACAGCTTTACGTCTCGGTCGCTTGCGGTTCCGCTGTTATTGAGCGCGGCTGTATGGGGCTTTTAAATGTTGTCGTTGATGAGCGGCTTCGCAGAAAGGGGTATGGCACGGAATTATGTGTCGCGCTTTTATCGGCGGCAAAACAAAAACAGGCACACATCGCATATTTGCAGGTTGAACAAGCCAATGCCCCTGCGATACGTATGTATGAAGGACTGGGTTATAAAAAAATTTATTCATATTGGTATCGGGTTAGGAATGTGTAAAGTTTATTTTCTTAAGTTTCCTTAAAAACCGGAGGAATTTTTGAGACTGTTGGAGGTAGTGCAATGGACATGAAAAATTTACTTGCCGATGTGTTTCCCGATTTAAAAATTCAATCCCTGTCACGCATGGGGAGCGGCAAGGCGGGGGAAATTTTTTTGGTAAACGACGAAATTGTGTTCAAAGTCGCGCTGGAATCCGATGAATCGCACTCGGAGCTGCGGGTTGAGTACGATGTGCTTTGCGCGTTGCACGAAAAAGTGCGCATTGGACACCGAGGACATGTGTCGGAGGCGACGCGTTCCCTCGAAGCCGAGAGCAGTTTCCCCACTCATAAAAAAACGAGTCGGCGAGTGTCACTCGCCGACTCATACTATTTCCGCTCAGAGGGCAAAATGGACGTTGCTGTTCCGCGCCCGCTTTATTTTGGCACGTTGCCCGACGGGCGCAAGGTTTTGGGCATGAGTTTTGTACCCGGTGTGCAGTTCACGCAGGAGATTTACGAGGAATTTTCCGCGTCCGAAAAAGACGCGCTTTTTGCGCAGTTGGGAGGAATTTTATCTCAATTGCACAGTACGAAAATTCCGCAAATCGAGAACATTTCGATGTATGACAGCCGCGAAAATTTGACCGATTTCCATAAATACTACACCGACGCGGTTAAAAACGCGCTTTCCCTCGAGGAGCAACGGCAAATTCAAAAAATCGCGGATGATTTTGAAGCGGCGGTTAAAGCGAATCCTGTGCCGCTTGTGTTGTGTCACGGCGATTTGCATTTTGGGAATCTCAATTACGACCCCGCGACGAAAAAAATTTGCGGGCTTTTGGATTTCGGCATCGTCTGTTTCAACGACGGGCTGAACGATATGCGGTATTTTTGGAGCGACACTGTGATAAAAATGCTTCGGAGCTATTCGGGCGAAATCGGCGAGGGTGCGGCAGAGCGGCATCTGTTTTATAATATTTGCAATCTGATTGAGGAAGCGCATGGCGAGCTGGCAAGCGGCGAAGCGGGATATTATGTTGATGCGCTTAAAAAAGCGATGTTTCAAGAACCGCTTGCGGATTTATAGGTTGAAACGGAGGGGGCGCGAGAATGAAACCTGTAAGAAATGTGTTCTTCATGAACGGAATTGTAATGGCATTTTGTAGTTCTGTGGGTTGGGCTTGGGTTTTTTCGTGGTTTTATTTCCCCCCGATGTGGGATATGGGAAACCGAGGCAGAGCCGACGATTTTGGTGCTGCTTTTTATATTTTTTTCGCAATGGCGGTGATTTGGACAATCGGTGCGGCGGTTTGTTTCTCACTTGCCCTGCGTGAAAGGGTGAAATTGCAGGGGCTGAAAAAATCAGGAAAGCAATACGACGCGAAAATCAATGAAATTGAATGTGCGGGATTTTTTGCATGGGCGATTTTACGGTTCGGAATACGATTTGGAACGTATCCTCGTCCCTCCCGCGCTATTTGCACATATAAAACCCACGACGGAAAAATCCACACGGTACGCAGCGGGATTTTCAGTCGTTGGCGGAACGTAAATTACAGTGCGGTTGTGTACGCAAACCCCGATTCGCCGCTTGATTACGCGGTTGAAATTTTAAAGGAGGCAGAGCAATGACAGACAAATTTTTCACAAAGACCATCGAGCATTTTAAGAGTTTTCCCGAGGTTGACGCGATTATTTTGGGCGGGTCGCGGGCAGGGGATTTTGCGGACTCGGATTCGGATTACGATGTGTATGCATTTGTTAACGGCGATATTAGCGCGAAAAAACGCAATTCCGCGCTTCGCGACACTTGCTATTGCGCCGATTTGGACAGGCGTCATTGGGGCGGGCATTGGGACGATTGTGTTTTGAAAAGCGGTCTGCCGCTTGAAATCACTTATTGGAATTTGGCCGCTACGCGCGAAAATTTGCAAAATCATTTGCAAAAATTTATCCCGTGGAACGGGTATACAACTTGTATCTGTCACGTCGTTTTTAACGCGAAGGTTTTGTATGACCCGAAAAATCTGTTCGCGGATATTAAAAACGAATTCGACATGCCTTACCCCGACGAACTGCGCGAAAATATCATTCGCACAAACCGCGAAGTCCTTGACGGCATAACACCTTCATATATGTTTCAGCTTGAAAGGGCAATTCGTCGCGGCGATATTTTTAAGACAAGCCACGTTTTAACGTCGTTTGCGGCGGCTTATTTTGACATAATTTTCGCGCTGAATCGGCTTTATAACCCCGGCGAAAAAAAGCTGATTGAGATTTGCAAGCGAACATGCGATATTTTGCCTGTGGATTTTGAAAAGAATTTGCAACGGCTTTTTACTGCGCGTGATGAAAAAATTTTGCCTGTCGCTAAGGATATTGTTAAAAATTTGGACGCGGTGATTTCCGAAAAATGTTGATTTTTTTTGCACAAACAAATGCTTCCAACTCGAATCACAAATCCAAAACGGCGCGCAGTTCGGAATGAGCCTCATAGATGACAGCATTTTTAACTACTACCGCCTAAAACTAATTTCAAAACAAACCGCGATGAAATTCGCCAGCGATAAGATTGCTATGGAGAGTAATGCGGTCATCACGTTTCAGATAAACGGGGCGAGCCTTGAACTCGTGCTTCATAATGCGAAAACACGCTTCTATTTCCCAGCGGCTGTGATTGATTTTTATGATTGCATTTGTGTCATCTTCCAAGTTTGTGCAGACGGCATAAAAACCATCGAAAATTTCTTCCTGTGC
>WRGX01000129.1 GCA_009786975.1 Defluviitaleaceae bacterium
GAAGCCGGATGCAGTTTTCCGGTGTAAAAAAAAAGAGTCGGCGAGTGACACTCGCCGACTCTTTTTTTTATGGCCGTGGAAACTGTTCCCGGCTTCGAGGGAATGTGCCGATTTCGACACGTGTCCCCGGTGTTCAATGCGCGCTTGGCGCGCTTTTCTCCACGAAGGCGGCGCAATGTTCTCCTGTGGTTTCGAAAATGACGTTGGAGGGGAGGTTTGCGGATTTGAAGCCGAAATATTGGCACGCTCGAGGGAATTTTGGTATCCATGTGTTTTTGAAATAAATGCATCGAAAGCAGTTTACTCGTTGGCGGGGTGGTTCGGATTGGTTGTTCATCGCGGCGGCGCAACCTTTGCCATTGCCGCGCAAAAGACTTCGAGGGTTTGTTTTAGTTCGTCCATGCTTAAAAAAGTCGGGGCGAAGCGGAGGTTTGTGTCGTGCGGGTCGATGCCGTAGGGGAAGGTCGCTCCCGGGTCGGTCATCAAAACGCCGGCGTCTTTGCATAGCTGCCACACGCGTTTTGCGCAGTTCGGCGGCGTGTCCACGGAAATGAAATAGCCGCCGCGCGGGGTGGTGAAGGTCGCGCCGGTTCCGACGAATTCTCGTGTAAATGTTGCTTTGGCAAGTTCGAATTTCGGGCGTAGGATTTCCGCGTGTTTTTTCATATGCGCCTCGACACCCGCGAGATTTTTAAAGTAGCGCGCGTGACGAAGTTGGTTCACTTTGTCGGGCCCGATTGTTTGCATTGCGATGCGCCGGCGAATAAGATTGGAGGTTTCGCCCGCCGCCGCCATGCATGTTACGCCTGCGCCCGCGTAGCTGATTTTTGAAAATGATGTAAACAAAACGGGTCGCGATTCGTCGCCCGCGTCGCGGCATTCTTGCAGAATTTTCGCCTGAATCGGGGTTGCGTCGCTGAAGACATGCACGGGGTACGCATTGTCCCACATTATGCGAAAATGCGGGTGCGTGGCTTGCATTTTTGCCAGGCGGCGCACGGTTTCGTCGCTGTAGATGTAGCCCTGCGGGTTTGAAAAAATCGGCACGCACCATATGCCGACGACATCAGGGTCGCGCGCGAGTTCCTCTGTTGCCGCGATATCCGGGCCGTTTGGGGTCATCGGGACGCGCAACATTTTTATGCCGAAATATTCACACACGGAAAAATGCCTGTCGTAGCCCGGCGCGGGGCAAATAAATTTCGCCCGCGAGGCGTCCCATTTGCCGCTCAAAATCATCCCCGCCACAAAATCGAACATCAAGTTCAGGCTAGAATTTCCGCCAACAATAACCTCGCCCGTGTCCACGCCAAGCATTTCCGCAAAAATCCGCTTCATCTCCGGAATTCCGTCGGCACCGCCGTAATTTCGCACGTCGCTGCCGTCCTCCGCGATAAAATTTTCGAGCGGCGCATTGTACATTTCGTCGCACAAAGCGAGTTGCTCGAAGCTCGGTTTACCGCGTGTTGCATTTATAGAAGTTTTCATTTTTCACACTTTTCTCCCATCTTCCTCTAATTTATCCCAACATCGCGGATTTTACGCGCTGTACATATTCCCGCACATGTTTAGGCGCGTCGCGCCCGTGTTCTGCGATAATTTTCACGATTGCCGAGCCGATTATCGCGCCGTCGGAGATTTCGGCCATTTCGCGGGCTTGTTCCGGCGTGGAAATGCCGAAACCGACGGCGCACGGGATGTCGGAAACTTCGCGCACGCGGGTTATCATTTCCGCGATGTCGGTGCGGATTTCGTCACGAACTCCGGTTACGCCGAGGGTTGAGACACAATAAAGGAAGCCCTGCGAGTCGCGGGCGATTTTTTCGACGCGGCCGCGCGAGGTCGGCGCGATTAGGGCGATTTGCGCGATGCCGTATTTTTGGCAGGTGTCGGCGATTTCGTCGCGTTCTTCGTGCGGGATGTCGGGTACGATTACGCCGTCGATGCCCGCGTCGCGGCAGTTCGCCATGAATTTTTCCTTGCCGTATACAAAAATTGAGTTTGCGTATGTGAGAAAGACGATTGGTGCTGTGATTTTTTCGCGGAGGCGTCGCACCATTGCGAATAAATCGTCGGCAGTGCAGCCCGTCTCGAGAGCGCGCGCGGAGGCGGCTTGAATCACGGGGCCGTCGGCGGCAGGGTCGGAGAAGGGGATGCCGATTTCAAATAAATCCACCCCCGCTTCGTTCATCGCGAGTATGATTTTTTCGGTGGTCTCAATGTCGGGGTCGCCGCCCATTATGAAGGTTATCAGGGATTTCTTGTCGGCAAATGCACGGGCGATACGGTCGCTGTGCGCGCTGTTACCGGCACCGTCGCGGGTAATACGGTCGCTATGCCCGCCGCTCCCGGCACCGTCACGGGTGGCACGGTCGTTATGCCCGCCGCTCCCGGCACCGTCACGGGTGGCACGGTCGTTATGCCCGCCGTTACCGGCACCGTCACGGGCAATATGGTCGCTATGCCTGCCGTTACCGGCTTCGAGAGCATGTGTCAAATTATTTAACATATCCACGGTTATAAATTCACCCCCATGTGGTTGGCGACGGAGGCGACGTCTTTGTCGCCGCGGCCGGATAGGTTTATTATTAGGATTTTGCCCGGCATGTTGGCTGCGATTTTTCGCGCGTGGGCTACGGCGTGGGCGGATTCGATTGCGGGGATAATTCCCTCGGTTCGCGCGAGGTAGTTGAAGGCGTCAACGGCCTCGGCGTCGGTTACGGGGACGTATTCGGCGCGGCGGATGTCTGCGAGATGCGCGTGTTCCGGGCCGATTCCGGGGTAGTCGAGCCCGGCGGAAATTGAGTGAACCGGGGCGATTTGCCCGTATTCGTCTTGGCAAAAATATGTTTTCATCCCGTGCAAAATCCCGACGGAGCCGAGTGCCATCGTTGCGGCGTGCTTGTCGGTGTCGATGCCGTGTCCGGCGGCCTCGCAGCCTATCAGGCGCACGTTTTTGTCGGCGATAAAATCGTAAAACGCTCCGATTGCGTTGGAACCGCCGCCCACGCAGGCGATTACCGCGTCGGGCAAACGTCCCTCCAGCTCGCGGACTTGTGCCTTGATTTCTTCGCCGATAATTTTTTGAAATTCCCGCACCATTAAAGGAAAGGGATGCGGCCCAACAACGGAACCGACAATGTAGTGCGTGTCGTTCAGTCGCGACGCCCATTCTCGCAGGGTTTCGTTAACCGCGTCCTTTAGGGTCATTGTGCCGGATGTCACGGGATGCACCTTCGCGCCAAGCATGTTCATTCGAAACACGTTCAACGCCTGACGCTCCGTGTCCTCCTTGCCCATAAAAACTTCGCATTCCAGCCCCATAAGCGCGGCCGCCGTTGCCGACGCAACGCCGTGTTGCCCCGCGCCGGTTTCGGCGATAACGCGTGTTTTGCCCATTTTTTTCGCCAAAAGAGCCTGTCCCAGCACATTATTAATTTTGTGCGAGCCTGTATGGTTCAAGTCCTCGCGCTTTAAGTAAATTTTCGCGCCGCCAAGGTCGCGAGTCATTTTTTCCGCAAAATATAAGCGGGACGGCCGCCCCGCGAAGTTTTGCAAAAGCTCGCGCAGTTCGGCTTGGAATGATGCATCCTGCGAATAGTGCGCAAAGGCGCGTTCAAGCTCCGCGAGGCTGTTCATTACCGTTTCGGCGACGTATTGCCCGCCGTATTGTCCGAATTTTCCGTTTGTCATTATCTGTCTCCCTTCAAACCCTCTGATTATATGCGAATTTTCAAAAAAATCAAAACAGAGTCGGCGAGTGTCACTCGCCGACTCTGTTTTTTTTGTAAACCGGAAACTGCTTATGGCTTCGAGAGAACGTGTCGCCGCCGACATGTGTCCCCGGTGTTAAAAACGGCTCGGTAATAACACAAGCATTTTTCGGGAAAACTTAGACTATGAACCAACTTCTTTCAATTAAAAATTTGTGCGTGGATTACAAAGGCGTGCGCGCGGTTGACGGAGTGAATTTTGTTATTGACAGCGGGCAGTGTTTTGGCCTTGTGGGGGGCAGCGGCAGCGGAAAAAGCACAATCGGCAAAGCAATTTTGGGGCTTGTTCCGATTTCGGGAGGGTCTGTTTTTTTTGACGGACGCGACATCACGCATCAAATCCGCAAAAATCGCTCGCCCTATCGCCAAAACGTACAAATGATTTTCCAAAACGTCCACACCTCGCTCAACCCAAAAAAGCGCGTCCATGACATAATCGCCGAACCCCTGCGCAATTTCCCAAAAAACACCCCGCACAATTCATCCAATTCACCCAACTCAATTGAAGAACGCACAAAAGTCGACGAACTGTTGGAAATCGTAGGCATGTCGCCAAGCGACGCGCAAAAATATCCCCACGAATTCTCCGGCGGGCAACGCCAGCGCATCGGAATAGCACGCGCCGTCGCCCTGCGCCCGCGACTTATCGTTGCCGACGAGCCCGTTTCCGCGCTGGATTTATCCGTGCAGGCACAGGTTCTTTCCTATATGAAAACCGTCCGCGACGAACTCGGCATTGCATTCCTCTTCATCAGCCACGACCTCGCCGTCGTCCGCCATATGTGCGAAAATTTGGCAATAATGCACAACGGCCGCTTCGTCGAAACCGGAACATGCGACGAAATTTTTACTGCTCCGCGCCATATTTACACACGTCGACTAATCGCCGCAATTCCCGATATTGACCCGGATAATCGCGAGAAAAATGCAGCGATGCGGCGGGAAATTGAAGACGAGTGGGTTAAGTTTTCGGAGGGAAACTTTTAAAACATTCAATTTGATTTTTTTTGAAAAGATTTTGCATTTGAAAGGATTTTGCAATTGATAAAAATGATTCTTCGCCGATTTTTAATCCTAATCCCGCAGCTTGTAATCATCAGCATAATCGCGTTCATCCTCGGCGCGATGATGCCGGGGGACGCGCTTTCGGGGATGATTGATTCGGGGCTAAGCGAGGAGGCGCGGCAGGAACAGCGCGCGAAACTTGGTTTGGATAAGCCGCTTCCCGCGCGGTATGTTGGCTGGGCGGGGGGGATTTTGCAGGGAGATTTTGGGCAGAGTTTTGCGCATCGGCGGGCGGTTTCCGAGCTGATTCGCGAGAGGGCGGCGAATTCGTTTTCGCTCGCGCTTTTGACGCTGGTTTTAACGTATGGGATTGCGATTCCGCTTGGTGTTTTGGCAGGGCGATTCAGCGGTAGTTTTGTGGACAAAGGGGTTTTACTTTATGTATTCGTCGCGCTTGCGATGCCGACCATGGTTTTGGGGATTTTTATGATTATGACTTTTGCGTTCGGGCTTGGGTGGTTTCCGCCGCGCGGGTCGGTTGACGCGATTGTTTTGGCAGAGGGGGCTTGGTGGGAAATTTTACTAAGCCGCTTGCACCGCTTGATTTTGCCTACGTCAACCGCCGCGATTGTCGGAACCGTCGGGATTATTTTCATGCTTCGCGCAAATATTATTGAAAGAAAACACGCGGACCACGCGACTTTTGCGCGGGCGAAGGGCGTGCCGGAAGGTGCGGTTTTTCGGCGGCATGTTTTTCGAAATTCGCTGATTCCCGTGGCGGCGGGGCTGGGTTTTGCGATTTCGGGGCTTTTAACGGGGCAACTTTTTATCGAGCAAATTTTTCACTATCCCGGCATGGGTTCGCTGTTTTTTTCCGCCGTGCGCGCGCAAGATTTCGCAGTGGCAAACGCAGTGATTTTAATTTTTGCCGCGCTTTCCGCGCTTGGAATGATGCTTTCGGATATTTTTGTGATGCTTGCCGACCCGCGCGTGCGGGTGGTTTAGAAGGTGCGATACTATTAATTCTTTTCTTTTTCGTATTCTTCAATGTCGCTTAAGCCTTCTTGACACTCAATAATTTCCTTCACTGCGTCAAGCATTAAAGAAGATACGCTTTTCCCGTTAAAATCCGCATATTGTTTTATTTTTCTGTAATCAATTTCCGGAATGTGAATATTCATTTGTTATGTAAGCATTTCGCACCTCAATCTATTTATATGTTTCTAAAGTTTACCACGAATCGAAAGCTCCCGCATCCCATCCGCAAGCCGCAAAATAATTTTCCCTTCCGCAAGCGAAACCTTTTTCACAAAATCTTTAACAGCCGGCACCATAAATTCCGTCTCGCCGGAAATTACATAGACATCGTTCGCGCCGGTCGGAAACACGCTCGAAATTTCGCCCAAAAATTCGCCACTTTCCGTCTCGGCGCGAAGCCCGATTAAATCGCGTACGTAAAATTCGTCGTCGCCCAAGGGCAGGGCTTGCGCGTCTTCCACGCAAATTACCGCGCCGATTAGTTTTTCCGCCGCGTTTCGCGTGTCAATGCCGTCGAATTTTACAATCACAATATTTTTTTGCTGCCTAGCATTCGTTAACGTAAACTTTTTGCCCCTTTCGAAAACAGAATCCGGTTTAGAGAGAACGCTAGGCCCTTGAAATATGTCTCCGGTTACAAATATTTCCTTGCCTATTAAAAGCTCGAAGCGTGAGGGGTCGTCTGTTGTCGGGAAAACGCGAACTTCGCCGCGAATCCCTTGCGCTTTTGTGATTTTTCCGATTTCAAAAATTGCAACCACCGCCTTGTTACGGTTATAATACAGTTGACTTGGAGGTTTTTCAAATGAATTTCGTTTTGGACGTGCATTGTCACACAATAAGTAGCGGACACGCTTACAGCACAATTTCGGAAAATGCGGAACATGCGGCAAAAATCGGGATGAAATACATCGGCGTTTCCGACCACGCGCCCGCAATGCCGGGTGCATCTTGCTTGTATAATTTTACGAATTTATGGAGCCTGCCCGACGTGATTGGCGGCGTTCGGGTGTTTAAGGGCGTGGAGTGCAATATTTTGGACGAACGCGGGCAACTGGACTTGAGCACGGATTTGCTTGCGAAAATGGAGTTTGTTATCGCGTCGTTTCATCGTGGCACGTTCCCGCCGTCGGACAAGGCGACCCACACCCGCGCAATGATTGCCGCAATGGAAAACAATCGCGACATGCATATTTTAGGGCACCCCGGCGACCCTTTTTTTGAAATCGACATCCCGGCCGTCGTATCCGCCGCCGCGCGAACGCACACCATTATTGAAATAAACAACCAATCGCTGAATCCTCGGTGCTATCGCTACAACGGCAGTTCGGTGCCCGAAAAAATATTGGAGCTTTGCAAAAAAATACACGTCCCGGTGATTGCATCATCGGACGCGCATTTTGCAACGTATGTAGGCGAGTTGGGCCGCGCGCAGGCTTTAATCGAGGCCAGTGGCATCGACGAAGAACTTGTCGTAAACACAAGCGTCGAGCGTTTTTTGGCGGCGATTGCAAAAAAAAGGGAGCTTTTTTAGCTCCCTCGTTCGCTTATCGCTGGCGCGATTTGTGTTGCTCGCTGTGTACATATTTTATTACCTTTTCCGTTTCGGCTTCGGTTAGACCAACAAACTCGACGCCGTGTTGCCAATTGTATTTGGCTTCGCCGGACACTTCGCGCTTGGACAAAATCGTGCCGTATACCCAAAATTTTTCATCAATCATCGGAAGCTGTAGCTGCACAAGATGCGTTTCGTTTATTTCCTCGACCGTCATCAGGCGGATACCGCCGCTTGAAATGTCGCGGATAAAGCCTTTGTGCGGCATGGTGATATCGCCGTCGATTGTATTAAATTCGATGTCGATGCCGCAGGCAAGGCGGAAGGACTGACGACGCTGAATTTTTTTGCCTTCTCCCGACAGCTGGAAAAGCATGAAATCGTAGTTACCTTTTTTAACAAATCCGCGCATAACGCCGGAAAAACTAAAAACCCCCCGCTCACTGAAAAAGCGCAGGGAATATGGGCGCCCCACCTGCAGGCGCACTTCTTCGCCGCCAAGGCGCATGATGTCCAGAAGAACGCACTGACGCTCCTCCATAACGCTGTTTACCGTTGTAATATATGGCATGTCGTTAAGCTCGTTTTTTACTTCAACGCGTGTTCTGTCGGCGATAAATCTCAAAGACATAGACATCCTCCCTCGTCAAAATTTTAAGAAGGTACATTATAACCCCAGCATCTCCGCTTTGTCTATCTCGTCTTGAATTTCGAGGGATTTGTCGCCGGCGAGGTCCTCTAAATGGTGTATAAGTTCGTGGTGCAAGACGCGCTTTAATTCGCGGCGGAATCTTCGCGGGGAGTAGTAGCCGAAAACCTCGACCAACGAGCCGTAATTCACGGTTATATACCGCCCAAGTCCATGCGGCTCGCGGTGATATTGCCCCAAAATAACAAGTCCGTTCGAATCAAAGAGTCTTTCTTCCGTAAGTACATATCCGCCGTTTAGCCCACTAAAAATTTCCTCCGGCAATGCGTCGGCAATTTCATCGAGGGCGATTTCGGCTTCTTCGAATGTCATTTTTTTTGTCTCATTTCAAAATTGGTGATGTTGGTGACCCTAAGGAATTGCCCAAAAATAATCTTTACAAATGATTACAAATTGATATAATGGAAACATGGGACAAATTGATGAGGCAAAATTACAATTAAAGAT
>WRGX01000130.1 GCA_009786975.1 Defluviitaleaceae bacterium
CCGCGACCCCATTACCGGGCGAACCGCCTTCCACGAGGGTATCGATATCCCCGCGCCGACAGGCACGCCGATTATGGCGGCGGGCGGCGGTACCGTTGTTTTCGTGGGCTGGAGAACCGGCTTCGGAAACGTCGTGGAAATTGAGCACGGTTTTGGGCTGATGACTCGATACGCGCATAATTCGCGCAACGCCGTGACCGTCGGCCAGCGCGTCGAGCGCGGCGATATCGTCGCGTACGTCGGCAGTACGGGCCGCGCGATAAGCTCGCATTTGCACTATGAAATTATTTTGAACGACCACCCGGTTAATCCGCAAAATTATATTTGGGAGTAGCAACTACCCCTTCATAAGCTCTTCAATTGCCCCGCTCCAAACATCATGTAAAATTTTAGTCGGAATATTTATGGCGACTTCGCCGGAAATTTCAACACGCACAGTCCCGTCATCGGTCACGCATCCCAGTGGCTTTATACCGCCTGCGCCGCCCGCCAACGCCTCAAACGCAGCTTGATTTTTCGGCGCGACGCTTACGATGTAACGTGACTGGCTTTCGGAAAAAAGAAACGCCGTCGGGTCGGGCGCGTTCTTTTTACGTTGTTCGGGACGTTGTTCGGGACGCTGCTCGGGACGTTGCTCGCCCGTGCGACCGAGGTTTTCGATTTCGGCGAAAATTTCCGCGCCAAGCGTGAAATTATTTTCGAGTCGGCGAGTGTCACTCGCCGACTCATTTTCGTTCGACGCATCGTTTGCGAAAAGGCATTCCGCAAGCGCGACCGCAAGTCCGCCTTCGGAAATATCATGCGCCGACGCGATTAAGCCTTGTTTTATCGCGATAAATAAAATTTCGTTAAGCCGCTTTTCCTGTTCGAGGTCGCATTCCGGTGGCGTGCCGAAAATTTTTCCGTGCGTTAATTTTTGCAATTCGCTTCCGCCGAACTCGTTTTTCGTTTCGCCCAGCATGTAAATGAAGTCGCCCGCGTTTTTGAAAAATTGCGTGGTGATTTGCGACGCGTCCTCTATAAGCCCGACCATTCCGATAACCGGCGTGGGATAAATTGCCCCTCCGCTGCGCTCGTTGTACATAGAAACATTGCCGCCGATTACGGGCGTGTCAAGTGCGACGCACGCCTCCGAAATGCCGTCGGCGGCGCGTTCGAGTTGCCAAAAAATTTCCGGATTTTCGGGCGAGCCAAAATTCAAATTGTCCGTAACGGCAAGGGGCAAACCGCCGCTTGCGATGATGTTTCGCGCCGCTTCGGCGACCGCGATTTTTCCGCCTGCATATGGGTCGAGATAAACATATCGGCCGTTGCAGTCCGTTGTTGCCGCCAGGGCCTTATTCGTTCCGCGCACAAGAATCACGCCCGCGTCCGAACCGGGCGGAACGGCGGTATCGCCGCGCACCGTGCTGTTAAATTGCGCGTACGCCCAACGCTTGCTCGCGATTGTCGGTTGCGCCAAAAGTTTAACCAAAGTGTCGCCGAATTTTTCCACGGTAATCGACGTGTCCATCGCCTGATTTTCTGCAAAATACGCAGGTTCACGCGAAGGTTTTTGGTATTCCGGCGCGGACTGCGCAAGCGCGTCGGCGGAAACCTCGGCGACGAGCTCGCCCCTATGGTAAATTTTCATCAATCCGTCGTCGGTAACTTCGCCGATTACGGCCGTCGGCAAATTATATTTCGCAAAAATTTTTTCAAACTCGCTCTCGCGTCCTTTTTCCACAACAAGCAGCATTCGCTCCTGCGTTTCGGAAAGCATCATTTCATATGCGGACAAATTTTCGTCGCGTTGCGGCACAAAATCCAGCATGAGTTTCATGCCCGTGCCGCCCTTCGACGCCATTTCGCACGACGAAGAAATCAGCCCCGCCGCTCCCATGTCCTGTATTCCGATGACGGCATGATTGTCGGCAATCTCCAAAAACGCGTCAATCAGGCGTTTTTCAAGCTCGGGATTGCCCTGCGGCACGCCCGATGAAATTTTTTCCGATTCCTCCGAAAGCTCGGTGCTTGCAAAGGACGCGCCCTGCACGCCGTCGCGCCCCGTCGGCGCGCCGACATACATAACGGAGTTGCCCGCGCCCTTCGCAATGCCTTTTTTTATGCCGTTATACTTCACAATGCCCACGACCATCGCGTTAACAAGCGGATTTCCGGCGTAACAGGGGTCAAAGCAAATTTCGCCGCCGATTGTCGGCACCTCTACGCCGCTCCCATAGTCGGCAATCCCGCGCACGACTTCTTTGAGCAAAAATTTCGTCCGCTCGTTATCAAGCTCACCGAAGCGGAGCGAATTTAATGAAGCAACAGGCGTCGCGCCCATGCTGAAAACGTCGCGCACAATGCCGCCGACGCCCGTTGCCGCGCCATTATACGGCTCGACCGCCGAGGGATGATTGTGCGATTCAATTTTAAACACCGCCGCAAGCCCGTCGCCGATATCCACGACTCCCGCGCCCTCGCCCGGCCCCATTAAAACGCGTTCGCCCTCCGTCGGAAATTTCCGCAACACGGGCTTCGAATTTTTATACGAGCAATGTTCGCTCCACATTGCCGAAAACATCCCGATTTCCGTGTAATTCGGCAGTCGCCCGAGGATGGATTTGACCATTTCGAACTCGTTATCCTTCATCCCCATTTGCGTGTAAATTTTCTGTTCCTCGATTTGTTTTGCTGTGGGTTCTCTCATTTGAATCTTCCTCTCATTGTAATTCACGTGGTAATTCACGTGATTTCAAGGGAATTATACCATGAACACTGGTTTTTATAAAAAAATTGAACATTCTCGCTTCTATTCGTCCGCGGCGGTTGGTATAATTTTATCCGCCTCCTCTTATAAATAAATAAGAGGAGGTGCTTTTGTGGATAAAAAATTACTTTTTGTTTTGCCGATAATTTTTTTATTTGCCGCGTGCGCGAGGCAGCACGAGGCCGACAGGATTTATACAAATGTTTACATACACGGCGTTGCGGTTGGGGGCATGAACCGCGCCGAAGCCGAGGCCGCGCTTGCCGAGCGGTTTACCGCACAGCTTGAGGCGCGGACGGTAAGATATTTGAAAAACGGCGAGGTTTTGGCGCAATATACTTTTGCGGACTTTGGCGCGCATTTTGATTTTACTGCGCATATCGACGACGCCCTTATCCCAAGGCGCGGTATTGCGCGGCTTTTTCGGCGCGAATTAAATACGTCGCCTGTGTTTGTTTTTAACGCCGAAAGGCTCGAAGACATAGTGAACGAGCTTTCGCAAAAACTTGACACTTCGCCCCAAAATGCCTCGTTTTATGCGGATTCGTCGGGGAATATTTCCGTTACGCCGGAAAGGGCAGGGGAGGGCGTCAACGCCGAACTTGCCGCCGCCGCGACACAGGCTTTGTTAAAATCGCTTGAAAGCGGCGAAATTTCCCTGAATTTTGCCCCGCTCGCGCCGCTTTATACCGTCGCCGATTTCGAGTTCGAGCCGAAGATTTTGGGCAGTTTTAACACGCGCATCGCAAGCGCAAGCGACGCACCGCGCGTACGAAATATAAACCGCGCCGCCGAGCGGATAAATAACAGCGTTATCTACCCCGGCGAGACATTTTCCGCCGGGGCAATTATCGCCTCAAATTTGCCCGAAAGCGGCTATGAAGCCGCTCTTGTTCTTGTGCAGGGGCAGCCGGTCGAGGATATCGGCGGCGGCGTGTGCCAAGTTGTATCGACCCTTTACATCGCCGCGCTTCACGCCGAGCTTGCGATTTTACAGCGTCACAATCATTCCGCGCGCGTAAACTACGTCGATGTCGGTTTCGACGCAACCGTAGCGGGCGACTATTTCGATTTAAAAATTCAAAACACAACCCCGCGTCCAATTTTAATCACAAGTTACAGCAATCGCAACAACTTGTACGTAAGAATCCACGGGTACGAACAGCGCGAAAATAACCGCTCCCTTCGTTTCGAGGCAACCACGGAAATTATCCCGCCGGAACCATACCGCGAAGTCGTTGACCCCACCGTACCGCGAGGAACTCGCCAAATCACCCTTGAATCGCAAATGGGCTACCACGTCGAGCTGTACAAAATAGTTTACATCGACAACATCGAGCACACCCGCGAAAAAATCAACACATCGGTGTATAAGCCGACGCAGGGGATTATTGCGATTGGAGCGGGGTAGAGAGGGAAATATTTGACACACCCCCGCTCGAAATGTATAGTTATTTCATGGAAAATCAACCGGGAATTCAAAAAGAAAAGTTTACATTGACTACCTTCGCGAAAATTTTAATCGCCGTCGCACTTGTTGGCGTTGTTGTTTTGGCGCAGTTTTTTATTTTGCCGCAGCTTGGGTTTGGCGGCGAGCGCGAGATGATTATTTCAAGCACGGGGCATGTTATTACATACGCATTCGATGCGGGCGCGGCGTTTCATTCGAACGATTCGCGATTTTTTTATTTCGCAACGCGCAATGGGATTAGATTTGTCGCCACAAATGAAGTTTTAATGTGGAGCGAATCGTTTAGTTTTAACCACCCCTTCCTTTCGAAGCGGGGCGATTATGTTGCAATCGGCGAACTTAGCGGAGGGCGGAATATTCACGTTTTTAACGCGGACGGGCCGGCGTTTTCCGTTTCGATTGACCATCCCATTCAGTCGTTTTGGGTTAATGAAACGGGATTTTTGTCCGTCATTGCGGAGTATGACCATGGCTACATAGTGTATGTATTTAACCGCTACCTTACGACGGCGGCGAATCCGTTTTTCTCGTGGTCGGTGTTTGAGGAGCTGATTCATCCGACGCACGCGGAGGTTTCGGCCGACGGACGGTATGTTGCAATCGGTGTGATGGATTTGACCTTTGACGTGCGCCAAACCGTGCAATTTCGCTATACAAACCAGTGGGACGCATGGGGAACCGACCGCGGGCATTTCGCGTCGCAGGATTTTCCCGGGCAGGTCATAACCGCGATGCAATTCATGGAGGGCAACAGGCTTGTTGTTGCAACAACGTCGCAAATTGCGGGCTTTCAGCTTGGGCCGTCTCCTGCCGCGAGCCGTCCCATTTGGGACATTCCGCTTGAAAACGAAAAGACACACATAGCTTTCTATGGCGGAACACATTTTGCTTTTGCAACAGGCACGCGTCTGCCGATGGCAACAGAAGAGGGCGACCGACCCGGAACAATACGCATTTACGGCGCGAACGGCGCGCCGACGGGCGTGTTTGAACTCGGTCGAAGCGCGACGCATCTTCGCATGGGTCAAAACGCCGTAATCGTTGGCGGCGACCGCAGTTTTCATGCCATAACTTTTCGGGGCGTACCCATTTGGGAACACACAGTTCTATTCGACGCGCGCGACGTATTGTTTGTCGGAGGCACAGATACAATTCTTGTTGTCGGCTCAAATCGCGCGGAAATTTTCGAGAGGAGACGTCTGCGCGAAACGGATTTTGCGAGCGATGAACTTGACGGCGACGCCGAAGGAATTGAGGAAATTGAGATAATCCTGCCGATTGAGGAGCCGGAGGAATAATTTAGTAGATACTCACCGCGCACTTGGCGCGCCGAAGCCCTCTTCTCGCAAAAATTGCGGGACGAGGGCTTCTTTTACGCGCACATCAAGCGTGCAAACGTCTGTATATGTAACGTTTAGGATTTCAACGCCGAGTTTTTCGAAAGAATATTTCACCTTGTCGAAATTGGAATACGGGCAAACCACGCGGAAATCTTTGTAAATAACAAGTTCGGTCGGCGCGGCATTTTCCATCGCGCCCTTAGCGGCACGCGTATAGGCGCGAACAAGGCCGCCCGCGCCAAGCAATGTCCCGCCAAAATAGCGCGTTACAACGCAAACAAAATCTATCACATCAGCCTTAACGAACACGTTTAACACAGGCATTCCCGCTGTGCCGTGGGGTTCGCCGTCGTCGCTTGAGCGGGTGATTTTCCCCGCGCTCGCGACGGGAATGCCTGCGACGCTGTATGCAAAAACATTATGATTCGCCTTCGGATGCGCGGCGCGAATTTCCGCAACAACTCGTTTAGCCGCGTCCTCATTTTCGACGGGCGCGCAGTACGCTAAAAAACGCGACCGCTTCTCCTCGTGTTCGAACACGCCCGGTTTCGGCAAAATCAAAGGCATAAGCTGTCTCCGGTTTTGGGAGAATGTGTGGCAACCGACACATTTTCCCGTCGGTGCGGGGAACGTTCGCCGCGCTCGTGGTGTGTATTGCGTGCTTGACGCAGCTCGTAGGGAAACACATTTGGTGTTTTCGATTGAAACTCACGCAACGAAATAATTTTTTCATCCGCGTTAAAGTTCACAATCGAAACGCCGTTAAAGCCGTCAATTTCCCCGCCGCACTCGCATTCAAAATACCATTCGCAAATACAAACCGCCTCGGCATGAAAAAATGTTTTCACTCGCCACTCCAAAACGCAGTTTTCGCGTGTCCAATCGGCAAACCACGCGATAATATCCGCCCTTCCGCGATACGCCGGTCCCCACGATTCGATGTAAACCGCGCTTTCGGCGAAGGAATCCGCGAAAATTGAAACATCTTTCTCAATCCACGCATTGAAACAATTTTTTATAACGATTTCGCGATTCTCCATATCTTTTTGCCCTTCGCTGATACGTGCCAATTTCTGATGAAAATTGGTCGCCCGCGTTCCCTTCGTTCATTTTTCACGGTGCGTGACTAAACATTTCCTTCAGCCGCAACATTGCGGCGTAAATCTCTTTTTTGGGGATTTTTTCGTGGTCGAGGAAACTTCTCCCGGCTTCGAGGGAATGCGCCGACTCCGACACATGTCCCCGGTGTTCAATGCGCGCTTGGCGCGCTTTTTCGTGGTCGAGGAAATTGCTCCCGGCTTCGAGGGAATGCGTCGCCTTCGACATGTGTCCCCGGTGTTCAATGCGCGCAGTGCGCGCTTTTTCGTTGGATTGGGTGTCGAAAAGTATGGTGGAGGCTTCTTTTAGGGTGCAAGATTTTTTTGCCATTATTTCGACGAGGCGTGATTCTAATGACGGGGCGTCTTGTGCAATAGGCGACTGCGGGCTTGGCGCGCGTAAGACGCAGGTATATTCGCCTTTTTCGGCGGCGGGGTTTTGGCGAAGTTCCTCAAGCACGTCGGCGGCGGCTCCGCGATAAATTTTTTCGAATTTTTTTGAAATATCGTTGCAAAGGCAGATTTGTGCGGTGGGGAAATTTTTTTCGATAAGCTCCAAAACGCGCATAATTCGCTTGGGGGATTCGTAAAAAATAATGACATCACTTGCGGCGGATGCATCGAAAATCGCGGTTGCCGCCGCTTTGCCTCTTGGCAAAAAGCCCAAAAAAATAAACCGCGACGCGTCAAATCCCGAAACCGAAAGTGCCGATGTTACCGCGCTTGCGCCGCAAATCGGCACAATTGTGACGCTTGCGTCCGCCGCCGCCTTGACGAGTCGGCTTCCGGGGTCGGAAATGCAGGGCGTTCCCGCGTCGGAAATCAGCGCGATATTTTTGCCCGCAAGCATCTCGGAAACAAAAAAATCCCCGCGTTTTCCCTCATTGAATTTATGACAGGAAAACACGGGTTTTTTTATTGAAAAATGCGCAAGCAAAGTGCGGCTGTGGCGCGTGTCCTCGGCGGCGATTAAGTCAACTTCGCCCAAAACACGCAATGCACGCGCGGAAATATCTTCGAGATTGCCAATCGGCGTCGCTACAATAAATAGCGTGCCGCTCACAGTACGAATTCCATGTTCGGCTCCGGCGTAAAATCAACGCCGCCGGCGATGTCAATCGTGCCGACGTTTCCGCCAATGTCAAACAAAACGGACGAAGCCGCGTTCTGTTTTCCGGAAACAAACGTCGGATTATTCGGGTCAAAACCGCCCTTGTTCGCGTGGAAAAGGAAGTCGCGCCGAATGTGGATTCGCCGCTCCTGCATGTCGCGCGCGCGGCGGCGACGTGCCTCGGGCGTATCGTCGCGGCGGCGGGTTGTGCGTTCCTCTTCGATTGCGCGTTCGCGGCGACGAATCGCCGAAATTTGCTTATCCACGCGATTTATTTGCAATTTAATATCCATTGCCATCGTGCCTCTCGAGCGTCCGTCACTGTCGCTTCCGTAGACCTCCTGCAATTTCGCGACAAGCCTCGCACGCACACGCCTTGCGCGACCAATCGAGTCGGTATTGCTCAAACGAACCGAACCCGTTTGCCGACGCGGCGGGCGGCGACGTTGCTGTTCACGCCGTTCCTGCTCTACGCGGCTGTGCGCGTCTTTTATGCGGTGGTTTAAATTTTCTTCGAGCTTCCGCCTTATGTCGCGGTTGCTTTTTTCTGCAAAATCAATTGTCATAGCGCATCCCTGCCTTAAAAAAGTTTTTCCCTTATAATGTATATCGGTTTTTTTTCGGTTTTCCTTACTTGATAATTTTTTGAAAAAAAGCGCGCCAAGCGCGCGGTGGGCACCGGGGGCATGTGTTGGAGGCGGCGCATTCCCTCGAAGCCGGGAGCAATTTTCCGGCAGGCAAAAAAGAGTCGGCGAGTGA
>WRGX01000131.1 GCA_009786975.1 Defluviitaleaceae bacterium
CGCCGCCGACACATGCCCCCGGTGCCCACCGCGCGCTTGGCGCGCCTTTTTTTACGCGAGTAAATTGCTTCCGGCTTCGAGAGCACGTGTCGCCGCCAACACATGCCCCCGGTGCCCACCGCGCGCTTGGCGCGCTTATTGCTCAAAAATTATTCGGATTTCGTACGAATAGCCGTCGGCGTAGGCGCGAATATGGCCGGCGCGTACATATGTAAAAAGATGCGCCATGTTTGCGCGGTGGGATTCTATTGTGTTTATGTCGGCGGTGTGGGCGGAAATAAGCAGTTCGCCGCGATTGTAATCGATGCGCGTAAGCGTTGTTCCGTCGGGGATTGCGAATAAAATGCGGTCGAGCCATTCGCCGTCGAATTCAATCGGCAATGTCTCCGCAAGTATTTCCCGTATCGCCAGCGCGCGCGTGTTTTCTTCGATTTCCGGCGCAAGGGCGGAAACCCTTTCGGCCAAAGCGCGGGATGCCTGCCATACATAACGTTCCGCGTTGTTTAGCAAAAATATGCTTGCCCCAAGCAATAAAAAAATGCCGCACTGTGCAAGTAACAAAAATTTTATTCGCTTGCGAAATTTTTTTGCTTTTTGCGCATCGGGCGGCAGTAGGTTTATGTGGGTTTTCATGCAATTCACTCCTTGTACTTTTGACAGTGTGAGAAAGCATTCCGTGCTGTGAATATATCTTCTTATATGTCCTCGCGACGTTGTTGTCAAATTTTTTTGCAAAATTTCTTTGGGAGTGATAAAGTTTGCGGGGTGAGTGCAATTGGACGAAATTTTACAGGTTATTCGCGAAAACGAGAATTTTACTTTGGCGGGACACACGGGTCCGGACGGCGACGCAATCGGCTCTTGTTTCGCGCTCGCGCTCGCGCTTGATAAAATGGGCAAAAACGTGCGTGTGCTTCTGGAACCTTACGCGCTGAAATATAAGATTATTCCGGGAAAACAGTTTTTGGTGCCGATGAAATGCAACCCCAATGACCCCACGAAATCGGAATCGATTTTTGATTTGGAAGAAAATTTTCAACCCGAAGTGTTTATTGCGATTGATTGCGCCGCGCCCGAAAGGATGGGTCTTTCGCAACCCTTTTTCGAGCGCGCAAAAGTTACCGTTTGTATCGACCATCACGAGACAAACGATGGCTTTGCCATGCACAATTACATAGAGCCCACGGCGTCAAGCGCAAGCGAAATGACCCTGCGCATCATCGAGGGATTTACCGACCCCACGCCGGACATCGCGGCGGCGGTTTATGCCGGAATGGTTAGTGATACCGGCGGTTTTCGTTACAATGCGACGGCGATTTCGACCATGAAAACCGCCGCACGCCTGATGGAAATGGGCATTCCGTTTACGCAAATTTATAACGAGCTGATGCATATGCACAAATTCGCGGCAGGGAAAATTCTCGGCCTCGCGCTCCAAAACAGCAAACGCACGCGCAGCAAAAAAATCGTGTACACCTGCGTCACGCGCGATATGCTCAAAAGCGTGCGTGCAAATTTGTCCGACCTTGACGGCGTTGTCGAGTATTTAATGGGGACGCGCAAGGCGTTGGCGGCGGTTTTTGTGTATGAAAAAGGCCTAAGCTCCGGCGAGGTAAAAGTAAGCCTGCGTTCGCAAGGGCCGAACATGGCAAATGTTGCCGCCAAGCTCGGCGGCGGCGGCCACGCCCTCGCCGCAGGCGCAACCGTCTCGGGCAAAGTTCACGCTGTTATGAAAAAAACGGTCGCACTCGTTGTAAAGGAAGTTGTGGCATATGAAGTGCAACAAAATCGGAATAATTAACGTCCGCAAAGAGAAGGGCTACACCTCCCACGACGTCGTCGCGATTATCCGCAAAATTTTCCGCGACCGCGTGGGACACACAGGCACCCTCGACCCCAACGCAACCGGCGTCCTGCCGATTTGCATCGGCCGCGCAACCAAACTCGCCGACTATTTCGCCGCGCAGGACAAGGCGTATACCGCGGAGATTATTTTTGGTTTGCGGACGGATACTCTTGATATTGCCGGCAAAGTGCAAGACCTTGAGGGTGCTGTCCCCGCTCCCCCGCAAGGAAGCGAAGCCCTCTTGATTCCGAAATTGCGGGAGATTGTAGCCGTTGCGGAGGGATTTAAGGGTGAGATTTTGCAGGTGCCGCCGATGTATTCGGCTGTCAAGGTTGGCGGGAAAAAGTTGTATGAGCTTGCGCGTAAGGGGCAGGTCATAGAGCGGAAGCCGCGGCGCGTAGTGATTCACGATTTGCGCGTGCGACGTGAGGGCGAGAAGTTTTTTTTGGATGTGAACTGCTCGAAGGGGACGTATATTCGCAGTTTGTGCGCGGATATCGGCGAATCCTTGGGGTGCGGTGCGGTTATGGGCGATTTGGTGCGTACGCAAAGCGGGAAATTTTTCTTGCGCGACGCGGTTACGATTGACGAAATTAAAGCGGCGGCGGAAAAAAATGAGACGGATGAGCTTATTATTCCGCCGGATAAACTGCTTCACTACCCTGCCGCGTTTGTGCGCGAGGAGGGGCTTTCAATGGCGCGGAACGGGAATCCGCTGCCGGTGGAGTTGGTAAGGGAGGAACCGTCCCCCTCCCTCGCGCCTTTCCGCGAGGGCGAAAAATTTTGGCTCTACGCGTCGGATGCAGACGGCGGCTTAATCGGCTTGTTTCGCGCCGAAAGCGGCGTTTTTCGCGCGGAGGTTATGCTCTGATGCTTCATAATAAAATGCATGATAAAGCGTGTGTTCTCGCCGTCGGGAAATTCGAGGGGATTCACATCGGGCATCGCGAGTTAATTTCGGAGCTTGTGCGACGTGCGCGCGAATCGGAGGTCGCCGCCGTTATCGCGATTTTTGAGCCGCATCCCTTCAAATTTCTGCGCGACGCAGATTACAAGCCGCTTTTTTCGCCCCACGAGCGCGACGAATTAATTTACTCGCTTGGCGTGAATGAAATCGTCACGTTCGATTTCGACGAAAAATTTGCCGCAATGTCGGCGCGGGATTTTTGCGAAAAAATTTTTGGCGATTTGGGCGCACAGGAAATTATCGCAGGAGAAAATTTCCGATTCGGGCGCGGGCGCGAAGGCACGCTTCAAACACTGCGCAAAGCAGGGTCCGTTTTCGTTGTGTCACAAAAAAGCGCGCCAAGCGCGCATTGGGCACCGGGGACACATGTCGAAGTCGACACATTCCCTCGAAGCCGGGAGCAGCTTCCTAGCCGGCAAAAAAGCGCGCCAAGCGCGCATTGGGCACCGGAGACACATGTCGAAGTCGACACGTTCTCTCGAAGCCGGGAGCGGCTTCCTAGCCGGCAAAAAAGCGTGCCAAGCGCGCATTGGGCACCGGAGACACATGTCGAAGTCGACACATTCTCTCGAAGCCGGGAGCAGCTTCCTAGCCGGCAAAAAAGCGTGCCAAGCGCGCATTGGGAACCGAGCCGGGAGCAGCTTCCCAACCCGCAAGAAAATTTCGGTGGCGAAATCGTCAGCACATCGCGCATTCGCGAACTTTTGGCGGAAAATAATTTCTGCGCGGCGGAGCGGTTTTTGGGTTTTGCGTTTTTTATCGAAGGGACGGTTGAAAAAGGGAGGCAAGTCGGGCGCGTGTTGGGGTTTCCCACGCTTAACATCTACCCGCCGGTCGACAAATTTCTGCCGCAAAACGGCGTTTACGCGACCCGCACAATTATCGACGGCGCGGCGCACGCAAGCGTCACAAATATCGGTATAAGCCCGACGGTTTCCGACGGAAGTCGATTTTCCGTTGAATCTCATGTGCTGAATTTTCAGTCGCGCGAAGAACTTTACGGCACGCCGATAAAGGTTGAATTTTTGCGATTTATCCGTCCGGAAAAAAAATTCGCGTCGACGGATGAATTGAAAATGCAAATACAAAAGGATATTGAAAGCAGGTCGGCAAAATGAATAATGTTACGCAGAATTTTAATTTTTACCACGGCAACGACCCGCGCGAACTTGTGCAAACCTTCGGCAGCCCGCTGTATGTCTACAACGAGCGGATTTTGCGCGAGCGATGCCGCGACATTATAAACCTTAGCACGTATCCGAAATTCGCCGTGAATTACGCGGTTAAAACAAATTCAAATCTGTCGCTTTTGAAAATCATTCGCGAGGAGGGGCTCCGCACCGATATTTCAAGCGAGGGCGAGGCCGTTGCGGCTTTGGCGGCGGGCTTTTTGCCGGAGGAGATGCTTTTTATTTTAAACGGCGTTGGCGCGGAAGAGCTTGCTTTTGCCTCAAAAATCGGTTCTGCCGAATCGCAGTATGACACATTGAGCGCGACCGTTAGCGTGGATTCGCTTTCACAGCTTGAAACCCTCGGGCGCGTAAACCCCGGCGGGCGCATTTTTTTACGCTTTAATTCCGGCATCGGCGGCGGGCATCATGAAAAAGTCGTAACCGGCGGCGACGGCACGAAATTCGGCATTATGCCCGAGTATATCCCGCAAGTGAAAGAACTTTTACGCAAGTACGATTTGAAACTAATCGGCATAAATCAACACGTTGGCTCGTATATCGAAGGCGAACTGTACCTCGAAGGCGTTGAAGCAATTTTACGCCTTGCGCGGCAATTCGAAAACCTTGAATACATCGACTTCGGCGGCGGTTTTATGGTGCCGTATCATAAGCAAAACGGCGAAGGACCAATTGATTTGCGCGCAATCGGCAAGCGGCTTGACGCGATGTTTTTTGATTTCGCAAAAAATTACGGCAAAGAGCTTACATTTATGGTCGAGCCGGGGCGTTATATCGTCGCGGAATGCGCCGTGCTTCTCGGCACGGTTCACTCGCTGAAAAATTGCGGCACAAAAAAATACGCCGGAACCGATTTGGGCTTTTCCGTTTTCAAACGCCCCACGGTTTACGACGCACACCATGATATTGATATCTATCGCGACCCCGCCCGCGGCGAGGGGAGGGGTCACTTACATGCTGACGAGCTTTCGGCGTCCGACTCGAAGCAGGATATTTTTTGCGGACCTATGGAAAAAATCAACATAGTCGGCAACCAGTGCGAAACCGGCGACTTCATAGCCCGTGACCGCGAGTTGCCGCCGCTTCGCGAAGGCGATGTTTTGGGCATCCTCGACGCAGGCGCGTACGGCTATTCCATGGCGTGCCAGTACAATCACCGCGCGCGCCCGGCGGAGGTTTTAATTTCGCAAGACGGCGAGGTTCGATTAATCCGCCGCCGCGATACCTATGAGGATATGCTTGCGAATATGCAGGGATTGTAGACCATAATCCCTGCAACACGGTCAAGCGTCTGTTCGGGATTCGGCTTGGCGGAATTGACCGTGTTTTTGCCTCCGTCCTTTAAGGAAGCATTTCGTGCTATGAACACACCTTCTAATACGCAAACACAGCGTACCGCGCGTCCCTGTCCATAATCAGCTTAAATTTAATCGAGTCCATAAGGGCCTCCCAGCTTGCTTCGACGACGTTTGCCGAAACGCCGACGGTTGACCATTTTTGTATGCCGTCGGTGGATTCGATTAGTACGCGCACGCGGGAGGCCGTTCCGTCGTTGCTGTCCAAAACGCGTACTTTGTAGTCGATTAGTTTTACAGCGGCGAGTTGGTCGTGGTAGTAGCCTTCGAGGGCTTTGCGCAGGGCTTTGTCAAGGGCGGTGATGGGGCCGTTGCCCTCCTCGGCGGTGATTACCTCGACGGATTTTTCGCCTGCGGGAAGCACCGTTGCGTCGTCTACGCAAATTTTTATTACTGCGGTCGAATTCGAATTTCTCGACGCGGACGCCATGTCCTCGCTGATAATATTGAATTTAATCAGCTCGAAAAGCGGGATGTAATCATCCAAAACGCGGCGGATTTTAAGCGCGAAGGAGCTTTCCGCGCCTTCGAATTGGTAGCCCTTGTGTTCCTGCTCCTTTAATTTTTCGACAATGCGCCCCATTTCCCTGGAATTGCGCTCGATATCTGGGCGGACTTCTTGGATTTTTTTCAAAAGCGTGCTTCGCCCCGCAACCTCGCTCATAAGCGTGCGGCGGGCGTTGCCGACGGCGTCCGGGCTGATATGCTCGAAAGATTCGGGATTTTTCGCGACCGCATCAATGTGCATACCGCCTTTGTGCGCAAACGCGGTTTGCCCGACGTAAGCGGCGCGTTTATTAAGCGAGGTGTTTGCGACTTCCGAGATAAAACGCGCTGTTTGTGTTAAATTTTCCATGGCTTCGCGTGGGATACAGGCGTAGCCTTTTTTTAGCTGCAAATTCGGGATAATCGCCGAAAGATTCGCGTTTCCGCAGCGTTCGCCGAAGCCCGTAAACGTCCCCTGCACCTGTGTCGCGCCGGACTCGACCGCAACAATCGAGTTCGCGACCGCCATTTCGCAGTCATTGTGCGTGTGAATGCCGACGGGCAGGTCAAATTTTTGGACAACTTCCTCTATAATGGCGGAAATTTCGTCGGGGAAACAGCCGCCGTTTGTGTCGCAAAGCACAAGGACGTCCGCTCCGCCGTCCCGAGCGGCCGCAAGCGACGCGAGGGCGTATTCGGAATTATTTTTGTATCCGTCAAAAAAATGCTCCGCATCGAACATCACTTCGCCCACGCGGGTTTTTAAAAACGCAATGGTATCGCGAATCATTTCCAAATTTTCATCAAGCGTGGCATTTAAAATATCCGTGACGTGAAAGTCCCAACTTTTGCCAAAGATACATACCGCACCCGCGCCGGAGTCCAAAAGCGCGTTCACGTTCGCGTCGTCCTTTGCCAAAATTCCCTTGCGGCGCGTGCTTCCGAAGGCAACCAGTTTTGCGTGCTTTAGCGCGTTCGCGCCTTCGCCGACGTCGCAAAAATGTTGGAAAAATTCCAAATCTTTAGGGTTCGAGCCGGGATTGCCCGCCTCGATGTAGTCCACGCCAATGGCGTCAAGCGCGCGTGCGACTTTTATTTTATCCGTAACGGAAAAGGAAATCCCTTCCGCCTGCGCTCCGTCGCGCAACGTTGAGTCAAAAATGGTGATTTTTTTCATGTTGTCAGCTCCTGTCCGTAACTTTTATTTCGGATTTTTCAAAAAAACCGTTGACCCACTCGTCCCAAGCCCGGTCTAACGATTTATCCATGGCAAATTCCTTTTGCGAAGTGGCGGTTGTGAAGGTCACGGCGTCATTTTCGTACGTAATGTTTAAAAAGAGAGCGGCGGCGTTTGTATGTATTTCGTCGGCGTCGCTTTTAGAAAAAACCACTTTCATACGACGCGGTTTGGCGCACATTTTTACGATTTCATAAGCCATCGGACGCATCGCGCCCCACGCAGACCAACCGGACGCGCCTGCGCCATCAAGCGTAACATTTATCGCCGCAAAAATTTCGACCGAGCGTGCCTCAAATTCGTCAAACAAACCCTCGCGCAACAATTTTCCCATAAAACCCTTCACGCAAGTCTTGTCCAATTCCAAAGCCAGCACTTCGCCCACCTCCGCCGCAAATTCTAACACATTCAGATAAAATTTCAACACTCGACAAGAATTTTGCCTTCGCGGTAAATTCCGCAATACGTATGCTCACAAAATTCTTTAAAATCGAGTCAAAAAATATTTCGAAAAAACAGCGGTTTCCTCGCCCATAAAAAGAGACTGCTTCGCACAGAAGCAGTCTCTTAATTGGTGGACAAGCTGATACTTTTTGACTGTGTTTTTAGCGTGCGTGTTTATAATTTTCAACCATCGTTTCGGCATATTCAATGCCGAGACCATACGCACCGCTGTAGTCCTTCATAATGTCCATTACTCCGTCGTAGGTTTCGATGTTACTCCAATTTCTTTGCCATTCAAGCGTGACCTGCATCCAATTCATTGGCACAACACCCATTTGCGACATGCGCAAAATTGCCATATCGTGAGCATTTTTTGTTGCGCCGCCACACGCATCCGTTGCGACGTAAACATCGTAACCCTCATATTTCATGCACAGAGCCGGAAATGTAACGCAGGCTTCTGTCCACAATCCTGCAATAATAACTTTTTTCCGACCGGTAGCGATAACCGCATTTTTGACGTTTTCATCCTCCCACGAATTGATGGAGCTGCGGTCAATCGGAGTGACCTGCGGATACACTTCCTGCAATCTTGAATATAATGCGCCGGAAAAAGTATCCGCAGCAACTGTTGTAAGGATGCACGGAACATTAAACAGCCTTGCCGACTTTGCAAGACCAACGACGTTGTTTTGAATAACACGCCGCGACTCACCCTCCACCCCGAAGTACATCTGCGGCTGATGGTCGATGACCAGCAAGATAGACTGTTCGGGGTCTAAAAGGACGTTTTGGTAATTTCTCATGGACATTTCACCCTTATCTTGAAATTGTAGTTATATCGTATGCTCGCTTTACTCAAAACGTTAAAGCATTGATGGGCGAGTTTAAATTTTCCGAATGATAACAATCGAGCGTTTTAGTCCGTCTGCGATTTCCACCGCGCAAATATCTTCGATGCGGCCGCCGAATTTTTTTATGGCGGGCGCGGCTTTTTCCAGTTCCTCCGCCACATCCGGCCCCTTCATAGCCAAAA
>WRGX01000132.1 GCA_009786975.1 Defluviitaleaceae bacterium
TGACACTCGCCGACTCTTTTTTTTATACCCCGGGTAACAGCTTCCGGCTTCGAGGGAACGCGTCGCCCCCGACACATGCCCCCGGTACCCACCGCGCGCTTGGCGCGCTAAGCAAGCGAAATAAGTAGCATCTCCACGCCGATTTCCGGCGCAACAAGTCCCGTTTTCATGCGCAAGTCGGTGTCGCTGCACCTCTCAAGCGCGGCAATCAGCGATTCCTCCGTGAATCGGCGACCGTGTGAAAGTGCCTCGTTTATCACAAAATCCATGATTTTAAGCTCCTTGGCGATTTGCGCGCGCGGCGTATTTTTTTTCGTGTGCGCCATGCAAAGCAAAATTATGCGCAATTGGCGAATTATCATGGTCAAAATCATGTACGGCGATTCCTTGAGGAACAACATGTCGCGATAAAACCGCAACGCGTCGGCGGTGCGGCCCGCGCCCATCGCTTTTGTTAAATCGAAGATGCGCGCCTCAAGCGTCGGCGTGCAAATTTCGTCGATGTCAGCGGCCGTGATTTCGCTTTCGTTGCGGCGAAAAGCGGGGGCGACTTCGGGGCCGGGAGAATGCGTGGATTTCGGCACATCTTCTTCACTGCGCGCTTGGCGCACGCCGCAAAAATGAATCAGCTTTTCCGCCTCGTTCGCAAGGGCAAACATATCGTTCCCGCATGTGCGCAAAAAATGTTGCGCCGCACCGGGCGCGAATGTTTTGCCCTTTTTTTTCGCCAAAACACTCACCCATTTCGCCAAATCCCCCGGCGCAAGCGGAGCGCACTCAAAAGTCGCGCCCAGCTTTGCCGCCGTTTTATAAGCCCGCGTGCGCTTGTCGATTTCGCTTTCCGCGAAAATCAACGTGGTATCCGGCGGAATTTTTGCAAAATACTCCGCCATTTTTTCGGATTCTTCCTTGCGTCCCTGCGCAAAAAGCCCTGAATCCCGCACAAAAATAAGCCTCTTCTCCGCAGAAAAACCAACCGTTTCCGCCGCCATAATAATTTCTGCCACCGCCGTCCCGCCGCCAAAAACAGTCTTCTCCGCGCCGCACTCCGCCTCAATTTCCGCCGCATAATGCAAAACCAAAAACCTTTCCGCACCAAAAAGCACGTACAAATTTCGAACTTCGCCGCGCGCCAGTTCTGCCTTTATGTTCATTTTGATTCTCCTGCCTCAACAACCGACGCCATTGTCAAGCCTTGCGTCCCGCCGGAAATAATCCCCGCAAGACCCGCGCGAGAGTAAAGCCCCGCGAGTTTGCCGTTGTAAACGTATAGCCCTGTGATATTGTTGTACGTTTTGAATTCGGGGCGTTCGCTTTCGTTGAAGTCCAAATTTTCCGTGCGGTACGGCGGGCAAAATTTCTGCAAAATGTAGCCCGTATCCGTCGCGCCTTCCACCGCCGCCGCCCACGCCGCCGCGTCCATATCAATCCCCGCGAAAACCCCGCGCGAGGCGTACGAATCCTCGGGCTTGATGAGCCAATCGTCTTTGTTTCGCACGACCTCGGCCGGGTCGAACGCGCCGCGCACAAGCGGCAAAGTTTCCGGCACGTGCCGCAAAATAAATTCCCGCTCATGCTCGGTCAAAAACCCAAGCGTTTCCTCGCGTCGCAAAATTTCAAAAATAATTTTATTGTGAATGATTTGCGTGCGAAAATGCCCGACTATGCAAGCCCCGCGGTCCCGCGCCGCCTGCAAAAACGGCCGCACCTCGTCCCGCCGCCGCATGATGTCGCACGTTACCGCGCGCCGATAAACCGCGTCGATTCGCACGCCCGCCGCCGTTTTCAATTCCCCGCCTACATATAATAAGTCGCGGATTTCGCAAATTTCGCAAGCAAACCCCGCCCGCCGAAACGCCTCGCGAAACTCAACAAACTCATTCCCCGTAGCCGCGTCCATAAAATCCACAATCGCAACAAAAATTTTTTTCTCGACCTCTCCAATGTCAGTCTCCGCGCATTCTCTCGAATCCGGATGCGACTCCGGATTCGATTCCGTAATGCGACCGTTGTTAAAAATCCGCTCCTCCCGAGAACTCAAAATCTCTTGAAATTCACGCACCCACGAATCAAAAAGCTCGCAGCTTTGAAGTGCGTGTTCCCGCGCAAATCCAAGGAACGTATCACTCAAACGCAACGCGTTATTAATCTCGCGGTCCTCGTTCATCGCGCTTGCGCCGTCGGCGTTGAATTCGCAAAATTTGAAGGAAAAATCGTCTTCGTTGAAGAAAATATCGAGGCGTGCGATGGGCAAAAGTTGCGGATAGTCCGCATCGGACAGAATTAATTCTTCAAGCTCTGCATCGAAGGCAAAAAGTCGCCTGTATTCCGCGTCGGTCAAATATCGCGCGATGACTTTTTGCAAAATTCGATGAATGTCGGCGGCGGCAGTTTGTAAAAATTTCCACGCATCGTGCGAAAAAATTTTGGGTATGTAAAGGCAGGGCTGGGGGATGCCGTGATAAACAGCCGTAGACGCGTCCATATATCGCTTCACAGCCGCCCCGTCGGCGATATTTTTCTCAAAATCCGCACGAACAAGCGCGGCGTATTCCAAATTCAAATTCTTCATCTCAACCCTCCAAAAAGTATCAGTTTTTTGTCTGAAATCCTAGCGCGGCACAACAAGGCGAAAAACGCCGCGCTCGCATGTGATTTTATGCGGCAATTTCGGCCCGGGCTCGCCGTCAACGTCGGTGTCGATGTACTCTTTGCCCAAATTTTCGATTGTAATTTCCGGCACATGGGCGAATAAAATTCGATGGTCATCAAGGTGTTCACCCGATAGAATTTTCAAAAAAAGCCCCGCGATGTCCTTCATCGGCATGAAACGAAACGCGACCAAATCCAAGAAACCGTCGGTAATGGACGCGTGCGGCGAAATTTTGTGAAAGCCGCCACACCCTCCGCTGTTTAATATAAGAAACAGCGCGAAATCGTCTTCGTGGACGGCGGTGGGAAGGGTTATTCGCAGGCGAAGCGGCGAAATATTCGGAAGCTGCCCAAGCCCCTTAATGTAGTACGCCAGCTTGCCCAAAATGCTTTTCGCCAAATTATCGTTCGTCATCGAGTGTGACACATTGATAAAAAGTCCGCCGCCGCAGACATTTACAAAACACTTTCCGTTCACGCGTCCGAGGTCGGCGGAAATTACACGACCGCTCGCTATGGCTTCGGCGGCGGCGCGGGGTTCCTTGGGCATGTCCAAAAACGACGCGAAGTCATTGGCGGTTCCCGCAGGAATTATGCCGAGCGGAGTGGTTTTGCCGAGCCGCTCCATCGCGTTAATCACCATGTTAATTGTGCCGTCGCCCCCCGCGACAACAAGCGCGTATTCGTCCGAAAGCCCTGCAATTGCGGCATCCAGCGATTTTTCATCCGAAACACGACAAAAGCACGTTAAAAATCCTGCGCCGAAAAAAATTTCTGCGCAGGAATCTAACGCGTCTTTAAAACGCCTGTCTCCGGAAAACGGATTGTAAATCAGCCTAATCGTCTTCATGGTAAATTTATACCACTAAACCGAGGGTTTCTGCAAGCTGTACTTTTTTCACACAAACAAATATTTGATTTTGGAAAAAAGAGTCGGCGAGTGACACTCGCCGACTCTTTTTTTTTGAGCCGGAAAACTGCTCCCGGCTTCGAGGGCATGTGCCGATTTCGACACATGCCCCCGGTGCCCATTGCGCGCAGTGCGCGCTTTTTTACGAGCCGGGAAACTGCTCTCGGCTTCGAGGGCATGTGTCGCCGCCGACATGTGTCCCCGGTGCCCACCGCGTGCTTGGCGCGCTACGATGCGGCACAGCTCATTAAGGGTTCTCGGAGGTCGCCTTTAGCTTGGAAAAAGTATCACTTAATCGCCTTCCGCTTCCGCGATTGCTTTAGTGGGATGCACTGTGCCGTGGGGATGATGCGGCGGCGCGTAGATTACATAGAGTTTCATGGGTTCTGTGCCGATGTTGGTGATATTGTGCCATGTTCCCGCAGGGACGAATACGGCGGAATTTGCAAAAACGGTTTGGCGCATGGGCAGATTATTTTCGACGGGACCCATTTGAACCAAGCCTTGGCCCTGCTCGAGGCGCAGGAATTGGTCGTTGTCGGGGTGAACTTCAAGGCCGATGTCCGCGCCAACGGGAATTGTCATAAGCGTGGATTGCATGTGCGGTCCGGTCCAAAGGGTTTGGCGATAATAATCATTCGCGAGGGTTGCGTCCTCAATGTTTACAACAAAAGGTGCGGGGCCGTAGTCCGTAAACGGTGTAGGCGGGCGCATAAGCGGCGGAGATGCCGAATTCGACGGCGATGCGGGGCGCGGACGCGCAATCGGTTGCGGCGGAGAGGGGATTCGCGCGGGGGTCGGGCGAGGGCTTGGCACTCGCTGTGCGGGATTAACTCTGTTTTGCGCGTGTTGCGCGTAGCTTGGCGAGTATTGCCCCGAATGTTGCCCTGCGTTTTGCCCCGAATGTTGCCCCGGATTCATTTGCAACGCATTGTTATACTTTTGCTGGTTAAACATAAAAAACATGCCTCCTATGACAAGTCATCATACTTGTATCATATGGAGGCATGGTCGATTTTGTTAAAAAATTAAAGCGGCGACAGTGCGTCGATAAAAGGAACCAAAACGGAATTCAGAAGCCGCAAAAGAATTAGCGCGATAAGGGGCGAAAAATCCAAAACCATTCCGGGCCCGCCAAGGGGCGAACGCTGAACAAGCCTGCGAATCGGCGCGAGAACAGGTTCGGTTATCGCATAAAGAAGCTCCATAAATTTGTTGTCGCGGCTCATTGGAAACCATGAGAGGATTATTCGGACAAACAAAACGATATACAGCACCATAAAAAACGCATTTACGGCACCGCCCAAAACGGTTTGTGGATTTGCACCCATTCTAAAAAGCCCCATGTTTTTGCCATTCGCTGAACGCACAAATTCCTGATGAAAATTGGTCGCCCGCGTTTCCCTCTTCGAATTTTCACACTTCACACTTTTATCTGTCGTTGGCGGCTTTCTTTAAGAATCCGGAATCGAAGGAAGCGGGTTCGTCGCGGAAGTCAGCCATTACACGGTGGCTTGGCGGGGAAACCGCGATTATCGAATTATTTACGCGGGTGATTGAGCCGTCGAGGGCGTCGCTGTTTCCACAAAGATAATCCGCGATTCGTTGTGCCTCGGCGGTCGCAACTCCCGTCAGGTCAACGATACACATTCTTCCGCTGCGCACATGGCTGCCGATTTCTACTGCGTCCTCCATGGTTTTCGGATGCACAATGTATGTCTCGGACTGCTTCTGCACGTTTACCGCGCCTGTAAAGCCGTAAACATTGTCCTTCGCGCCATAGCCTCGAAGGGGCTTTACGTTGCTTTTTCTGCCGCCGCCCGAAGGCTGTGCAGGCCTTGAAGAGTCATAACGCAGGCGGATTGGCTCGGGTTCTTCGTAGGCTTCGGGCTCATCATCATATTCGTACTCATCATCGTAATAACCGTCTGTTTCTTCTGCTCCCGGCGCAATCATATTATTTGACAATTTGTCGCCCAGTTTTCTGAAAAAACCTATCATATAAGAACCTCCTGTTCTGTTTTTATCCGCTCTCCAAAGAGAGCTGTTCCGATTCGTATCATCGTCGCGCCTTCTTCCACCGCGACGCTGTAGTCTCCTGTCATCCCCATTGATAATTCAAAGGACGACTCTCTTGAAATTGTATCATAATGGCAACGCTCTTGTATGTCAACACTTAAATTTCGCATTTTTGTGAAATTTCCGCGATTTTCTTCAGCATTTTCTACAAAAGGCGCGACACACATAAGGCCGGAAAGCCTCAAAAACCGCAGTTTTTCGAGCTTTTTCGCAAGTTCGAGAATCTCGCTCGGAGGGATGCCGAATTTGCTGGATTCGCTCGAAATGTTTACTTCTATAAGGATTTTTTGTACAATATCGAGTGTCTCGGCTCGCTTATTTATCTCCTCGGCGAGGGCAAGCGAGTCTACAGAATGTATTAAATCGACCTTGCCTACGATAAATTTTACCTTGTTGCGTTGCAGGTGTCCGATAAAATGCCACTCGCGGGGGCGAATTTCTCTGTCGAAAAAATATTCGTACTTTGGAAGCATGTCCTGCACGCGATTTTCGCCAATTTCCGTTACTCCCGCCGCCAAAAGCTCGTTTATACGCGAGGTGTCAACCGTTTTGGTTACGCCAATCAGCTTGATTTCAGCGGGGTCACGACCTGCTTTTTTCGCAGATTCGCTTATTACCTTGCGTACAGCCCTAACATTCTCACTTATGTGACTCATCGTACCACCTGATTTTCGCGCACCATCGATGCGTCTGTTATTATTGTATCAAATTGCAACATGTGCGGGTTTCTCGCGGGGTCGATTAACACGTGCGAACCCGCTTCGGGGGCTTCGCCGTCGATGTCTACCTCGACGAAACGCGTGACATTCAGCCGCGCGCGATAAACGCCTCTGACAGCACTTGTGTGATATTCGCCGAGCGGAAGAATCAAATACGGCGGGTCTGCCACGATTGGAACCAGCGTTGCCCCGATTGTCAGCGGGAAATTATAGTCCAATATATACGCGTGGGTGTCGGACATTTCGGAAATTATAACGGGTACAAATGCGTTTCCCGTTTCCAAGCGGTGCATGACCGTCGGAAAATCTTCGGTTCCGTGAATATGAGAGCGCGGGATTCGGTAAAATCTGCGAGTGGCTATCGCCGACATCGGAACCATAAATCCGCTTTGCACATTGTCGGTTAGGCGAATATTCACGCTTCGCTGGTTCAAAAACTCGATTACATTGTGCGTGGTTCTAAAAATTACAAAGGTGTCGCGATGCGTTGCGTTGAGGTGCTCGACCCGCACGGGAACGCGCTCGAAACGCCCTGTTATCTCGTTTTCAAGATAAAGCACTCGGGCGTCGCCTTGCGAAAATCCGTGAACCATCTCGTGCGGCATCCACGACGCGATGTACCATGTGTTTCCCACAATTTTAAATATTTCGTCTCCCAAATATATTTCGCGACCGGGAATTATCGTGTCCATTGGCGGACTCATGCGGACTTGTTCGCGGGTTAATGTGCGCATTGTGTCCGGCGTGAAGCCGTATTTGTTTTCGAAAGTATCAATCAAGGGGGACATAATCCCCGTTCGCGTCGCATAAATATCGCTTGAACTCATTAAAAACATCTCGTTTAAATGCCCGTGACGCCGGGTTAAATCGGCGCGCGCGCCAACGGCTCCCGTTGTAATCATTTGGTTCCGATTATCGGTTATTTGCGTAAGTGTGCTTAAAAGTGTGTACATTTCCGACATGTTCATTTGCATATTGTTTGGCGCGTGACGGTCCAATCGGTTTGAAAGGCTCGCGTTTACGCGTCCGACATGCGGGTCTGTTGTTGTTGCGGCGCGCATTTCGTGTACGCCGATTATTTCGCGGTTAAGCAAAGTCATATCGTGTTCGAGGCGAGTTACCGCGTCGATATCCATGACGGAAGCCACCAAATCGCCCCGCCTTACGCGCTCGAAATCGGGTACATCGAAGGCTATGCGGCCGTCCCTGTCGGAGATGTAGACCTCTTCGTGGCGGATTATCACGCCCGGCACGGACTCGGCGCGTTCGACGTTTCCGAGGCGCAGTGTCGTTATGCCTACGTCTTGTTGTAAAAACCCATAAACTCCGCGTGCCATGTAAATAATTACGAACAGGAAAAACAAGCCGATTACAAGCCTTGCGGAAGGCGACATCGCGCGGCGCATGGCAACTTTGGGCTTTTTTCGGGATGGCTTGCGCGAGACCGATTGTTGCGGAGCAGAACTTCGTCTTCGTGGTTCATGACGTCTCATTTTCGCCCACCCCTTTCGCGTGCATTTCGCGTGCATTTCGTATATATGCGAGCGCGCACACGGCTTTAACCGATTTTTAACAAATTCTTAACAAAAATTGGACGTGTTATTTTTGATTATAGCAATTTTGCTCGTGATGTTCAACATTTTTTTGTTAATATTTCCGCAAATAGTTTTAACAGCTTCGCGGGAGGGCTTGTTGTTGTGGTTTAACAATGTTTTGCCCGCGCTTTTGCCCTTTATGATTGCGACGAACATGCTTGTTTTATCGGGTTTTGCGCAAACTTTCGCAAAATATTTTTCGCCCGTTATGCAAAAAATTTTTCGGCTTCCCGGCGCGGCGGGCATCGCTTTTTTCGCGGGAATAACAAGCGGCTACCCCGTCGGCGCGAAAACCGTCGCCGATTTGCGCAACGCCGGAGAAATTTCCGCCCGAGAGGCACAACACCTTGTTGCGTTTTGCAATAATGCCGGCCCGATTTTCATACTGGGAGTCGTTGGCGCAGGCATGTTTCAAAGCACGCGCATGGGGTACATATTGCTTGCGACGCACGTAATTTCGGCATTCCTTGTCGGGTTAATTTTTCGCACCGGGCGTTCTTCGTGCGAAAAAAAAGCGCGCATTGGACACCGGGGACATGTGTCGGAGTCGGCGCATTCCCTCGAAGCCGGGAGCAGTTCCCGTTGGCAGAAAAAATCGAGTCGGCGAGTG
>WRGX01000133.1 GCA_009786975.1 Defluviitaleaceae bacterium
TTTCGTCGGCGTGGAGATAAACTTCCAATTTGATGTACTTCACCAGCAGGTCGAATATCGTGATTAGATAGAGTTCGTAGCACTTAATCAGCATATTAGACATGCGCGCTTGCCTCGTGACGCGTGACGTGATAAAGTTTCCCAAACCATTAAAAAGGGGCAATTTTCATGTCAATCCCGAAAATTTATGACAAAAATCGCGAGAAAGAAATTTATGCCCGTTGGGAAACCGCGGGCTATTTTCGTGCCGATGCGGCGTCGGACAAGCCGCCGTACACAATCGTAATTCCTCCGCCGAATATCACGGCAAAACTGCATATGGGCCACGCGCTTAACAACACGATTCAAGACATTTTAATCCGCTTCAAGCGAATGCAAGGCTTCGAAGCCCTGTGGATGCCCGGCACCGACCACGCCGCGATTGCCACGGAAGTCATCGTAATGAAGGAACTCGCCAAGGAGGGCATCACGAAGGAACAGCTCGGCCGCGAGGGATTTTTGCAAAAATTATGGGAATGGAACGAGCTTTACGGCGGCACGATTATTTCGCAGCTTAAAAGCCTGGGATGCTCGTGCGACTGGGAGCGCACGCGCTTTACCATGGACGAAGGGCTTTCCGACGCGGTGCTTGAGGTTTTCGTGCGTCTATATAATGAAGGAAAAATTTATCGCGGCGAACGGCTCGTAAATTGGTGCGTGAAATGCGGGACTTCGATTTCCGACGCAGAGGTCGAACACGAGGACAAGGAATCGTTTTTGTATCATTTTAAATATCCCGTTGTGGGTACGAATGAATGTATTTCTTTTGCAACAACGCGTCCGGAGACGATGCTTGGTGACACGGCGGTTGCTGTTGCGCCCGGTGACGGGCGATACGCGGGGCTTGTGGGGAAATTCGCCCAAGTGCCGTTCGGCGAAGGCCGCGAAATCCCGATTATCGCCGACGAATACGTTGACCCCGAATTCGGCACGGGCGTCGTAAAAATAACCCCCGCGCACGACCCCAACGACTTCGAAGTCGGCGTGCGGCACAATTTGCCCCGCATAAATATTTTGCGCGACAACGGCGAGATAAACGAAAACGGCGGCGAATACGCAGGGCTGACCCGCGAAGCCGCACGCGAAAAAATCACCGAGGACATGAAGGCGCGCGGGCTTTTTGTAAAAACCACGCCGCTTGCGCACGCCGTCGGCGAGCATGACCGCTGCGGCACGGTTGTTGAGCCGATAATGAAATTGCAATGGTTTGTGCAAATGGACGAGCTTGCGAAATCCGCGATTGACGCGTACGAAAGCGGTGGGCTGAAATTCAACCGCGAACGTTTCGGCAAAATTTATATGAACTGGCTGAACAATATTCGGGACTGGTGCATCTCGCGCCAGCTTTGGTGGGGGCATCGAATCCCCGCGTATTACTGCGCCGAGGGGCATGTCACCGTTTCGAAAACCGCGCCCGACGCCTGCACAACCTGCGGCGATAAAAATCTCACGCAGGACCCCGACGTCCTTGACACGTGGTTTTCCTCCGCGCTTTGGCCGTTTTCGACGCTGGGCTGGCCGGAAAAAACGGCGGAGCTTGAAAAATTTTATCCGACGGACATCCTCGTCACCGACCGAGGGATTATTTTTCACTGGGTCGTGCGGATGGTTTTTTCGGGTAAAAAATTTATGCAGGAAGTGCCGTTTAAGGATGTTTTCATCCACGGCACCGTCCTTGACGGGCAAGGTCGCAAGATGTCAAAGTCGCTTGGCAACGGCATCGACCCGCTTGAAATTATCGACGAATTCGGCGCGGATGTTCTGCGCTTGATGCTTGTTTCCGGCAACTCGCTTGAGAACGATATGCGATTTTTCCGCGAACGACTTGAACCCACGCGTAATTTTTTGAACAAATTGTGGAACGCGACGCGGTTTGTGATGATGAGCGCGCCAAGTGCGCAGCGGGAACCGGAGACGCATGTCGAAATCGACTCATGCTCACGAAGCCGGAAACCGTCTTGCATTGAAGACCGCTGGATTTTGTCGCAATGTGCGCGGCTTGCCGCCGAGGTTACGGAAAAAATTGAGGCGCACGAACTCGGACTTGCGGCGCAAAAAATCGTTGATTTCATTTGGGACGAATTTTGCGATTGGTACGTTGAAATGGTAAAACCGCGTTTGTACGCGAAGGAAGAAAACGCGCAAGCATCCCGCGATGAAGCGCAAAAAACGTTGCGCCTCGCGCTTTCGTCGGCGATAAAATTACTGCACCCCTTCACGCCGTTTATTACCGAGGATTTGTTCCTCGCGCTTCGCGGTGCGGAGGGCGCGGGAACAATCAATGAAACAATCAATGAAACAATCAATGAAACAATAATGTACGCATCACTTCCCTCGAGCGATGCCTCGCTTTATGACGAAGCCGCCGAAAAACAAATCGACCGCATAAAAGAAGCCGTCCGCGGCATTCGCGCGGTTCGCACGGAAAAGCAAGTGCCGCCGTCGCAAAAAATCGCTGTTGTTGTCATCCCCGAAAACGACGAAGCCCGCGAATTATTCGAAAGCCTGCACTCCGCAATCGCGCTTTTAACCGGCGCGAAAGAGGTGCAGGTTCTCGCGCCGGGCGCGGATGCACCCGACGGCGCGGTTTCCGTCGTTGCACATCAAGCCGTGATTTATCTGCCGCTGGACTCGCTTGTTGACGCGGAAAAAGAGGCGGCGCGCCTTGCGAAGGAGCGGAAAAAACTCGAGCAGGAAATCGCCCGCATCGACGCGAAACTCGCAAACGAAGGATTTTTGGCAAAAGCCCCGCCCGCCCTCGTTGCCGCCGAGCGCGAAAAACGCGACGAATTTGCCGCAATGCTTGCAAAAATCGCGCCATGAAAATACAAGCGTCGGCAGAAAATTATCTCGAAACCATTTATGTTTTGAGCAAAAGCGGTAACAAGGTGCGCTCCGTTGATATTTCGGCGGAGCTTGATTACACGCGCCCCAGCGTTAGCGTTGCGATGAAAAAACTGCGACGGGACGGCTACATCGACGTCGACGCAAGCGGCTATATCAGCCTGACCGAGCGCGGCTGTGCAATCGCCCGCTCCATGCACGAGCGGCACACGATTATCTCAAACTGGCTGATTTCGCTGGGCGTTGACGAAAAAACCGCCGTCGATGACGCGTGCCGAATCGAACATGTCATAAGCGAAAAGAGTTTTGAGGCGATTAAACGCGCGGTTGACAAATAGATTTATTTCTGTTAGTTTCACTGTAAAATTAATATTTCCGCTAGGGGTGCTGCGAATTTCGCGGCTGAGATACACCCTTTGAACCTGCTCCGGGTAATTCCGGCGAAGGGAGGCGGTCAGGCCGCCGGTTAATACCGGAGACACGTGTTGTTTTTTCGCGTTCTCTCTAAGCCGGATTCGAAGCCGGATTCGCAATTCAAAGGCAAATCTCCTACGGAAAAATCCAAGGAGGTTTTTTTTATGTTTTCGAAAGACACTGAAATGTCACACGCAAAGATGCTGGCGGTCGGTGCAATGTGTATCGCGTTAGCGTTTATGCTTAATCAGGTGTCGATTTACCGAATGCCTTTGGGCGGGTCGGTTACGCCGATGAGTATGCTTTTTGTTGTGCTTGCGGGGTATTGGCTGGGGCCGATTTTTGGGATTATCGCCGGGGTTTCGATGGGGCTTTTAAACATGTCAACGGGTTTTATCAATTATCACCCCATGCAAGTTGCTTTGGATTATCTGCTTGCCCCCGGCGCGCTTGGGCTTGCGGGATTTTTTCGGACGTGGAAGTTTGGCTTGAAAATTGGCTATGTCGTTGGCGTTTTTGGACGATTTGTGTGCGTTTTCTTGTCGGGGTTGGTGTTTTTCTATATGTACGCGCCCGAGGGGCAACACGCGGCGATTTATTCCGCCGTGTACAATTTGAGCTATATCGCCCCCGAAATGCTCGTAACGCTGGTAATTATCAGCCTGCCCACGATGAAGCACGCGATAAACGTCGTCACGAAAAACGTTGTGCCGCCCGCAGTTTACGAGAAAATGACGGCGGTAAACGCAGGCTCGATTTCCGCGGGAGCTCGCATTGCAACAGGCGCGGTTATCGGCGCGATTGGCGGAATTGCGTTTGTTTTCGCGGGACATTTGAGACGCATTGAGGAATTGACAATCACACAAGTCGTAACCGACGCGCAAATTTTCTACGACCCGCCTCGCGCCGACAGGATTTATCGCCTTATCGAGCGCAACACTGAACATATTTTTGCCTTTCAAACCGCCGGCGTAATCTTTCTCGCAATCGCGGTTGCGTTGCTTGTTTCAACGCTTTGTAACGAGCGGTGAAAAACGCGGCGCGCGCATTGGATTCTTGAAAGAGGGGCTTCACAGCGTCGGAATGCTGAAAAACTCATTCTCCCTGAATAACAAATTTCCAAAATTTCAACAGAATATTTTTTTTGTTTGTGGCGGAAAATATGTGCATGTAATCAAAATGAAATATTTACACAAGGGGGAAAAACATGTACGGTGAGCATGAATTTTTATGGCGGGCGTTTGCGGTTACGGGCGACCCGCTGGCGTATTTGGACTACAGGCTCGGCTCGAATGATTATAAAAGTCGACGCAGAAATGAAAATAAAAAAGCAGTCGGCGAGTGACACTCGCCGACTGCTTTTTTTTGGGCGAGGGAATTGCTCCCGGCTTCGAGGGAACGCGCCGACTCCGACACATGCCCCCGGTGTCCAGTGCGCGCTTGGCGCGCTTTTTTTTGGGCAAGGAAATTGCTCCCGGCTTCGAGGGAACGCGCCGACTCCGACACATGCCCCCGGTGTCCAGTGCGCGCTTGGCGCGCTTTTTTTTTCGACGGGTAACCGCAATATAGACTCGGCGCGTATATTTTGTTACAATTTTTCAAATTCACAAGAAAAGGTGGAAATTATATGCATAGCGATTTCGTAACAAAAGGAAACAAGGTTGTCCCGCACCGCTCGCTTTTCAAATCCATGGGCTATACCGACGAGGAGCTGGCAAAGCCCCTAATCGGCATCGCAAACGCGCACAGCGAGGTTGTGCCGGGGCATATTCATTTGGACGATATTTCCGAAGCCGTAAAAAAAGGTGTGCTTGCCGCCGGCGGAACGCCCATTGAATTTCCGTCAATCGGCGTTTGCGACGGCATTTCCATGGGGCATATCGGGATGAAATATTCGCTGCCGAGCCGCGAGTTGATTGCCGACTCCGTCGAGTCGATGGTGCTTGCGCACGCGTTTGACGCGGTTGTGCTTATTCCGAACTGCGATAAAATCGTGCCGGGCATGTTAATGGCGGCGGCGCGGCTGAATATCCCCGCGATTGTAATAAGCGGCGGGCCGATGCTTGCGGGACGCGTTGAAGGCCGCGCGGTTTCGCTGTCGCAAACATTCGAGGCGGTCGGCGCGCACGCCGTCGGCAAAATTTCCGACGAAACGTTGCAGGAATACGAAGACCAAGCCTGCCCGACCTGCGGCTCCTGCGCGGGCATGTTTACCGCAAACAGCATGAACTGCATAACCGAAGCCCTCGGCATGGCTCTGCCCGGCAACGGCACAACCCCCGCCGTTTTCGCAGAGCGTTTGCGCCTTGCGAAAGAATCCGGCAAGCGCATCATGCACCTGTATAATGAAGGAATCCGCCCGCGCGATATTATGACGAAAAACGCGTTTTTGAACGCGCTTACGCTCGATATGGCACTCGGATGCAGTACAAACAGCATGTTGCACCTGCCCGCGATTGCATACGAGGCCGATGTGGATTTGCCGCTTACTTTGGCGAATGAAATTTCCGCAAAAACGCCGAATCTTTGCCGTCTCGCACCCGCCGGGCCGCATCATATCGAGGATTTATACACAGCGGGAGGAGTTCCCGCCGTTTTAAAGGAACTTTCGACGAAAAACATATTGCATCTGGACGAAATAACAGTCGCGGGCAAGCTCGGCGACTCGATTAAATCCGCCGTGAACAAAAATCCCGAGGTCATCCGCCCCGCAGACAATCCATTTTCACCCGTCGGCGGCATAATGGTGCTTACGGGCAATTTGGCGGAGCAGGGCTGTGTCGTAAAACGCAGCGCGGTCGCCGACGAAATGATGAAAACCTCCGGTCGCGCGCGGGTATTCGAATCCGAAGAAGATTGCGCCGAAGCCATTTACGCGCAAAAAGTCAAGCCCGGCGACGTCGTCGTAATCCGCTACGAAGGCCCCAAAGGCGGCCCCGGAATGCGCGAAATGCTCAACCCGACCGCCGCGCTTATGGGCATGGGACTGGGCAAAGAAGTTTCGCTTATCACCGACGGACGTTTCAGCGGCGCGTCACGCGGCGCGTGCATAGGCCACGTTTCGCCCGAAGCGGCAATCGGCGGCCTAATCGCCCTCGTAGAAGAAGGCGACAAAATCGACATTGACATCAACGGCGGCACCGTCCACCTCGACGTCCCCGAAGACGTAATCGCCGAAAGGCGCAAAAAATGGCAGCCCCCCGCGCCCAAAGCGGGCAAAAAGGGCTACCTCGCGCGCTACGAAAAGCTCGTAACCGGCGCGGATAAAGGCGCGGTTTTGGTGTAAAAAAGCGCGCCAAGCGCGCATTGGACACCGGGGATACATGTCGGCGGCGACACATTCCCTCGAAGCCGGGAGCAATTTCCTCGCCCATAAAATAAGAAGCCGCCTCATACTTTTTCAGAGTGGAAAAAGTATGAGGCGGCTTTTTTTGGACCGGAAACTGCTTCCGGCTTCGAGAGCACGTGTCGCCTACGACACGTGCCCCCGGTGCCCACTGCGCGCTTGGCGCGCTTTTTACTCCATACGTTCGGCGTTATCCAGCTTCACGTGTCCGCCTTCAAAATAGACATTGCTGAAGCCGAAGATTTCGCGGAAAAACGCGAGGGGGACATAGGTTCTGCCTTCGAAAATATGCGGCGGCGAGAGGGTGTACGTTGTGTAAATTACGTCAAGACCCTCGTGCGAGCGCAGGGAATATTCGGACGAACCGACGTTCATTGAAATTTCGCCGCGCGGGCTTTGGACTACGATTTGGCGGTACGGCGCGTCGTTCCATTCGGGGCGAATGCCAAGCATTTCGGTTACGGCGCGAAGGGGCAGATAGTTTGCGAGGTCGCTGTCAACGACGCGGGCTTTCGCGTCCGGCACGCCCAAGGCGCGACCGTTCAGCGTGATTATTATGCCAAATCCGCTCCAATCGATATCGAATCCGTAGCCGTTCCAGTTTGACAAAATGTGATACCATGGGTCGTCGGAGGCGATAATTTCGATATTGCCAAAAATAATGCCCTGGTCCAATTCCCAATCGTCCAAATCCCAGTCGTCCCAGTCGATTTCGATTGTGGGATGCACCGCGCGTTCGAATAAAATCGTTACGCGCTCGGGGTTCGGGATTGTTTCGGGGATATCGCGGTGCGAAATGTGAAATTCCACGACGAGTTTGCGGCCGATTAATTCTTCGATTTCGCCTTCGAACGGTGTGCCGTCTTGGAAAACAATTTCGGTGTCTTCGCCGATGTTCAGGCGATAATTTTCGGAAGTCCAGTCGTCGTCGAAACGGTCAAGGATTACGCGCGGCAACCCGCCTTGCGCGTATCCGCGATTTACGACTGCGAGCGCGAGATGTTGGGGCGGATAGATTAAAATCATGAATCCGCTTGCGTCAAAAAATGCCGTTATCGTGTCGCCGACTTCGGGTTCGTCCGTGACGCCCATGATAAATGTATTCATGTCGATTATGAAATCGTAGGTAAGCTCGAAAGGCAACATCCCGTCTTCGCGCCCCGCCATTTCCTGGCCCGCCATTTCGCGCAAGACGTTTAGTCGCATAATTTTTGTGCCATCCAGCGACTCGCGAAACTCGACGAATTCGCCGGTAACGGAATCGAAACGCGCCAATGGAAGCGGGGGAAGGTCGCTATCGTCCCGATCCAAGATAGTATCGCCGAGGTCAAAATCGCCCAAATCCAAATCAAGCGTCATAATTCCGCCCTCAAGCTCCTCGTTTTCCATGACGATGTTGCCTTCCTCGTCGATTATCGCTATCGCGAAGGCGGCGTGCGTCGCCGCAAAAAACAGGGTTGCGGCAAGCATAAATGCCGCGATTTTTTTCAAATTTTTCATTTTGCATTCTCCTTTTTTTTATGGGCAAGAAAACTGCTCTCGGTTTCGAGAGAACGTGCCGACTCCGACACGTGTCCCCGGTGCCCACCGCGCGCTTGGCGCGCTTTTTTATTTTCACCTTATATACCACGGGTATGCGAAAATATTACGTTTGAAACACAATTGTAAAGATTGCGGGATGTTTTGGCAAATTGAACACAGGTTATGAGGGGTGCAGACTAAAAAAAATCGCACCGAAAAAAAAGAGTCGGCGAGTGTCACTCGCCGACTCCACAAAAAAATTGACATCGTGCATTTGTTCGACTGTACTCCATGTGAGCTTTGAGGCGACACCTTCTAAGGAATTGCCCGACAATAACATTTTCATTTGGACGCAGGATTTTTGTCGCAGTGCGAGGAGCGAAAACCGCCGCGACCTAGAGGGTCGCAAGGT
>WRGX01000134.1 GCA_009786975.1 Defluviitaleaceae bacterium
ACAGTCTCTTTGGCTCGGAACCCCGCGAGCCAAACGGACTGTCCCCGTCGCTTCCCCGACCGCAATACGCCCCGCAAGAACCCCGCCACGCAATTTTGCATGTAACCCACGAAGATTTTTTGCATTCCGTCGAAAACCCGCGCCGTTACGAGATTTACGGGCATATCGTTGCGGGCGTTGTGCCGCACCATATCACCGCCGCTACCATGATTAGCGGCTTTTTTTCGGCGGCGTCGGAATTCGCGGACGAATACGACTTGGTCATCATCCTCGCGCCCAATCACGAAGGCGATTTTGCAAACGTAATTTTATCGGAACGGGACTGGGATATCGGTGAGGGGGTTTTCGCGCATCGCGGTTTTGTTGATGATTTGATGGCGGAACACGCGATTAACGCCGCGATTAGCCATGCCCACATGGAAAGCGACCACTCTGCGGCGATTTTAATTCCGTACATATATCACTACCTGCCCGACACAAAGGTCGCGCCGATTTTGCTGAATCGGTCGCTGAATCTTGACGAAATCGTAAATTTGTTTCACTGGCTCGAAAATTGGATTTACGCGACCGATGAAAACGTTTTGCTTGTTGCGTCCGTTGACTTCTCGCATCATTTGACACCGCCGGAAGCGGCGCGAAGGGATGCTGTAACGAAGGACGCGATTTACAGGCGCGATTTCCAGCAAATTCACGCGCTAAGCGATTATTACCTCGACTCGGCGGCGGCGATGATTATTTTTTTGAAATATTTGGAGGCTCGGGACATTTCACCGAAAATTATCGACCACGCCTGTGCGTCGGATTTTCTCGGTCCCGGGCTTGACGAAACGACTACGTACATGATAATCGCAGGCGCGCAGTCCCGCCGCGTGCGCCTGACCTTCGTCGGCGATATTATGTTTCACGAGCCGCAAATGGCGATCTGTTTCGACCACAAATTTTCGCTTGTGCGGGAGCATTTGCAAAGTGCGGACTTGGCAATCGGAAACCTTGAAACGGTGTTCGGCGGATTTTTCAGCGATTTTCCGCTGTTTTCGGCACCCGATAATTTTGGATGCGCCCTGCGCGACGCGGGTTTTGATTTGCTTTCAACCGCGAATAACCACGCCCTCGACCAAGGTGTCGACGGGCTTTTGCGAAATTTGGACTTTCTCGAAAGCATAGGCATCGAGTCGTTTGGTACATATCGTAACCGCCAAGACCGCGATGCGATTCTGATTCGCGAGGTCGGCGGCATTCGCTTCGCCTTTCTCGCCTACACATTTGGCACAAACAATCATCCCATCCCGCCGGGGCGCGATTATCTCGTAAATTTAATTCACGCCGATTTAATCCGCGCCGACATAGCCCGCGCGCGCGAATTTGCCGATTTTGTAATAATAATGCCGCACATGGGCTTCGAATACGAGCTTTACGTGCGGCAGGAAATCAGGGATTGGGCGATGCTTATGCTTGAGGCTGGTGCGGACATCGTTGTCGCGGGGCATCCCCACGTTGTGCAGGAGATGGGATTTGTGGAAATTACGGACGAAAACGCGCGACGTGGATTTGTTGCATATTGCCTGGGAAATTTCATTTCATCCCAGAGCGAACCCCACACATACGAGGGCGTAATGCTGAATTTGTATTTCGAAAGGCGCGGTGGTGCCCCGGTTTTCGCGGACGTATCCTATGTGCCGACTCGGGTACAGCCCGATTTTTTAATTTTGCCTGTTAAGCCTTGCTAAGCTGGACATAAATTTTTTCTGCCCAACGTCCGGGAATTGTACTGTAATTTCGTAATCCGCGCCCGCGGGCGTGATATCCAAGACCTTGCCGACGCCGTATTTTGCTTGCCTGACATTATCGCCAACGGAGAAATCGGGCGGGGCGGCCTTGGTTGCAAAGACTTTTTTGGGGGAGGGCGGACGCACCGTCGGTGTGCGTGCACCCGGCGGCGGACTGCTTGTCCGCGCAACCGGGGTAGCGGAGGCATTGCCTCCTGATGGGGGCGCAGGCGCACCGACTCCGCGAGCTTTCACGGCTCGCGCCCTCTCATCCCCGTACATATCAACCCACGCGACACAATCATCCGGCACATCGTCCAAGAAACGGCTTGTTTTATTTCTGGCGATATGGTCGAAGCGGCGGCGGGAAATTGCGTGCGTGAGGTACAAAATTCGCCGCGCGCGGGTAAATCCGACGTAGCAGAGGCGGCGTTCTTCCTCCATTTCCTCGGGAGTTCCCGCATCGATTGCGCGCGAGGTCGGAAAAAGATATTCTTCAAAACCGACCATGAAAACGCCGTTAAATTCAAGACCTTTCGCGCTGTGCAAAGTCATAAGTGCGACCGCGTCGGCGTTTTCGTCGTAATTATCAACCTCGGCGACAAGCGCGACATCCTCGAGAAATTTCGCAAGCGATGTATCGTCGGATTCGTTTTCAAAGGCTCGGGCTTTGGCCAGAAGCTCTTTGAGATTTTGCTCGCGCTCCGCGCCCTCGGGCGTGCCGTCTTGAATCGAGCGAATATAATTCGTATCGTGTAATATTTTTTCGATTAACGCGAGAACGGTATTGTTTGCGGTGAAGTCGGTGCATTCCTGCAAAAATTCCGCGAATTGCACTACCGACGCGGATTTTTTGCCTAAATCGGTGATTTCGGCGGCGCGTACGATTGCCTCGCCGAAAGTGCAGGAATTTTCCGCCGCAAACGCCTGTATTCTGCCGATTGACGCGTTGCCGATGCCTCTGCGCGGCACGTTTATTATGCGAAGATGCGCGATATCGTCGGCGGGGTTATTGATGGCCTTCAGGTACGCTAAAATATCTTTTATTTCGAGGTGTTCATAGAAGCGCACGCCGCTGAAAATCCTGTACGGAATGCCTGCGGAAACGAATTGGTCTTCGATGGCGCGGGACTGTGCGTTTGTGCGATAAAGCACGGCATAATCCCCGTATTTCGCGCCTTCGCGCCGACCGCGCGTAATGGTTTGCGCAACAAAAAATCCCTCGTCGCGCTCGTCACGGGCTGTGTAAAGCCGAATCGGGCCGCCGCGATTATTTTCCGTCCAAAGACGCTTAGGCGCGCGTTCTTCGTTTCGAATAATAACAGCGTTCGCCGCGTCAAGAATCGTCGCGCTGGACCGATAATTTTGTTCCAATTTCACGACCTTCGCGCCGGGATAATCTTTTTCGAAACGAAGAATATTTTTGATATCCGCGCCGCGCCAGCCGTAAATACTTTGGTCATCATCTCCGACGACGCACAAATTCTGTGCATAGCCGGAAATCAGCCGCACAAGCTCGTATTGCGCATGGTTTGTGTCCTGATATTCGTCAACCATCACGTATCGAAATCGGTTTTGATACTTCTCGCACACATGCTCGTGCCCTGTAAAAAGTTCCACGGTTCGAAAAATAATATCGTCAAAATCCAGCGCGTTGCTTTCTTTTAATCGACGCTGATACAGCGCGTAAATTTCGGCAATATTGCTGTCCCTAAAATTTCCCGCAACCATTCGTTCATATTCCGACGGCGAAATCAGCTCATTTTTTTGCGCCGAAATCACCTGCGCAACATATCGTGGAGGATAATGCGTGTCGCTTAAATTCTGCTCCTTAATGCACTCCTTCAAAAGGCGCAAAGTGTCCGCAGTATCATAAATCGAAAAGCCCGTTTTGTAGCCCAAATATTCAATTTCTCGCCGCAAAATTCGCGTACACGCCGCGTGAAACGTGCTTACCCAAACCTGCGCTCCCTCAGGCACAATCGCGCTTATTCGCTCGCGCATTTCCCGCGCGGCCTTGTTGGTAAACGTAATCGCAATAATATGATAGGGGTCAACGCCCGCTTCAATCAGGCGCGCAACCCGATATGTAAGCACGCGCGTTTTTCCGCTGCCCGCTCCCGCGAAAATCAACAACGGTCCGTCAAGGTGCATGGCCGCCTCGCGCTGTGCGGGATTGAGTTCGTTCAAATAGTTCATTTTATTCAGCTCCTTTGCGAGATGTTGGGCTTAATCCGCCGCAAGGGCTAAGGCTTTCCCGAGTCCGTCAATTATTCCCGTATCTTTCGAGGTGGAAGTGCCTGTCAGGGTTACGGTATCGCCCGTTGTGATACAGCCGAAAAGATGGGGCAGTCCCGTTTCCGGGCCGAGCGCGAACGCCATCATATCAACGCGTTCGCGCAGCTCTTCGGGCAAGGTCATTACCCCCAAATTGGAAAGTCCCGTACTGCTTCCCCCGTACAGGCGGTTGCCTAAATCTATCATGCATTGTTGTTTTTTCGCGTTAAGGGGCATTTTATCCGCCTTGTAAACCAGCCCCTGTACTTCGCTCATAATGTTTTGGATATAATGATGCGTAAGTGCCCTGAACTGGCTTTTTATACCGACAGCCATGTCGGTAAACCCGACGTTTTCCGGCATTGTGGGAATAATATGAGATACAAAATTTTGCATGGTCCGACTTGGATAAAACGGCCTGCAATCTATGGGGAAATGAGTGGTAATGGGCAAATCACTGCCGTCTTTGTCCCTGTTTTTTGCAAATTCGTTAAAAATGTGTGCGGAAATGTATACCGCAACGGTCACACCGTGTTTTTCCGACGCGGCTTTTAGTTTTTTCAGGTCAATTTTATAGGTCGCAGTCCGCGTCGGAACGACTTCAAATGTAGGGATATACACATCTTTTGGCGTTGGAGTTTCATATTTTCGCATATCGGCATATCGTACATAGGCATCTTCCGTTTCTTCGGGCGTTGCAGGGTCGTTTACATCAATAAAGCCCTCATTATTAACCGCAACCCCGAGCAAATGATAGTATCGAATCAACAGCGAAACAGCCACAGGCGACAAAGTGCGCCCATCGCAAACCGAATGCGACACCTCCAGCGTAAAATGTCGCTCGCCGTAAATGACCCGCAACAAATGCTCGTCATCTTTAAAATACCTCAAAGGCTCTGCAATATCCGCCTGTTTTTGAATCACGGGCGGGCTTGGCAGTTCTTCATTATAATACCAAAACGGACCGCGCACCTTGCGCACGCAAAAATGCGGCAATCGCTTTGCAATATCATTGACGGCCTGCTGAAGCGTTTCCGGACACAGCGACTCGTTCAAATACAGCGAAACACTGAATGTTCCGGGATATTCTTCGTTTGTAGCCGCACTGTAAAATTGACCTATGTAGTTAAGGGGGAATTTTCTCATGGTAAACGCTCCTGTCTTTGTTGGCGAATCTTGCAGTCTCGGGTCATTTTATATCGTCGCGGTGAAAACTGCAAATGCTTCGATTGTGATTTGAAATTTCGATTTGAAAATCGAGTCGGCGAGTGTCACTCGCCGACTCGATTTTTTCCGTTGTTTTTTTATTGCGAACGCTACCGGTTTAGGTTATACTGCATCGGTTCAAAAAATTGCAGATGCGGTGAAAATCCATGATTGATATAAAAAATCTACATAAAACATACGTAAGCGACGGACAAAAAGTCGAGGCATTAAAGGGGCTTGACGTTCGCATTGAAAGCGGCGAAATTTTTGGGTTTATCGGGCTTAGCGGCGCGGGAAAAACGTCGCTGGTGCGATGCATTTCGACCCTCGAGTCGGTTACGGACGGGGAAATTTTTATTGACGGCGTGGATTTGACCAAGCAAAAAGGGTCAGATTTACGCGCGCTCAGGAAGAAATTCGGGCTGGTTTTCCAGCATTTTAATCTGCTTATGAACTCCACGGTCTATAAAAACGTTGAATTCCCGATGAAAATCGCAAAAATTCCCAAACACGTGCGGCATAAGCGGATTTTGGAACTTTTGGAACTGGTTGGGCTTTCGGACAAATCGGACGCGTATCCCGCGCGGCTTTCCGGCGGGCAAAAACAGCGCGTCGGCATCGCGCGCGCCCTTGCCGCAGACCCGAAATTCGTCATCTGCGACGAGGCCACATCCGCCCTCGACCCCGCGACAACCATGTCAATTTTGCATCTGATAAAGGACATCAATAAAAAAATGGGCGTAACGTTTATCGTAATCACCCACGAAATGCATGTAATCAAGGAAATATGCACAAAAGTCGCAATAATGGAAGACGGCAAAATAATCGAACACGGCGATGTAATCGACATGTTGGTTTGGCCGAAAACGGAGACGGCGCGCCAATTTTTCAAAACCGCCGACATCAATTTGAATCATGCCGCATATGAAATTTCGCGCCAAACCCCGGGGAAAATTATCAAGGCAACCTTTATCGGCAACAACGCGCCCGACCCGTATATTTGCACCGTTATCAAGCGGTTTGACGTCGATGTCGCAATCCTCGGCGGGCATATTCAAGAAATAAACGAAACGATTATCGGCATCTTGATAATAAAAATCAGCGGCTCCGACGATGCCGTGGAGGCCGCAATCGCGTACCTGAACGAGACTATTGAAAAAACAGAGGTCATAAGCGCGTAAACTTGAAGAAAGGAGCGCGGGCGACGAATCGTGTTAAGATTTGTGCGTTCAGCGAATGTTAAAACCATGCAACCTGAATTATTTAGTGCGGAGCACATTGAAGAACTTTGGCAAATTCTGTGGCCCGCCACGCTTGATACGCTCTACATGGTTGGATATTCCAGCCTGTTTTCGATTATCTTCGGCACGTTAATCGGGATTATTTTATTCATCACCTCAAACGAAGTGTTGTGCAAACAAAATATTTTCACAAGCATAACCAACAAGGTTTTGGGACTAATAGTCAACATCGGACGCAGTATTCCCTTTATTATTTTGATAATCGCCGCCGCGCCGCTTACGCGGCTTATTGTCGGGACTTTTATCGGCACGGAGGCCGCCGCGGTTTCGCTAACGATTGCCGCGATACCTTTTGTTGCACGGCTTACGGAATCGACCTTTGCGGGGCTGGACAAGGGCGTTATCGAGGCGTCCGTGGCGTGCGGCGCGTCGCTTCCGCAAACTATTTTCAAGGTGCTTATCCCCGAAACTTTGCCCGTTCTGATTTTAAATTACACCGTCGCCATCGTTAATTTGATTGGATTTTCCGCGATGGCGGGCGTGATTGGCGGCGGCGGCTTGGGCGACGTCGCGCTTCGCTTCGGACTGCAACGTTTTCGCACCGATATGCTTTTCGGCACAGTAATACTTTTGGTGCTGATTGTGCAAATTTTTCAAATCGCGGGGAATTTTTTAGCAAAAATTACCGACAAGCGATAGATTTTACAAATTCATACTTGACATATATGTTTGCCCGATATACAATATCCGGCATAGCGAACATATATGTTTTCGCATAAAAAATCCGAAGGGAATGGTATGTAATGAAGAAATTTTTTGTTTTAGTGGCGGCAATGCTCGCGCTTGCGGCTTTCGCGGGGTGCGGCGGACGTGACGATGTTTTGCGAATAGGAGCGTCGCCTGTTCCGCACGCGATTATTTTGGAGTATATCGCAGACGAGCTTGCCGAGCAGGGCGTTATCATTGAAATTATCGAATTCAGCGATTTCGCGCTGCCAAATCCCGCTTTGCATGAGCGGAATATCGACGTGAATTATTTCCAGCACCGCCCGTTTTTGGACCTGCACAACACAAACAGCGGCAATAATTTAACGTACATCACAAGCATACACATCGAGCCGATGGGCGTTTATTCGCAAAATTTGACCGACCTGTCGCAAGTGCCGCAAGACGGACGCGTCGCAATCCCGAACGACGCAACAAACGGCGGACGCGCCCTTATGATTCTCGAAACGGCGGGCCTGCTTGGCTTAACCGAAGGCATCGGCATCCGCGCAACCGTACACGATGTCATCTACAATCCGCTAAACTTGGAAATTCTCGAGCTTGAAGCTCCGCTTGTTCCCGTCGCGCTGGGCGAGGTGGATATCGCCGTAATTAATACAAATTTCGCGCTGGGCATCGGTCTTAACCCCATGCGCGACGCTCTTTTCATGGAAAACGTTGACTCCCCCTTCGCAAATATTTTGGCAACGCACCCCGATGACGCAAACAGCGAAGCCGTACAAATTTTGGTAAACACTCTGCGCACCGACCGCGTTCGCGAATTTATTTTAGAACGCTTCGAAGGCGCGGTTGTGCCTGTGTTTTAGGGCATCGGATATATTATAGCCCTCCCTGACCGTTCAGAGAGGGCTTATAATATATCCGCTCAATGAATGCGAATCCACAGTTAAAAATCAAAAAAGCGCGCCAAGCGCGCATTGGGCACCGGGGACATATGTCGGCGGCGACGCATTCCCTCGAAGCCGGGTGGTCGGCTTATTTCCGAAGAGGGACACTAGCCCACAAAAAACCACTAAAAAATGACAAATGGGCAAAAAGTTGTAAAATGTAGCCATGTCTAATGAACTTCAATTCATCAACCTGTATTGCGTCATTTGTCATCACTATGATACCCGATTGGTGTATGACGCACTTTTTCAATAGCCTTGCGTAGTTTGCGCGGACTTTCTTCCTCTGTTTTTGCCAGCTCCTTTTCATTTGCCGTATAACGATTTCTCCATTTTGTAATCGTTTCTCCTGATATTTGAAGCACTCGTTCTATTTCATTATTTGTGTATTCACTACTCGCCATCAATACTATT
>WRGX01000135.1 GCA_009786975.1 Defluviitaleaceae bacterium
AAAGCCTGACAATTCAGAGGCGTTTATTACGCAGGGACGGGGCTACCGTTTGTCGTATAGGGACGCTTGCAAGAGACGGCGTTAGAAGGTGTTGCCTTGTAACTCGCGAACAGTATAAGCGAACAATGTTTTCGAGTCAAGCGAAATGCGAAAATAATTTCGCCAAAATGCACCGTGCTGTTTGTGCTAAATCCAAACGCTCTTTTAAGTCTCCCGGCTTCGAGAGAATGTGCCGATTTCGACACGTGCCCCCGGTGCCACGTGTCCCCGGTGCCACATGCCCCCGGTTTCCACCGCGCGCTTGGCGCGCTAACCCTTTGCCATCCAGTTCACCTTTGAAATTTCGATATGCCTTTCGTTTTCCTGGCGGGTTTCGTTGATTAAATTGGGGCAACGGATGAAAAAATCTTCGTCCCAATTTTTTTTCAGCGCGCCGTGGGCGGTTGCGGTTTTGAATACCTCGCGGGCCTCGTCGTTCAGGGCTTTTTGGCGCGGGTTGGTGTATGTGTCGCCCCAGAATTTTTCGGGGAGAGGGGAGGGCAAATTCGTCCAGTTTTCGCGCTCGTTCATTACGAGGTGGCGGCCGACTCCTTCGCGTGTCTCGATTGTGCGCTCGTAAAGCTCCTCGTAGACGCGGATTGGCGCGTAGGCAAAAAGCGGGATGCCGTTTTGGGTGTTAAGCCAAAAAATGCGGTCGGTGATTTCGCTTTTGCGGATGTTAAAACGCAGGTTTGCGAGGGCGTGGCCTTGGTAGGCTTCGATTCCGCGTAAAATTTCCGGCGCGTTTTTCGGCACGCTTACCATGCCGTACGCGGGAAAATGGAAAATTCCGGCGGCGTTGTCGAGATGGAAAATCGGCTTGGCATCGCGGTAAAGTTGGGGCGAAATTTCCGTCTCGATGATGTCGTCAACCCGTCGTTCCCCGTTGTGCCGCGCGTTTAAAAATTCCGACATCCCGCGAGTTAAATACGCGCCAAACTTGTCGTACACAAAGTCCGAAACGGCTTGCGTGATGTTTAATTGCGCGTCGGAAAGCCATTTCGGGGCGTTGTCAAGGAGGGATTTCAAAAAATCGTGGATGAGGGATTCGCGTCCCGTTTCGTGTAACATTTCTTCGATTTCGGGGATTAGGTCGGAAACGGAAAGAACGGGACAGCGGTAACCGATTGTCGCGGCATTTGCGTTATCCCTAAACCGATTTTCATTTTCGGTCGCAATGGCTTCCGCATTTTTTTCAAAGACTTTGCGAACTTCGCGTAAAATTTCGGCGTAAACGGAATAAATTTTGTCATTTTCGCGCTCGAGCGCGGAGTGGATTTCCTTGTAGATATCAATGAGCCGGAGAAAAATTTCCTTTTGCAAGCGGGCTTGATATACCGCGATTTTTGCCTCGATGTAGGCATTTTTTTTGCCTTCCCGTGCGAAAATCGCTTTTGCGGCTTCTTCGAATCGCATCTCGGCGGCGACTTCGTACGCGTCGATTTCGCCTGCCGACGCGTCGATTTTTTCTCGTAAATGCGCTTGATACGCGCCGATTCGCGCGAGGATGCAGGGGCTTGTGTCGCTGTAAATTATTCGTGACGTGTAAAATGCGCCGCGCGCGGGGTCTGTGAAAATTTCGCGCAGGTCGGCTTGGACGCGCTCGATTATTTCGCCTGCACCGGTCTTTAAAAGCTCTCGCTTTGCGGCGGCGAATTGCTCCGCCAGCTTTTCTTCCACGTCTACGCGACGCGTTTTGATTACATTTCGATGGCTGTAATAGTCTGTTTCGGCGTAATCCAGCTTAATCGGCGGCAACCGACGCGCAAATTCTGCCCCGAGTGCGGAAATTTCCAGCGGCTTTGCGAACTCCTGCAACTCGTAATCGTCGGGTTCGGCGTCAAACATTTCGCTCATTTCGGCGAAAATCGCGTGCGCGAGATACGCATTAAGCCCCTCCGTCGGCAAAACCGCCGCCGACGCGCCTATTATATTGTAGGAAAAATTCGCCAGCGACTCCGTCCCCGTCGGCAAATTGCTTTTCATTGCGGCGATGTTCGAAATTAAGTTCGAGTGATAATCCTGCACGGCGAACTCACTTCCGCTTTCCTTGTCCTCAAGGGCGAGAAAGTTCACAATGTTTTCTGCCGTAACGTTCATGCAGTAGTCGTACGCATTTTTCAAAAAGACGCCGTCGATATTGCACGCGGAAATCAGGTGACACAAATTGAACGGCGGCAGCGCGGAATTCACATCAAGCCGCGTGCCGTATTTTTGCGAAAAACGTTCGGCTCGTTCTTCGATATTCATAAAATAATCCAGCTCTTTAAGCGCGGCGTAACCGTTGCGCTGTATGTATTCTTCGGTGTGAATGCTCATGTTGTTGCCCGCGAGATGCACGTCGGGCGTGAACAAGTAGCCCGTAATTTCAACCTTGTCGATACCCTTCGCGCCGTATTCGCGCTCCATTAACCCGCGCACAATGTATGGAATATCCAAAAACATTCCGCCACCCGTGCCGCCGGAAACCCCGGAAAGCACAAACACTAAAAGTTTGTTTTCACGGTCGGTGCGGAGCGATTTTATTTTATTGGAAATTGCGTCGATTGCTGTGTTAATTTTCTCGAAAAGCAACAGCCGACCCGCCTGCCGATTGCCGCTCGCGCCCTTTGTGCCGTCGGTAATTGTCAAATCGGGGTTCAGCCACGAGCTGATATATTCGGGCAAGGTCGAACGATTGTTCAAAATCCCGCCGATTCCCGCATTTGAAAGCAGAACCGTTTCCGTGTACGGGTCGAGCGACATTCCGCGATATTTTTTACGGTCGTGTTCGTTCGTTTCAAGCGCGAGGTACTCGATGTTTTCGGGCTTTTGGTTTTTCGCATTTTCAGGCAACCGAAACCGCCGACTAACCTGATATTTAAGCCGCAAAAGCGCGTCGATGCCCGTCCCGCCAAGCCCAAGCACCAACACGGGATGATTTATCGTGTCAATTCGCGCCTTCTCGCCAAAAATCCCCCCGCCGGAGGAGATGTCCATTTGTTTTATGTTTTCGTGTACTATTTGCTTCAATTTAATCAGCTCCTTCGGACTATTGTATGCGGGGAAGGGGTTTTTTTATACGCAGGGTAACGGCTCTCGGCTTCTGCGGGGGGCACTTGCCGCATCTGTCATGCCTTATTTTTTTGACCATCGTCTTCCGCAACATGGACGACTATTTCCTCAATACCGCAACCCAAAATACCACACAAATCATCAACGGTGCGAAGGGTTAAATAGCCGCCTTTTCTGATTCTGTCTATCGTGCCGGAGCTTATGCCGTGTTTTTCTATCAAGGCATAAGTGCTTATTTTTTTCCGTTTTAATGTGTCCCAAAAGGGCTGATAGCTTAACATGAAAACACCTCTTGCAATCATGTTAAGATATAGTTTATAATACGCCTATAGCTATAACTGTAGCCATATTATTAATTTCGGACAAGGGGAGATTTATCATGAAAGTAACGGTTGATGAATTGAATCGTATCGTTTTGCCAAAGGAAATAAGATGCCAACTTGATATCAAGGAAAGGACGTACTTGAAATTTCTGCGAGAGAGAGTGAAATCATAGTCAAAAAAATTGAGAAATAAAAACTGAGAAATAAAAACCGAGTCGGCGAGTGTCACTCGCCGACTCGGTTTTATTTTTTCAAACTTTATCCCTTACGCCCAATCAACTTTGAATAAATTTGTATTAAGTCCGACATGAATACGAGGGCGCAAGTCGGCACGGTCAGCGTCGGATATGTCGGCCCTGTCGAAAAAGAGGTTTGAAATATCATCTGCAAATCTTATGGACTCTCTTGCGCTTGCTGGAATGTAATCCTTTTCGTAGTGGAAGATAACGAGCTGTCGAATTTCTGCAACACCCAACCATTCACCCAGTTTTTGCCACCAATGCTTATCAGTTTCCCCAAGCGACATGCCAAAAACGCAAATAATAGTGCTTGCATTAACAAGACCTGCGCCATCTTCATGAATTCCATTTCTTAAATTATCGTTCATCGATGGTTTCAAAAAAAGTTTCGCAAACTCTTTGTCTGAAGCTAATGCAGTGTTTTCAATTTGAGACGCATTATCAACACCAATTAGCATATGCTTATCAAGAGTTCCGTGTATATGTAGTATCCTCCCTACGCTATTGGCATTCGAACGTCCATTTGGCAATTTACGACTTAGCATGGTTTTCCGAACAATGTCTAGACACGAGTCTAAAATATTGGTGTAGTTAAATGAAATAAAATTATACATACACGGAGGGTAGCCAGCTTTTGCATATGACTTGCCTATTGCATTTTTCGAGCCATCCTCAAGCCGTGAGAAATAATCCACGAGAGAATTTTGGAACACTGGAAGTATTTCCGCCCCATGTTTACCATAATCTATTTTGAGTTCTTCTTCCTTTAGATATTTGATGAATTCTTTTTCGAAATCGTCAATGCAGGATAAAAAAATTTCTTTTGTCACCGGGGTAAAGTCTTGAGTATATCTCCCGAGTCGCATTTCAAAATCCGCCCAGGTAGATATATCATCATCTATGACTTCCTTAAATTTTTTGATATTTGGACACTTATTAAGGATGCTGGTGTATCGCGTGAAAAAATCACTAAAACGCGTCTTAAGACCGAAATTCAAGTCGAAACCATTGCCAATCATAAATAAAATATTCATCTTTTGTCCTCCCCGTTGTGAATATCACAGAGCAAAACTTCAACCTGTCAAACCCTCTGATTTACGCCCGCATTCTTCAATGTTTTAAGTGCGCTTGAGCGTTTTGTAATGCTTCCGTCTACAATAATAATTCTATTGGTAATCGGGCTGTGCCAAACTTCGTGGTCACCTTTTCCATAGCGCACAAAATAACACCCGTGATTCGACAAAAGTTTTTTGACTTGCCGTGTGTAATCTGCCATTAGCCCGCAAGTGCCATTATTTTGTCCTCGCGCTCGGCCTGAATCACAAATCGAACTTCTCCCGTGTACTTCAAATCCACTTCAAGCGTGTCTTTAACGGCAATTTTGACCCGCTCCACAAGCGCGTCAAAAGAATCCGATTCAAGAACCAGTCCAAAATCATCATCGTCCGCTTCCGCAACCCAAATTCCGTCATCCCAAACGATTTTCAGCTTGCAGAGTCTCATTTCAAAACCCCATCCACAATCCCCTGAAACTCCTTATTCATAGCCGCCAGCTTCGCGTCCATATCCGCGTCCGTTGCGTCTGCGGGCAATTTTGCACCAAAGTACAGCTTAATTTTCGGCTCGGTGCCGGAGGGGCGCACGCACGCCCATGTGCCGCCTTCGGCGGTGTAGTGCAAAACGTCGGAAACGGGGAGTTCTGCGGGCTTAATTGCGCCGCTTGCGACGTCTTGAACCGTGCGATTTTTGTAGTCACGAATTTCGGTAATTTTCGCGCCGTCGAGGGATTTTGGCGGGGTGGCGCGGAGGGCTGCCATTATTCGCGCGATATTGCCTTGGCCGTCTTTGCCTTTTAGCGTGATGGATACGGTGGATTCGTGAAAAAAGCCGTATTTTTTATACGCCGCGTTAAGCACGTCGATTAGCGAAAGCCCTTGCGCGCGGTAAAATGCCGCCGCTTCGCAAATCATCAGGCTTGAAACAACGGCATCCTTGTCGCGCGCGTGCTTGCCCGCGAGGTAGCCGTAACTTTCTTCGAAACCGAATACATAATCGTAGCTTTTTGCCGCTTCAAATTCCGTAATTTTCTCGCCGATGTATTTGAAGCCCGTCAGGGTTTCTGTGTATGCGAGACCGTTTGCTTCGCAAATTGCGCGGGTCATTCCGGTGGAGACAATCGTCGAAACGATAATGCCGTTTGCGGGCAGTTTGCCCTGTGCTTTTTTTTGCGTGACAATGTACTCCGCAAGCAAAACGCCGGCTTGATTGCCGCTTATCATGCGGTAATCTTCGCCGTTCCGACCATCTTTGCCGGTTTTCACCGCCATGCCTACGCGGTCGCAGTCCGGGTCGGTCGCGATAATAATATCCGCGTCTTTTTCCGCCGCAAGTTTAAGCGCGAGTTCGAACGCCGCCTTGTCCTCCGGGTTTGGATAAGCAACCGTCGGGAAATTTTCGTCGGGCATTTCTTGCTCGGGTACAACGAAAACATTTTTAAATCCGACTTCGCGCAGTGCGCGTTGCGTGGAAATATTGCCCGCGCCGTGCAGTGGCGTGAACACGATTTTCAGGTCGGATTGCGGGATAATTTCGGGGTTCAGGCATTGCGCGGTTACGTTTTTTATAAATTCATCATCGACCTCGGGCGGCGCGACATTGAAAAGCCCCTTAGAAATCGCGTCGGGCTTTGACATTGTTTTTACCATGCCGAAATCCGTCACCTTTGCGACTTCGGCGATAATATCCTCGTCGCGGGGGTAAACGCATTGGCCGCCGTCGCTCCAGTACGCCTTGTAGCCGTTATATTCCGGCGGATTGTGCGACGCGGTTACGACAATGCCGGACACACAGCCCAAATGCCTCACGGCGAACGACAAAAGCGGCGTGGGGCGCAAGCTCTCGAACGTGTAGGTTTTTATGCCGTTCGCGTTAAGCACCAATGCCGCTTCCGTTGAAAATTCCGGCGACATGCGCCTGCAATCGTGCGCAATTGCAACGCCCATCCCGGGCTTGTATGCGTCGCTTTTTAAAATGTAGTTTGCCAAACCCTGCGTCGCACTGCGCACGGTGTACACATTCATTCGATTTGTTCCCGCACCGAGAACGCCGCGAAGCCCGCCCGTTCCGAATTCGAGCGTGCGATAAAATCTATCTTCGATTTCTTTTTCGTCGCCGTCAATTTTGCGAAGCTCCGCCTTTGTTTCCTCGTCGATTGCCGGGTCGTCAAGCCAACTTTTATAAACCTGTTTGTAATTCATTTTTGCCCTCCACTTGTCTTTTTCTTCTTTACTTTTGCCAAAAGTTTTAAAATTACCTTTGTTTCATATGCCATTTTCACTACCTCCCAAACCTTGCACGCAATTTATCTCGCCACGTCGGCGGCGCGTTTTCGGGGTTTACGCCCTTTCGGCGTGATTTGCGTTGCTCTTCAAGCTGCATTTTTGTTTTCGCGCCCTTGAGCCCAACGATGTACGCGCCCGCGATTTCGACCGACACGGTTTTTTTCACCGGCAGAATTTTATATGTGTTTTCCTCGCACATCATGGTCATTATTTGCGGGCCGATTTTTACTTTAACAAGCGGCATCTTGAACATTCGCCCCATTCGCGGGACTTGCGCCACCATTTCCTTGGGGAAGTTCGCGTTTGCGAGTTTATCCTTTTTTTTGTCGATGACATACAACGAAACGGTTTGCTTGTGTTGCGCAATAATATCGCTTTGTTGCGCCTGTTTTTTTCCCGCCCAGTTATTCAAAAAATAAATCGCGACACCCGCGATAACAAGCACGATTGACACGATTAAAAGTATTGCCCACCAGTCCAAAATCCACCAGCTCCTTTGTATTTTTCGCATTATATCACGTGTTATATTTTGGCGCAAAACCAACACAATTGTATTGACGCGGTGCATACAATTTTTTATTATGTATATACACAGCTTGTGGTGGCGGGTGAAGGGAGAGCTTGAAAATGAGCCAATTGCCGATTTTGGGGATGTACTCGGATAACAAACTCGCGGTTGAAAAATACCATGAGTGACGAAATGTTGGTGCAATCCTTCCGCGACGGCGACAAGTCCGCTTTGGACGTGCTTTTGGCGCGCTTTAAGCCCCTTGTAAAAGCCCGCGCGAAGGCGTACTACGTTGCCGGAGGTGACCCGGAGGACTTGATACAGGAGGGCATGATTGGGCTGTACAAGGCGGTTTTGGATTTTAATGCGGCGCGGGGCGGGAATTTTGCGTCATTTGCGTCGCTTTGCGTTACGCGGCAGGTGCAAACCGCGATAAAAACGGCGGGGCGGCAAAAACACTCGCCGCTTAACGAATCACTTTCCCTCGACAATTCGGACGACGAGCGCGGCGAAAGTTTTATGGAAAATTTAGCCGCTTCCCGCGAAAACAACCCCGAAGTGCTGTTCCTCGGACGCGAATCCCTGCGCGAAACGGAGGATTTTATCCGCGAAAATTTAACCGAAATGGAGCGCGATGTTTTAACGTTGCACCTCGACGGCAATTCTCATCGTGAAATCGCGGAACATTTGGGCAAAAATAAAAAATCCGTTGACAACACGCTCCAACGGATTCGCAAAAAACTTGGCTTGTTCAACAAAATTTAGCCCCGTACATATAATGAAGCATCCCTGCAAAAAGGAATGCGCCATGTTCGACCCGCATATATCCGGCCTTCTTTCGGGTACACTCTTGCGAAAAGTTTTAAACAACGAGCAAATCAGCCCGTTCGAATTCAATTGCATCACGGGCATTTTGATAAACAACAACATCCCGTTCGACACGTCTTTTGTATCGGGGACACGAAAAAATCCCGCCTCGCTGCAACTCACGATTCACCTGAGCCCAACGGCAACCCTTGTGCTTGTTGTCGCACTTGAACCGGGTTCGCCGGTATTTTCGCCGTCGCCTTAGGAATTGCCCGACAATAACATTTTCATTTGGACGCAGGATTTTTGTCGCAGTGCGAGGAGCGAAAACCGCCGCGACCTAGAGGGTCGCAAGG
>WRGX01000136.1 GCA_009786975.1 Defluviitaleaceae bacterium
TGCAAATGATGGTTCTCGCGCTTATTGCTGTACTCGTTAAGCGATTCTGACAAACGCAAAAATGGTAAATATTATGTTATACAGGCTCTAAGAAAAATCGTTTGAATCCGTGGGAATACGATAAGTCCCTGTACAAGTTGCGCAACGAAGTCGAGAGACTCTTTCGCTTAATCCAAGGCTTTAGGCGCATTTTTTGTAGATTCGACAAGCTCGACAAAATGTACATTGGATTCATTCAGTTGGCATTTATTTATAATGTACTGGTAAAACCCCGCAAAAGCCCTTGTTTTCGGCTTTTGCGGGGTTTTCATTTTTGGAGATTTTTTTATTTTGGATGCTCTTTTCCCGAGTTTGACACAGGGAATTCCATGTTCCAACCGTAAAAACCGCCGCAACCATTTTTCATGCGCCTTGCCAAACATCTCTATTTCCAGCCATTCATCTGCATTAGACAACACTGCCAGCAGGTTTTCAAGTGGTTTTCGGGCAAGCCCCGCCGCGGATGTGTCACTCGCCGACTCTTTTTTTTGGACGGGGAAACTGCTTCCGGCTTCGAGGGAATGCGTCGCCTACGACATGTGCCCCCGGTGCCCACTGCGCGCTTGGCGCGCTCTTAATCCGCATAAGGCACAGGCGCGGTAAGCCCGACCAAATGGCTTGCCCAGCTCGTTGACGTCATGTTTCCGGGCTTGTTCAGGCCGCTGTCTACGCGCACGCGTGAGAAATTCGCGACGCGATTGTTCACGGCAACGAGGTCTATGTTCCACGTCAACGGAATCGCGGGAACTTCGTCGTGAAATGCGCGTTCCCAGCGGCGATATGCCGACGTTAAAAACTCGGCGTCCCATGCGGCCGACGAATTTATTTGTGCCAAAATTTCTTCAAAAGTCGGGCTTGAATATCGCGGCATGTTTAAGCCCGACGCGTTGCCCCAAATGCCGTGCGGCGCGGGGTTCGCGCCCATTGTCCAGCCCATTGCAAATATGTCGATGCCGCCGACTTCGTCGTCGAAGACGATGTCGGTAAAATAATTCCAGTCGAGAAAATCGTCGTTGTATTTTTCAACGCGAAGGCCGATTTGCCGCCAGTTCTGGATGTTAAGCGGCACGAGTACGGCGTGTGTCGGATTCAGATGTTGACCGTAGGTGAAACGCATGGATTCGCCGTTTAGGTTCAATCGGTATCCGTATTCGTCGCGCGATGTGAATCCCGCGTCATCGAGGATTTGATTTGCGAGGTCGAGGTCAAAGGTGAATCCTTCGTGCGAAAAGTCCAAATATTCCGACGCGTTAAAGGGATGCAAAACCGACGGCGCAGGCACCCACAAGCCCTGTCCCACGACGTCTGCGAGGGTTTGGCGGTCAATCGCGTGCGCCATTGCGCGGCGGATTGCGACGTTTTCGATGGGATGATTGTCACCGCGCGGGGCAACGACGCCGTTTTCGTCCATTTTCCCAAGTCGGAAATTCAAAAATGTCACCGACGTCGCGGGCCATGCGTAAAGCCGATAATTCGTCGGCGCGGTCAGCTCGAACTCCGCGAAATTCACGGTTTGATACGCCGCGATGTCAAAATTACCCGCGCGCATTGCCGCCGGAAGCATTGAAAATGCCAAAAGCTCGACCAAAACGCCGTCAACAAGCGGCGCGCCCTGCCAATAATCGTCGTTCGCGGTAAAATAAACCGACTCGCCCGTAACCACCGTGTTCAGCTTGAACGGCCCAAAGCCCAGCAATTCGTGCCGTGCGCGCGGGTGCGCCGCAATTCCCGCGTGACCGACCTCGGCGATTACAGGCTCGATATAATGCCGAGGAATCGGATTAAGCCACACGCCGCCGACGTATAAAACAGCAGGCGGCATGGGTTCGTTGTAATAAATTCGCAAGGTTCGGTTGTTGTTCGACAAGACCAAGCCACAAATCGTCTCCGCCTCACCCGCGCGAAATTCCGCAACACCACGCACATTCGGTATAAAATTCGTCGGGTCGAATCGCACACCGGTGTAATCCTCGTGCGCAATAACTTCGTACGCAAAAACGAGGTCATCCAGCGTAAGTTCCACGCCGTCGTGCCAGCGCACGTCGCGTTGCATATTGAGCACAACGGCGTTCGCCTCTCGGTCAAATTCAAAGGTCACAACCCCGTTATTCGTAATAAAATTCCGCTCATCAAACGACACAATCGGCGGATTCGCAAGTTCATCAAAACTGCGGTCGATGCCCTCCTCGCTGTGTGTACGCAAAAAAAGTCCGGGAAACGCGCCCGTCGCGCCGACGCCCACGCGCAGGACATTTTCGCGCCCCGTGCCGCGCGGCAAAAGCGGCGCGTTATTTGTTGTATACGTCGGAAAACCTGCCAAAGCCGCGCCAAGCGCGGAATGAATCAGAGTTGGTGGGGCTGTTTCCGTAGTTGATGGGGGCTGGGAGGGGGTCGGGGTCGGGGTGTGTGTCGGTTGGGTTGTGACTTCAACGTCTGTCGGGTCATTGTCGCCGCAAGATATGCACGCTAAGCGCACGCCGAAAATACATATCAGCGCAAGGATTGCCGTGCCTGTCAGAATCATATTTTTGCTCATTACGACTGCCTCCGGTGCGGACTTATTGTTTTGGAATTCCCCCTCCGTTGTGACGGAAAGGGCATTTTTCTACCCATAATATACAGTTTCACGGCTAAAGTACAGGACCCCCCCCCCGATGCAAGCATGTTTTGTGTAATAAAAACCCCGCCGGAAACATAAAATTACCACGAACGGAGCGTATACGGAGGCGGACAAAGTGCTGAATTTAAGGGAACAAGCGGCAAATTTTTTTGCGTTGCCCAAGGAAGTCGCACTGGATTTGCCTCTTTTGACGGCAACCGGGCGCGGCGAGCTTGGGATTGAGAATTATAAAAATTTGTTGGAATTTTCCGCCGAAAAAATCCGCCTGAAGACGAAGGACGGAATCGTTGTCGTGACGGGCGAAGGGCTTATGCTTCGCCAAATTACGACGGAAAATGTGCTTGTTTCGGGCAAGATTTCGGGGGTTTCTTTCCATGATGCTTGATTTTTGGCAATTTGTTCGGGGACATGTACGCCTTGAAGTTACGGGGTTTACCGCCGAGCGATTTATAAATATGGCGGCGTTTCGCGGCGTTTATCTTTGGGATGTCGAAAGAACGGAGCGCGGCGTGCGCCTGAACGTGAGTATTCGCGGGTTTAAGATGCTTAGGGGATGCGCGCGCAAGACGAAATGCCGCGCGAAAATTGTTGAGAAAAACGGGCTGCCGTTTTTGGCGCATCGTTATCGCAAGCGAAAGGCTTTGGCGGGCGGCGTGCTTTTTTTTGTTGCGGGGCTAATCGCGCTTTCGATGTTTGTTTGGGAGATTGAAATTGAAGGAAACGAGCGCGTTTCGCAGGATTCGCTTTTGGAATTTCTTGAAACCGAAGGGCTTCACTCCGGCGCGTTGAAATTTCGGCTCAGCGATTCCGAGATTCGTCGTGCGATTTTAGACGGTTTCGACGAGATAATTTGGGCGGATGTACATACCCGCGGCACGCGTACGCAAATTTTAATTTCCGAGTCACTGCCCGCGCCAGAAATGTTTGACCGTCAAACCCCCGTACACATTGTAGCGTCAAGCGAAGGCCTGATTACAGGCATTGCGACGGCGGCGGGTTCACCGCTGGTGCGGCAAAATGATATTGTGCGCGAGGGCGACATGCTTGTAAGCGGAATTCTCACCCTCGACCCCGAAATGCCCGATTCCCCAAGCGTCTACGTCCATGCCGACGCCGAGGTTTGGGCGCGCCGTTTTCACACGCTGGAATTCACCGTGCCGCTTGCATATGAAGAAAAAAATTTCACCGGTCGCACCGCGCGCCAGCGCGTGCTTAATGTCTTAAATTTTCGAATAAATTTGCCCGGAGGTGGAAATAACTTCGAGTCATATGATAGAATAACAACGTACAGTCAAGTCGGCGCGGGCGGGCATTATCCCCTGCCCCTGATTCTCGTAACCGAAATTTTTTCGGAATTCACACCAACCCCTCGCACCCGCACCCCCAAAGAAGCCGAGCTTTTGGCGGAGCGCATGGTAACAAGCCGAATAATTCGCGAATTCGACTTCGGCGTAGACATAGTAGGCCGCGAATTGCAATTCAACGAAACCCCCGACATACTTAACGTCCGCGCCCTAATCACCACCCACGAACGCATCGACAGACAAGTGCCGATTGTCGTACCAACACCAACGCCCGAACCAAGCCCTGACCCTTAAAGGAGAAATTTTTTTGGAAATATCAAACGAGCTAATCCACAACGTTTTTGGAAAATTGGACGAGCATATAAAAAAAATCGAGTCGGCGTTCGACGTGACAATTGTTGCGCGAAACGGCGGTGTTCATATAATGTCAAATGCGCCGGCGTCGAATCCGCAAAAGGCGGAAAATGTTTTGCGCCACCTTGTAAGCCTTGCCCAAAAAGGCGAAATAATATCGGAACAGCAGGTGAATTATTCAATTGCCGCGCTTGAGGACGAGCATGAGCAAATTGAGAACCTTTCGGCCGACACAATTTGCAATACGATTTCCGGTCGCCCCGTTAAGCCGAAAACAGTCGGACAAAAAAAATATATCGACCAAATCCGCCGAAACACTATCGTTTTTTCAATCGGCCCCGCGGGTACGGGCAAAACATATCTGGCGATGGCGATGGCAATCACGGCGTTTCGCTCGGGAGAAGTCAATCGAATAATTTTAACGCGTCCCGCAATCGAGGCGGGTGAAAAGCTGGGCTTTTTGCCGGGGGACTTACAGCAAAAAGTTGACCCCTATCTGCGCCCGCTTTATGATGCATTGCACGATATAATGGGCGCGGAAACTTTCGCGCGCAATTTTGAAAGAAATCTAATCGAAGTCGCGCCGCTTGCGTACATGCGGGGGCGAACACTGGATAATTCCTACATTGTCCTCGACGAAGCACAAAATACAACGCCGGAGCAAATGAAAATGTTCCTGACGCGTCTCGGCAATAATTCCAAAGCGATAATCACCGGAGACATCACGCAAATCGACCTCCCCGAGGGCAAAACATCGGGGCTTGTCGAGGCGGTAAAAATTTTGGACGAAATCGAAGGCATCGGCATAAGCCACCTCACAAACCGCGACATCGTGCGGCACCCCCTTGTGCAAAAAATAATAAACGCATACGATAAGCAAGCGGCACGGGATGCGTACAAGAAGAAGCGGGGCAAATAATGCGGAGTTCGTTTGTCAAAGCAATTTTCATTTTCGCGGCGTTTTTAATAACTTGCGCGGCAGTTGCGACGGGTTCGTATTTTAATGCGGGCTTGATTGTCGAGGTGGACGAACCGTCGGAAATTCGTATTCGCGCCCCGCGTGATACCGAAAATATCGCGGAAACACAGAGAAACCGTGACGCCGCGCGTGTTCTTTCCGAAGGGCTGGACCTGGTTTTTACCGTTGACGAAGGCGAATGGGCGACGGTTCAGCATAATTTGAGCCTGCTTCGCGCCGGTCTTGAAAATATCCGCTATGAATATGTACGGGAGCGCGCCGATTTTGAGGCGGCAACCGTTCAATTTGAAACGGATTTGCAGGACTACGAAGAACTTCGCGAACGCTTAATCGCAAACTGGCAAACCGACGCCGACGCCGCCCTTGAAGCAGGCGAACCAGTACCGCCCGCCCCAACAATCGACATTGCGCCACAGCCCCCGGAATGGGAGGGCTTGGCGTTTTTTCTTTTCGCGGATTTGCCGATTGTGTTCAACGAAATGCATCAGGAATTTATCGTTGATATGACGGGCGAGAATTTTGCGGAAATGTGGGAGGCCCTCGAATCTGCCGCTAATACCGTGCAAACTACATCGGTTATCCATCAATATGTCGACGCAATGACAGAACTCACCGTTCGAGGCGCGCTTCTTCCGCACGCCCTTGACCGTACAACGGACGGACTCGCCGAACGAATTGTCTTGTCATCACTTCGCACAAACGCTGTCCCAAATGTCGAACTAAACGAACAGCGGCGCGCCGAAGTAGAAAACGACTACGAGCGCGTTATGTTTTACGAAGGCGACACAATCGTTGACGAAGGCGAAATTGTTACGCAGGAAATTTATGATATTTTGGCACATTTGGACATGCTTGCGCCGGAATCGTTTTTGGATAATATCTACCCGATGCTTGGTGTTTTCTTTTTGGTGGCGGTGCTTTTTTTGGCGGGCTTGATGTACATGGCGTTTTATCGAAAACCGCCCGATATGCGCGAACCCATGCTTCTTTTCACGCTATACACCCTCACAATCATTCTTGTTTGGACGCTTAGCGACTTTTCGTTTCCGTTTTTGCCGATTTTGATTTTCCCGATGCTTGTTTCCATTTTAATCGACCGACGATGCGGGGTCGCGCTGACTTTTCCGCTTATATTAATTTGCTTTTTCATCGTTGACGGCGATATGACTTATTTGTTGTTTTACTCGGCGGCGGGGATGCTTTTTTGTATGTTTTCGCGCTATACGACGGAGCGCGGAAAATCCGTTTGGGTCGGTCTTTTGATTTCCGTGATAATGTTCGCGCTTGCTGTTGCGGTTTTGATTGCCACGCAACGAAACGAAGTTTTAGTCGAGGAGGGGCCGACTTGGCTGTTTATACGCGCGGGGCTGGCCGCCGCAAGCGGCATTTTGACTGTGTTTTTGTGCATGGGAAGTCTGCCGCTTTGGGAAACATTTTTTGGCGTCGTAACGCCGATAAAATTGCTTGACCTCGCTAACCCGCAAAATTTACTGCTTCGCCGCCTCACAAACGAGGCACCCGGGACGTTTCACCACTCGCTGATTGTTGCGAATTTGGCGGAAACCGCAGCATATGACATCGGCGCGAACGCCCATGCTGCGCGGGTTGGCGGGTATTATCACGACGTCGGCAAATTGAAATATCCACACTTTTTCGTCGAAAATCTCGATGGCGAAAATCCGCACGATTTGCTTGAGCCTGCATCTTCCGCGAACATCATAATGTCGCACGTTTCGTATGGTTTGACCCTTGCTACCGAGCATCGTCTGCCGCCGTTCGTCCGCGACATAATAAAGGAACATCACGGCACGACTCTTTTGCAATATTTCTATACAAAATCATGCGAGCGAGCCCGCGAAACCGGAGAGGAACTCGAAGAAAAAGATTTCCGCTATCCCTTTACAATCCCCCAAACACGCGAGTCCGCGTGCGTTATGCTTGCCGACTCCGTCGAGGCCGCCGTGCGTTCGATGATTCCTAAAATGAAATCCGTTGACGAAGTGGAAAAGACAATTCGCACTATTATTCGCGGAAAATTAAACGATGACCAGCTCGCCGAAAGCCAACTTTCGATACACGATATCGCCGTAATCGAGCAAAGTTTTTTCCGCGTTTTAAAGGGCATGTACCACGAACGCATCGCCTACCCTACGGCAAAAGCGGCGGAGAAAAAAAAGTTGACACCGGGAGATGAGCCGAGATGAAAATTCTGTGGGATGACAGGGGCACGCCGCCTGTAGCAAAAGCACTTTATGTAACAATGAAGCGTGCCGCGTTGGAAACATTTAAGCACTGCTTCGACGAACCAAATTTGAAAAAATTAAACTACGAAGTGAATATTTCGCTCGTCAGTGACGACGAAATGCGCGAACTAAACAAAAAGTACCGCGAAAAAGACGCTCCGACCGACGTGCTTTCGTTTCCGGCGGCGGAAACGCAGGCCGGAGAGGTGTTTTCCCTCGGCGATATAGTAATTTCAACGGAAACCGCCGCCGCCCAAGCCGAAGAATTAAACCACACCCTCGAACGCGAACTTTCCTTTTTAACAATCCACGGAGTTTTGCACCTGCTTGGCCTTGACCACGAAACAAGCCTTGAAGACGCCGCTGTTATGGAGGAGATTCAGAGCCGAATATTGTTGGGCTTGTAAAAAGCGCGCCAAGCGCGCGGTGGGCACCGGGGGCATGTGTCGTGGGCGACGCATTCTCTCGAAGCCGGAAGCTGTTTCCCGGGGTATAAAAAAAGAGTCGGCGAGTGACACTCGCCGACTCTTTTTTGCAAAAAACGGACGGAACAGTACATAACGCAGGTAAATGCACACAGTAAGTCGATTTCCTGCAAAAATTTAGTATTGCATGAAGCAGGTTTGTGTGATAATATCAGCTTAATTTTTATGACTCACGAGACAATTTTTCCGAGGGGGGTATGCCTGTGGAAGTTGTGTGGAGAATCGATGCGTGTTTTGTATGATACGGAGGCAAGCTGGGTCGCCGGTTGTATGAGCGCGCTTTTTTGATTGAAGTTTGTTGAACATAAATTTGCCGAACAAAGGAGGAGTACGTATGAGTTTCGAAGAAAAAGTTTTGGAATTTATGGCAGAAGTGCGCAGTGATATCGCCGAGTTGAAGAACGGGCAAGCCAGACTCGAACAAGTGTGCACCAAACTTGAACAGGGGTACACCAACCTCGAACAAATGTACACCAAACTCGAACAGGGGTACGCCAACCTCGAACAAATGTACACCAAACTCGAACAAGGCCAAGCCAAACTCGAACAAGGCCAAGCGCGACAAGAAGAAGCACTGGACCTCCTGCATCAAAATGTTGCACGAATTGAGTTTGACCATGGCAAAATGCTTGGGGCACTTTGTGACGGTCAAAGCCTTCATTCCGAATATTTTAGTCAAC
>WRGX01000137.1 GCA_009786975.1 Defluviitaleaceae bacterium
TGGCGCGCTTTTTTACGCCGGGAAACCCTCCCCGGCTTCGAGGGAATGTGCCGCCTCCAACACATGTCCCCGGTGCCCACCGCGCGCTTGGCGCGCTAAAATTGCACAACGTTAACAATCTGGCTTAAAAATTCATACTCGTTCTTGTTGCCTTTAAGCGTCTGCGACGCAGCAACAATTCGCATCCAGCGTTCAACGTACGAACGAGGTGTATCTGCCTTGCGGCAAAACGCCTTCAAATAATACTCGCCCTCTTCCTTGCGGTCCGTCAGCAAGTAAATCAAATACGTGCGGGCGACGTCCGCCGACGCGTTGCCCTTTGTGACATGCGACCAGTCGATGATGAAATGGCGGTCGTCGGGCGTGATTATTACGTTTGACGGGCGGAAATCGCCGTGACACACTTTGTTATGGCGCGGCATTCCGTTGAGATGGGTTTGCAGCTCGTATTTTGTCATCGGGTCGAAGTCGGACAGGGAAATTTTGCGGAACATTTTGTCGCGGTGATTGGTCAAAAGTTGGCAACGTTTGCTCAAAATTTCAAGCTGGATATCAACCATGCGGTCGATGTATTTTTCCTTTTCTCCTGGATTTTCTTCCATCAATTCCGAAAGCGTTTTGCCCTCGATAAAATCATAAACAATCATCCAGCAATCGTCGCGCATCGTGACTTCAAGCACGTGCGGCACATTAAGACCGATTTCCTCGACCCGCGCTTGGTTCAACGCTTCATTTAATACGTCTGCCTTCGAATACCCCTTGTGGAACATTTTGATGCACTTATCGCCATCGCGGTAAATCGTCTTATTGCTCCGCCTTGCGATTACATGTTCGAGATTCATTTAACATGCTCCTTTCGTGTTTTGCCCTCCGTAGTAGACATTTTTGTAAATCTCGCGCATTTCCTCCATCAGCGGATAGCGCGGATTCGCGCCGGTGCATTGGTCGTCGAAGGCTTGTTCGACCATTTCGTCCAGTGCATTTAGGAAATCTGCCTCGGCGATATCGTACTCCTTGAGGGTTTTTTTTATGCCGATTTGCGCTTTAAGCTCGTCGATTTTTTCGGTGAGTTTTTTTGTTTTTTCGGCGTCATTCTTGCCGTCAAGCCCGATAAAGGATGCGATTTCGGCGTAACGTTCGGTTGTGCGGGGGTATTTGTATTGCGAAAATGTCCCCATTTTGCGGGGGTTTTCGGTGGCGTTGAATCGGATTACTTCATTAATAAGCAGCGCGTTCGCGACGCCGTGGGGCAGGTGGAACGCCGCGCCCAGTTTATGCGCCATCGAGTGACATATGCCCAAAAACGCGTTCGCGAACGCCATTCCCGCAATCGTTGACGCGTTCGCCATTTTTTCGCGGGCTTCCTCATTTTTGCCGTCGGTGAACGCCACGGGGAGGTACTTGAACACGGATTTTATCGCGGTTAGGGCGAGGCCGTCGGTGTAGTCGCTTGCAAGCATCGATGCGTATGCCTCAAGCGAGTGCGTCAGCGCGTCAATTCCCGACGCGGCGGTCAGCGACGGCGGCATATCCATCATGTAGTCGATGTCAACGATTGCGACATTTGGCAGGAGTTCGTAGTCCGCCAGCGGATATTTTATGCCGGTTTCGTCGTCGGTGATAACGGCGAACGGCGTGACTTCGCTGCCGGTTCCGGCGGTCGTCGGAATTGCGATAAAGTTCGCCTTCGCGCCCATTTTTGGAAAGGGCGAAACGCGCTTGCGAATATCCATAAAGCGCATGGCGAGGTCGTGGAAATCCACGTCGGGATGCTCGTACAGCACCCACATGATTTTCGCCGCGTCCATGGGCGAACCGCCGCCGAACGCCACTATGCAGTCCGGCTCAAATTCGCGCATCGCCTTCGCGCCTTCGGTTGCGCAGGCAAGCGTCGGGTCGGGTTCGACATTGAAAAACGTTGTGTGCCGAATATTCATTGCGTCAAGTGCGGATTCCAGCGGACGTGTGTAATTATTTTTGTATAAAAATTCATCGGTTACGATGAAGACTTTTTTCTTGTCGTACACTGTTTGCAACTCGCAGAGCGCGACTTTTAGCGCACCCTTCTTGAAGTAAATTTTCTCGGGCGTTCTGAACCACAGCATGTTTTCCCTCCGTTCCGCCACGCATTTAATGTTTAGAAGATTCATTACGCCGACATTGTCGCTTGTGGAATTGCCGCCCCACGAGCCGCAACCGAGAGTCAGCGACGGCGCGAGTTTGAAGTTGTATAAATCGCCGATTGCGCCGTGGGATGATGGCGTGTTTACTACGATTCGGCAGGCTTTCATGGCTAATTCGAAGGCGGTGAGGTCGTCCTTCGCTTTTGCCGTGTCGATATAAATCGCGGCGGTGTGCCCGTAGCCGCCGTCTTTTATTAGCTTGTCGGCCTTTGCAATGCCTTCGTCGAAGGATGAATATTTATACATCGCCAAAACAGGCGAGAGTTTTTCGTGCGAAAATTCTTCTTCGAACTCCACCGATTCGACCTCGCCTATCAGAATTTTTGTATGCTCGGGGACTGTAATTCCCGCGATTTTCGCGATTGTGTCGGCGGTTTGACCAACGATTTTCGCGTTTAACGCGCCGTTTACGACAATTGCTTTGCGTACTTTTTCACATTCTTCGTCGGACAAAATGTGACAGCCACGCTTGACAAATTCCTTTTTCACGGCGGCGTAAATTTTCGCGTCAACGATTACGGATTGTTCGCTTGCGCAAATCATTCCGTTGTCGAAAGTTTTGGACACAATGACGGAATTTACTGCCGTCGGAATGTCGATTGAACGGTGGAACAACGCGGGAACATTGCCCGCGCCAACGCCGATTGCGGGCTTCGAGGACGAATACGCGGCTTTAACCATTCCGGGGCCGCCCGTCGCGAGAATCAAATCCGAACGGAACATGACCTCATTTGACATTTCAAGCGACGGCGCCTCAATCCACGCGAAAATTCCCTCGGGCGCACCTGCTTTTACCGCGGCTTCGTATACAATTCGTGCCGCTTCGGCGGTGCATTTTTTCGCGCGGGGATGCGGCGCGAAAACTATTCCGTTTCGCGTTTTAAGCGCGATAAGTCCCTTGAAAACTGCCGTCGAAGTCGGGTTCGTTGTAGGAATAACGGCGGCGATTACGCCCATCGGCTCCGCGATTTTCCGCAATCCGAACTCCTTATCCTCCTCGACAACCCCGCAAGTTTTCACATCTTTGTACGCATTGTAAATATATTCTGCGGCGTAATGGTTTTTTATCACCTTATCCTCGACCACGCCCATGCCTGTTTCTTCGACCGCCAGCTTCGCAAGCGGAATGCGCTTATGGTTCGCGGCCAAAGCGGCGGCTTTGAAAATTTTATCGACCTGCTCCTGCGAATACGTCGCGAAAATTTCCTGCGCCCGCCTAACTTCGGCGATTGCCGACTTTAGCGTGTCGATGCTGTTTATCGTAATTGTCTTCATGCGACCTCCTTGAAAAATTATTGACAGTTTTTAGCCTATATTAAAGAAAGAAAAATTGCAAGGCGGCTTTGGCACCGGGGGCATGTGTGGGCGGCGGCGCGTTCTCTCGAAGCCGGGAGGTGTTTCCCGGCGCATGAAAAAAACGAGTCGGCGAGTGTCACTCGCCGACTCGTTTTGACGAGGTCGAGTCCGACCTACTCACTCCAACCTTTCAAAGCCTCATGCGCAACCGCAAGCCCTTTAGGAATATCAATCAACTGCGGGCATTTTTTCACGCACCTTGCACAGCCCGTACATTTTGTAAAGTCGCCGCCCGCCCTCGTCGTAAACATGTAAACACGGCGCGGATTTTGCGAGTGTTCGAACATTTTAAATTCGTTGTACTGCGTAAAAATGCCCGGAATTTGCACACCCTCGGGACACGGCACACAATAATTGCACGCCGTACACGGCACGGAAACAATCTTTTTGTACGCGTCCCGCGCGGCGGCGATTGTTTTTTTCTCATCGGATGACAAACACCCCGCAACCATATCGCCCTGCGAAAACAGCGCGATATTTTTTTTGAGAACATCAATATCAGCCATCCCGCTAACAATCGAAGAAACCTGCGCCGTATCAACAAGATGCCGAAACGCCCACTCCGCCGGGCTTCGCAAATTTTCCCCGTAAATCTCACGCACACCGGGCGGCGCGAACGCAAGCCCGCCCCCGCGAAGCGGCTCCATTATTGTGACGCCAAGCCCCGCGTCGCCCGCAAATTCAAGCCCCGCTTGCGTTACCTCGGTGTCGATGTCCAGCATGTTTTGCTGCACCATGCACATCTCCCACGGATATTCCGTCACGACAGCCTTGAACGTGTCGAAGTTGCCGTGATAAGAAAATCCGATGTGCTTAATCAGCCCTTCGCGTCGGAATCCGTCGAATTTTTCAAAAATCCCGCGCCGCTTGATATCGTCCCATGCCTCGGGAATAACACGATGAAGCATGTAAACATCAATGCAATCCGTGCGCATTTTCTTGAGCGTGCTTTCGAGATTGCGACGAATGGAATCATCGTCCGGCATCACCCACCACGGCTGTTTTGTCGCCAAAATAACCTTATCGCGCCGAGACTCCAACGCTTCGCCGACAATGGCCTCACTTTCCTGCCCATGATATCCAAACGCATTGTCAAAATAATTCACACCGTTGTCGGCGGCAAACTGCAAAAGTTCAATCGCCGCATCGAGGTCAACCCCCTTGGTGCAATCGCCGTCAACAAACGGCAAGCGCATACACCCCATGCCCAAAAGCGACACACGAAGCCCCGTTTTCCCCAAAATTCGATATTGCATACCTTTTGCCTCCTTTTGTTTTTCCATCATCCGCCAACCCCTTCATATGCACGAACCATTCGTTCGTACACCCACACGCCGAAAAGCATGAAAATAACGCACGGCACCGCCAAAAAAAGCGTACGCAAATCCCACTCGCCCAACAATGCGTTTGCGGGATAAAACGCAATCATCCCCACGGGAATCGCAAATGTCGCAAGCCCGCGAATCGCGTTCGGGAAAATCGTAAGCGGATATTTGCCGAAATTTAAGAGGCTGTCAAAAATCTCGGGAATCCGCGAGTTGCCCACCCATTTAAACGATGTCGCCGCCATAAGCATACTCATGCCCGCCATAACGCAAAATCCCGCCGCGAACAAGACGAGAAAAACCGGCACAGCCGCAAGCGAAATATCGGCAAAAAATACCGCAACCGCAAACAGCCCGCCACCGCCGATTAGCAGCCCCAAGCTGTTCGCGTCGAAATTTGTGGCAATCAGAAAAAACAGCGGCGAAGACGGCTTGAGAAGCACAATTTCATAGCTTCCCTCCCGCACATGTCGCATCGTCGCCCACAAAACCCCGCCGAAAAGCATCCCCGCAATCCCGTTCGAAAGCGTAAAAACCGCCTGAATCAGCAAAACATCATAAAAACTCCAGCCCGGAAAGTTCGCCCCCGCCGCGTAAATCAAAATCGTCACCAACGGAAACAACAAATTAAACCCAAGCGTAATCGCAAGGGAAAGCAAAAAGTTAAGCCGATAAGCCGACGCCGCAACAAACGCGGTCTTTATGCAGGATTTGTATACTGCGAAAAATGTTTTCATGCCCCCACCGCCGTAAATTTTTTGAGTGCAAGCGAATTTAAAGTTTGACAAAAAACATACACAGCGATAACCGCAACGGCTTGAATCCCGACGATAACGGGGATGTCCATTTGCATTCCGCCAAGTTCAAACCGCCCGAGAAAAACCATTGCCGGGACGAACGATGTATATTGAAACGGCAGAAAAAACTGCGCGATTTGCAGCGGTTGCGGGAAAAAAACAAGCGGAATTAACGCGCCGGAAAAAATCCCGCCCAAAAGCCCGTAAACCGAGCGAATCCCGCCGCTTTGCACAATCCAAAACGACGCCAGCCCAATCGAATAGTTCACATAAAAGTTCATCAAAAACGCCAGCCCCACGGAAACAAGCACCCAGCCAAAACAAGCCGGGCGCATGTCAATCCCAAAAACAAACGTAAAAATCAACCAGCACGGCACGAATTCCACCAAAAAGCCCAAAATCCGATGCCCCACCTTTTGCGAAAGCGCGAAAAAGCTGTGGTTCATCGGGCGAAGCGAAAATGTCAGAAATTTTCCGGTTTGAACCAGCATCGACAAATTCCAGTCCGCAAAATCCATAACGAGATAGCCGATTAACGCCGTTGCCGCAAAATATCGTATGACTTCCTCAAGCTCCATGCCCGGCATTCCGCCCGCCGCAAACACCGCCGTCCAAATAAAATATTGCACAACAAAAAACACCGGTCCCACAAAAATCGAAACCATGGAGTGACTGCGATACGCGCCCCATTCTTTGAAGGTTACGAGGGCGACGGCGAGAAGAACGTCGAGTCGTGTTTTTATGAATTTCACGTTATAACCCCAACAAATCTGAATGTGTTCCCGTTCCGACAAGATATAAAATCATTTCGTTGTCGCGCTTTTCGTACATGAGTAACCAATCAGCCGCGCCTCCGATATGGCACTCACGAAAACGTTTTAAATTGCCTTTTAATTGATGGTCTTTCCAATTTGGAGGTAAGGGGATGCCCATGGCTAATTGGTTAACAGCCCAAGCGAGCAGAGGCAAATCTTTACCTTGTTTTTTTGCGAGCTTGTAGCCTTTCTTAAATTTTGACGCCCTCCTGACACGATATGTTGATTCACTCATCGTCATCCTCCGCGTCCAAATCTGCGAAGAGTTCTTCCGCATTTTTATACAGCTTGGCGGTACCATTCGCAACGGCGGCATAGCATTTTTCTGCCTCTGCAAGAATTTCCGCTTCGAATTCGGGGGTATAGCCGTTTTCTGTTAATTGCACGGCGGAAATTTCAAAAGGTATCCGTTTTTCTCGCGCAACTTTTGTCGCGAATATGGTGAACGCAGAGGTCATGCTTAGACCCATGTCCTTGCACGTTTGCTCCATGCTTTTTTTCAAATTTTCGTCCATGCGAAAATTAACCATAGCTTGTGCCATAATTCATCACTCCTTTCGCCATTCGCCGGGCGAACAAATCGCCGTAAAAAATCGGTCGCCCGCGTTCCTCTTGCTGACGTTTCACACTTTAAGGGCATTTTAGCACAAACGTAAAGAATTTTACAATCATTTGTATTACGTCAAATTCACCCGTAAATTCACTTCAGCCCCGAATAAACCACGTTAAGCGTGTTATACATCGCGGTTGGGAGCCATTCCGAGCCTTCGCGGTAAACGGCGAACCATGCGATTGACATATCCTCGACGGGGTCGATGTAGAGTGCCGCGCCGCCTGCGCCTTCGTGGGAAATTGTGACGTCGGAGGCGAGGGATTCTACATCGGTGCGGAGGTCGAACCCGGCGCAGTAGCTTCGAGGCGCGCCGCCCGCTCCCCAGCAGAAATTCGGCCGGTCGTGAATGCGTTTTTTGAACATTCCCTCGCGTGCCTTGCGGCCGAGAACGCGCGCGTCGCTCGGCGTGTGGCCGAGAAACATGTCGCCGAAGCGGGTTAAATCGCGGACGGTTCCGCACATTCCGCCGCTGGTTGACGGGATTTTATACACGCGCCAGTCGTTCGGCTCGATTGTTCCGTCGATGATTGGTTGCAAATCTTTTTCCATCCACTCCGCGGTTACAACGGAACGTTTTGCCAGTTCCGGCGTAAGGTCAAAGCAAGAATCCGCCATTCCAAGCGGTTTTGCGATATTTTCCATGATGTAATCATGCGAAAACACGCCCGTTAATTTTTCAATTACCGCGCCGAGCAGCATGTATCCGTAGGAACAATACGACCATTCCTCGCCGGGTTTCGTGCGCATTCCGCTGCCGATTGTACCAAGCGTGGCGGAAATCCAGTCGAATTCGCCGTCTTCTTTTTTGTGCGCCTTCATCGCGGCTTTAAGCATCGACCAGTAATTCGACTGATATTTATTTTCGAAACAACCGTCGTCCGCGTGAAGCCCCGATGTGTGCGAAAGCAGGTGCAAAATAGTTATCCCGTTAAACGGCGGCGTGCTTAACTGCGGCAAAATTTCGCCGATGGGCGTTGTCAGTCGCAACTTTCCGTCCTCGACAAGTTTCATAATCGCCGTCGCGCAGACCACCTTTGTAATCGACGCGTACCAACGTATGTCCGTCGGGTCGGCGGGGGTCGCATCGTCTTTGCGATAACTTTTTTTGCCCAAAGCCGCGTGCGCAAAAACCTTTCCGTGTCGCGACAAGCAATACATAGCGCACTGAATGTCCCCCGCGTCGATGATGCTTTGAAAATGTTGATTAAGTACCTCGAGCCGCGCTTCGTCGTATCCGATTTCAGCGGGTGCGACCTCGATTTTTCCCTGTGTGAATAACATGACACAACGCCTCCTTTTTTTGTCATTTTATATCAATGCGGGGGTGCGTGCAAATATGAGTCGGCGAGTGTCACTCGCCGACTCATTTTTTCGCCCTTCGCTGAACGCACAAATCGCCATCAAAAAGCGCGCCAAGCGCGCACTGGACACCGGGGACATGTGTCGGAGTCGGCACATTCCCTCGAAGCCGGGAGCAGTTTCCTCACCCACAAAAAAGCGCGCCAAGCGCGCATTGGACACCGGGGACATGTGTTGGCGGCGACGCATTCCCTCGAAGCCGGGAGCAGTTTACCATGAAGCCAAAATGGTGGTGGATTGAAATGCAATCAGACTACCCGAAAACCGGAGTAGCCACCATGCTGTTGCGATATTAGCCGT
>WRGX01000138.1 GCA_009786975.1 Defluviitaleaceae bacterium
CTTGCGACCCTCTAGGTCGCGGCGGTTTTCGCTCCTCGCACTGCGACAAAAATCCTGCGTCCAAATGAAAATGTTATTGTCGGGCAATTCCTAAAAATCGGTCGCCCGCATTCTTCTCGTCCATTTTTCACACTTCACCCGGAGGTAAAAATGTTTCACAGCCTAAAAAGCAAGATGATAATCCCGATTGTATGCATCCTGTTTTTTACGTTTGCTGCGATTCTTTGGTTCGCTACCGACAGTATGGAACGCCTCGCCGACGAGCTTACCGAACACCGAATAAATGTAACAGCCTCCGCCATTTCCGCGCGTCTCGACGACATCGAGGAAAAAGCCCAGCTCGTTTCCACATCTGTCGCTGCCGATTATTCAATCATAACGTACCTCAGGGACTGGAACGCGTACGAAGACAGGCCGGGCGCAAGGGCGGCATTAATCCAACACATGGACGCGCTTGCAGCCGAACTGGGGGTAGACAGTTTTTCGATTCGCGACTACGAAGGACGCATGGTTCTTCGCCTGCACGACCTTGAGGCGTATAATGATATCGGTGCCGCCGGCGGTGCCATTACTGCCGCTTTTGCCGGCAATACGGCAGTCGGATTTACATCAACCCCAACCATGCAAATGGGGCTTACATCAAGCACCCCGATAAGATGCGAATGCACCGATGGGGGCGAGATGATTATCGGCGTTTTGACGGCGATTTACATGCTGGATACCGAAATTTTTGTTGACTCGTTTGCGGAGATTTTTAACGCGCGAGTCAGTGTTTTTTTAGGCAACGAAAGTATAATGTCCTCGGCAACCGACGCGGAGGGCAACCGCATAAAGGGTATGTCGCTCAGCCCCTTGGCGTATGAAACCGTTCTTATGGGCGGCAGCGATGTACGTGAAAGCGTTGTCCTGGACGGAACGGACTTTATCACGCACGGCTTGCCGCTTCGCGGATACGGCGGCGACGTTATCGGGGCGTTCGTCGTAGGGTTTTTGAACGACGAAGCCCTCGCCGCAAGGAACAATCTGCAAAATGCGGTTATGGGAGTCGGTTTAATTGGGCTTGTTGCCGCCGGCGGCGCGATGTTCCTTTTAATTGCGAGACTTCTGCGGCCGCTTGAAGCCCTGCGACGCGATGTAAAAAACGGAGTTGTCGGAAAAACATCCAAGACGTCCAAAGACGAACTCGGTACGATTATTCGCGAGGTTGAAGCCGTAATGCAACGCGAGCGCGCCGCCGGCGAACAGCTCATGGTTATGCTGGATTCCGCGCCGCTCTCGATTACGCTTTTCGACAAGGATTTAAACACCGTCGCGTTTAACCGCGAAGCCGGCAGAGTGTTCGGAGGAGACGATAGGCCGACACACGAAGAATTGTACTTAACCATGCCGACTTTTCAATCCGACGGCAGAAAATCCATGGATGTCTTTGATGCGGGTGTCGAATCCGCCCGCAAAAATGGCTTGCATCGCGAAGAAGTTTTGTGCAAAAAACGCGACGGAACAATTTTCCCAAGCGAAATTACATGGGCAACGGTTAATTTTAAAGGCGAGACAGTAGTCGTTGAATACTTGCGCGACATTACCGAAATTAAATCCGCGGAGCAAAAAGAACTCGAAGCCGAAGAGCGCGCAAAACTGCTTTTGGATACCGCGCCGAACGCGTGCTTTTTTATGAGCTCACAGCTCGAAACGATTTGGTGCAATCGCACCGCCGTCGAGCTTTTTGTCGTGAAAAAAGGCAAGCCCCTTATGCTCGACGGCAAAGAGTGCGACTTTAAATGCGAAACTTGCCACGAAAGATATGAAAGTGAAATTTGTCATGCCCAAAAATATTTGGTAGAAAACACCATGAAAATTTTTGTCGGCTACGAAAAAAATCCGGAACAGGTGTTGCGCTTTATAGCGGACGCCTGTTTGCGTTCCTCCCGAGAAGGGCAGCTTACGATTGAGCTTGAATATACAACTTTGTACGGCGAGGTTTTCCCGTGCGAAACGCAAATTACCCCCGTTGTTTATCACGAAAGCCTTGCGTTTGCGGTCTTTATACGCGACTTGCGCGATATTAAATCGGCACTCGGAAAGGCGCGCGAGGCTAACGAATTGAACGAAACAATTTTGAAAGTTTCGCCGTTTGTAATGAACATTTGGAACGATGTTCCCGAGCTTGTCTCGACCAGCCCGCAGTCTGTTAAAGTTTTCGGGCTTGAAAGCGAGGAGCATTATATTGAGGTTTTTTCGAAACTGTCGCCCGAATACCAGCCCTGCGGCACACTTTCAAGCGAAAAAGCACCCGCGCTTGTAAAGAAAGCGTTAAGCAGCGACGAGTACATTAAATTCGAATGGATGCATCAAACCCTCGACGGCGAGCCGATTCCTATGGAAATTTCAATCGTCCGCATCAAGCGGCACGGCAAATATTTCGCACTGACATATGCCGTAGATTTGCGCCCGATTAAAGCCGCCGAAGAACGCGAACGCGCCGCCCTCGAGCGCGAATACGCCGCCGCCGAAGAATCCAACCGCGCGAAAAGTAAATTCCTCGCCCGCATGTCTCACGAAGTTCGCACGCCGATTACCGCCGTTATGGGAATTTCCGAAATCGAGCTGAAAACCGGAAATCTGCCACCGCGCATCGAAGAATCTTTGGCGAAAATCAACAGCTCGGCAAGTTTTCTTCTCGGCATTGTAAACGATATTTTGGACCTTTCGAAAATCGAAGCGGGCAAAATGGAACTCGCGCAGGAAGAGTACCTTGTGCCGAATTTAATTGTAGATATCGCGCATTTGCATTTGGCGTTTTTGAACGGCAGGGACATAAAGTTCAGCCTGATTGTTGATGAAACCTTGCCCGTAATCCTTTTGGGCGACCCGCTTCGCGTTACGCAAATCGTAAACAATTTGCTGTCGAATGCGTTCAAGTATACCGAAGAGGGCACCGTCGAACTTGCCTTGCAATGCCGCAAATCCCAAGAAGACTTCATCGACCTTGTAATTTCCATAACCGACACCGGTTTCGGCATGACTCAAGAGCAACTGAAAATTTTGCAAAACAGCGAATACACCCGTTTTCATGAGCATGAAAATCGCTTTATCGGCGGCACGGGGCTCGGTATACCGATTGTAAATAATCTGCTCACGCTCATGGGTGCGCAGATGGAAGTCGAAAGCGAACCCGGTGTCGGCACAAAAGTCGTTGCCTCCATCCCGCAAAAAATCGCCGATTCGAAGATTATCGGCAGAGAAACTGCCGCGCGCCTGCAACAATTCGACGAGGTTATTTTGTCATCTTCGAAGCGTTTCGATGTTGCGCCCGAGCCGATGCCTTACGGTCGCGTGCTTGTTGTTGACGACGTTGAGGCGAATCTTTACGTTTCAAGCGGGCTTTTGGCGTTTTACGAGCTGAACGTCGAAACATGCTACAGCGGCTTCGAAGCCATCGAAAAAATTAAACAGGGCGAGATTTACGATATTATTTTCCTTGACGAAATGATGCCGGGCATAACCGGTACGGAAACTATGCACGCTTTGCGCGAAATGAAATACAACGAACCGATTGTCGCGCTTACGGCAAACGCGCTTATCGGACAGGCCGAGGAATATATGCGCGAGGGTTTCAACGGCTTTATTTCCAAGCCGATTCAGGCGAAAAGTTTGCACGACGTTCTTATTAAATATATACGCATTAAGCAGCCGCCGGAAGTAATAAAAGCCGCTCTGTCGGCGCAAAAAAAGCCTCCGACGAGGCACGACATAGACCGTTATCAGTCCGAACTTGCGACAACCCTGCGCCCGCGTTTCGCGCGAAGCCACAAGGACACTTTTGGGGAATTTTCGCAAAGCCTGAAAGCTGGCGACACAGAAACCGCGCACCGCCTCGCGCATACGCTAAAATCTTCCGCAAGCCTTATTCGTGAACACGCGCTTGCGGACGTCGCGAACACCGTTGAAACAACTCTGCGAAACGGTCGAACGCCTACCGCCGAGCAAATGTCTTCGCTCGAGGTCGAGCTTAATCGCGCGCTGGATTCAATCGGCACGCAGAAGCCCGATTTTGCCGCGCCGACCGCGCCTTTGGACAAAAAAGAAGCCGTTGAACTGCTTAAAAAAATCGTACCGCTTATCGAGATGCAAAACGCTGACGCCATTGATTATCTTGGCGAGCTTCGCCGAATTCCCCAAGCGGCGGAGCTTGTGCGACATATTGAGGATTTTGATTTTAGACGCGCAAGCGAGGTGCTCAGGGGTTTGATTTAGGAGCGCGCCAAGCGCGCATTGGGCACCGGGGACACATGGTGGCGGCGACGTATTCTCTCGAAGCCGGGAGCAGTTTTCCGGAGCATAAAAAAAAGAGTCGGCGAGTGTCACTCGCCGACTCTTTTTTTTAGGGCGTGTTGCCACTACGCGAATGGCACGATTTTTGAGGCAAATTTTCGTCTGTTTTCGTCGCTTCCGCCGCCGCGACCTAGTGTCCCTCTTCGGAAATAAGCCGACCACCTGGCGGCTTATTTCCGAAGAGGGACACTAGCGGGTCGCAAGAAGGAAGCGGCGGAAACAGGCGGAAATTTGACCAAAAAGCGTGCCATTTGCGTAGTGGCAATACGCCCTAATTCATATCAAACCGAAAGCGCAGCCCCGACCGCCGTCGCAAAAATCGCGTTTTGGGGAATATGAAACCGCACGGGGTGAATTTTTTCTAAATTTGCAAAAACCGTGGCGGCGTGTTCGGTGGCGGAAAGCGCGCCGATTAGTACGATGTCTTTTATGTCGGTGTTTAGCGTTGCGAAAATGGCCATCATGCCCACGCTTTCGAAAATCATATTGATGAAGCCCAGTACAAAATCGGCGGGTTTTGCGTTATCGCGAAGGTTGCCGAAGTTTGAAACGGTTGTTTCCGGTGGGAGGTTGCCGATTTTTTCGCGAGAAATGTCGGAAAGACGCAAGTCGATTGCGGAAAGGTCCCCCGTTTTTGCAATATCCATTATCCCCGCGAAGGAATGCACGCCCGCGAATCGCTCCGCGAGATTTAAAAGCATTCCGCCCCCTACCCCGCTTCCGCCGAGGTGGGTAATGCCCGATTCGTCCGCCTTTACGATTGCCGTTCCCGTGCCGACGCTTATTATTAACGCGCGCGAAAGTCCCGCGAGTTTCAGGCCGCCGCGCCCGATTGCGATAAATTCGCTTACCCGCGTTGTCGGAATATCGTACATACCTTTTTCCAAAAACGGTGCGCCCACGCCCGTTACCATGATTTTTTCAACGTCGCTCATGCGAAGTCCGTATTCTGCCGAAAATTTTCCGAACGCGCCGAAGGCCGAGGTGATTTGGTCGCCTGCCTCGACTTGAAGCATTCCGACGCATTCGTCAGGCTTAAAGCCTACGATTTTTGTTGTCGAGCCGCCGACGTCAATGCCCAGAACCATTTTTCGTACTCCTTTTTTGCACAATTGTGACAATCCGCGCGATTGTCGGCGCGAGAACAGCGCAATAAATCAGCTCAATCAGGAAGTTTATGCCGATTATAAATCCGCTTGCGTAGTATAAAACCGTGCGACCGTTGCCTTCTTGCGTTATGACTTCCAAAAAGATGAAGTACACAACCGCAAAAATACCCGTATTTACAAACGGTACAACAAGCGCGGCAACAATTACGCCCAAATACAAGTTCTTTTTTTCAAAAATTTTGTAAACCAAGCCCGCCGCCGCGCCGACTGCAATGCCCCGCCCAAGCGTGCCGACCGTTGTTGCAAGCGGGCTTGCGCCAAACATATACGCAGACAGTGGCGCAAGGCCGAAAATCCCCGTTATAAGCACAATCGCGCCGAAGCAAAATCCCAAAAACATGCCCGGTTTTATGCCGTACATCGCCGCCCCCACGACAATTGGCGGCAAAATAAGCGCGATTGGAATTGTACCCGGGGTGATAAAGTTTACCGTTGTTGCAAAAAATTGCAACACAACGATAACTGCCGCCATAAGCGAAATGCCGGTCAAACGTGATGTTGTGTACTCTGCTGTTGCTTTCATTGGATGTTCTCCTCTCGAATTTGTGAAACCATGTTTTGTAAAATCCCGAATTGTTGGTCTATGACATCCGCGCTAAGTGCCTCCGCAAGCGCGAGAACACTAAGCCCGTCGATTGTTACGATAAAATGGTCGGCAAGACCGAGGGTTTTTTCCTCCGCGATGCCGAGGGTTAAAATTGAGACAATATTTTGGCGCAATTGCTCGTGTTGCACATCTCGAAAAGCCTCGATAGCCGCTTTGGGTTTCGAAAAAATGTATTCGCAATACGCGCGAAACAGGCTGTTTTCGAAGTTTAACAGCCGCTGCTTTTGCCGCGCGAAAAAATCCGCCAAAACTACTTCAAAAGGTTCGTCGGACCGCGCCGGATTTTTGTTCCGCTGCTTCATTACCTCAAGAAAAATTTCATCGACCGACGCGAAGTACAAATAAATTCCGCCGCGACTTATGCCGCATTCGTCGATGATATCCTGCATCGTTACCGCAACAAATCCCTTGCGGCAAAAAATCGCGCGTGCCGACTCGAGGATTTTTTTTGTTTTAGACTTGCGTTGTTTTTCGTTATGAATCCGTGAAATTTTTTTCACCCCTTTCGCCATTCGCTGAGCACACAAATCGCCATTAAAAATTCGCCGCCCGCGTTCCTCTTTCTGATTTTTCACCCCTCAAATCATATGTAATGACACCCCCGTCGGTGACATCCGTGTCATTTTTTTGGAGTGTATACCTATTTTTTTGTTTTGTCAACCCGCTACATTTCGAACAAATGTACGGGCGTCAAGTTTATTCACAAAAAGTCGAATAAATGCATTGCAATTTCCAATCGGTTTGCATATACTGATACAAAGTAAGGAATGTAAGGAGCGGTCATATGGAACTGGCAAAGGTTACAACCAAAGGGCAAGTTACAATTCCTATCGCAATACGCAGAAAACTGGGCGTGAAAACCGGGGACAAATTGATGTTCGTTGACAGACCGGACGGCGTGGCATTATTAAATCCCACAATGATGACACTTGAAAAAATCGGTCGCGCCTTTGAGGGGGAGGCCGAAAGGCTCGGCCTTGGAACAGAGGACGATGTAGTTGCCATGATTAAAGAAATTCGCAAAGAGAAGCGGGAGATAAAAAATTCGGGTAATGCTTGATACGAATATCCTCGTTTCGGCGTTTGTTTTTCGCAGTCGTAAAATTTATGCCGTGATTGACTATATCGTTTCCCAACATGAATTGGTTTTGTCGTCCTATGTCGTTGACGAATTGAAGGATGTCATTAGTCGCAAGTTTCCCGAAAAATCAAGCGCACTTGACGAATTTTTGACTACGCTATCATTTACGCTCGCCTATTCCCCCGAACAAACGCCGCCCGGTTTGTTTGAAATTAGGGACGTTGACGATGCTCCGATTCTTTACACCGCAATTTTGGAGGGCGTTGATGTCTTGATTACAGGCGACAAGGATTTTGACGACGTGGAAGTTGAAATGCCGAAAATTATGAAAATTTCGGAATTTGAAAACGAATATATGACAGCCAAATAAAACGCCAATCCGCTTTACGGAAACTGGCGTTTTTGTTGTTCTGTGAAAAATTTACTTACCGTTCACAGCATCCCGCAAGGTTTTACCCGCTTTAAATCGCGGAGCTTTCGACGCAGGAATTTTTATAGGCTGCCCCGTCTGCGGGTGTCCATACATTATTTAATCACCGGCAGGAACGAGCCGTAAAATGAAAACTGAATCCGCGAATGTCAATCGCCGATTCAGTTTTGCAGAAAATTTTGGGAAGGGCTTTTTGGGGGAAAATCGTTCGAATGCCATGGGGGTTGTCCACCTTGCATATTTTTGTCATTCTGTTCGTTTTTTTGTCTCTTTTTATTGTCCGGGAAATCGGGAATGGCACACTAAGCATCAGAATAAAAACAGCGACTTTAATTTTCACGTCAATCAACTACTATCCTCCCATAGTCTTATGCACCAATACGTCAGTTAGGTTTCCATCCGAATCAAACCCCCATAGAACACTTACGTGCGTACCATGAAGAGGCTTATACCAAGCACCATAACTTCCCCAATTAACCCTTATGGACTGTTCTCCAACCAATGAGTCGATAGATGACCGACCGGGGGGCAAGAACCCTCTTTCAAAACTAACATAGTGAACTCGCCAATCATCTCTGCTTCGAGCAAATTCTACGACATCATGGATATTTGTCCCCATCGGCGTATGCCATAAAATATATTGCCTTGTTGCCATTCTCGGCCATCGAATCGGGTTCAAGAGTATTTGCAAAAAGGTAAAAGCCAAAAAGATAGCCAATATAGCCAAAAGTACCCTGCAAATTTTAGGTTTCTTCTTCATTGCCACCGCCTACTATCTCCCGAAAAATCTAACCGGAATAGGGGAAGGCCATCCGGAACAGCGACTTTAATTTTCACGTCAATCAACTAAACTTTCTTCGCGTTCTGTCTTATGCAATTTCCGCGCATGTAAGGCATGTGCAATATGCGCGAACATTACAGGTAGCACAGTCAATAACAGAAGAATTATGCCGGCAAAAACAAACAGGCCATACTCTACAGCAAGTGCGCCATAAGTACGACCGGGGCATCCGGCATGATGAATTCAGGGGAGGGTTCAAAGCGCGGAATATCAACGCTTCCCGCGAAAATCTCCCATGCGGGGTATTGATAAATTGTTTCGCAGGGGACGCTTATGTTGAAACTAACCGTGCTTCCGGCGGGGATTTCCTCAAATGAAAAAATACCGTCACTTGTGT
>WRGX01000139.1 GCA_009786975.1 Defluviitaleaceae bacterium
CGCGTCGCCGCTGACATGTGTCTCCGGTGCCCATTGCGCGCTTGGCGCGCTTTCTTGCGGGCCGGGAAACTGCTCCCGGCTTCGAGGGAACGCGTCGTCGCCGGCATGTGTCTCCGGTGCCCATTGCGCGCTTGGCGCGCTTTCATCCTCTAGTGGCGGCGGTGCGATTGCGGCGTAATCTTCGGGTGTCATTGGTCCGACACCAACTCGAACGCGAGCGCGACTTTAACCTGCGGGTGCAGGTTTATTTGGGCGGTGTGTTCGCCCAAGGTTTTTACCGCGCCGACATTGTATTTTTTCTTGTCGATGGCAACGCCGACTTGCTGTTGCACGGCTTCGGCGACTTCCTTGTTTGAAATCGAGCCGAACATTTTTCCTTGAGACCCTGCCTTTACGGATATTTTTATTCTGGCGTCCTTTAATTTGTCCGCAATTTTTTGCGCGGCGGCAACATCCTGCGCCAGTTTTTGCTCAACCTTTTTCTTTTGCGCCTCAAGCTGTGCGAGGTTCGCCTTTGTCGCCTCAAGCGCGAGCTTGCGAGGCAGAAGGAAATTTGTCGCGTGCCCGTCCGACGCGTTTACGATATCGCCTTTTTTTCCGACGCCTTTAACTTCTTCGAGTAATATAACTTTCATTTACATCAGCTCCTGCGAAAACTATATCGCCCTCTTGCGTCAAGCGCAACGGGAACTACCGTTCGATTTGTTTGAAGGCGAGTTAAAGTGTGTTATAATCCACGCGCGAAAACCTGACAGAGGTGATTTTTTTATGACAAAATCAGAAACTCTCAATATGATACATACGGAGCTGTTCCCTAATGCGTGAAATGTTCCTTTTTCTAAAGAACCTGAAGGGGAACTCCAAGGCCGCTGTTTTGTGCCAGCCGCTTTGGGGGGTTCCTTTTAATTTGTTTATGCCGTTTGCGTCGCTTTACATGCTTCATATGGGCGTGACGGATATTCAAATCGGGATAATGCTTGCGGTGGGGCGGATTTTTCAAATGTTTTTGGCGTTTTTCGGCGGCGTTATTACGGACAGGTTCGGTCGGCGGCTTACTACGCTTATCGGCGATTTGGTTTCGTGGAGCATTCCCGCGCTGATTTGGGCGTTTGCGCAGAATTTTTGGTGGTTTCTTGCGGCGGCGATTGTTAATTCGGCGGTGCAAATTACGGGCGTGGCGTGGGAATGTTTGTGGGTTGACGAAGACGGCGGGGACGGCGCGAAGGTCACGCGCATTTATAATTGGTTGCATGTTTGCGGCGTGCTTGCGGTGTTTTTTGTGCCGATTGCGGGGCTTTTGGTTGGGCGATTTGAATTGGTTCTTGTTGTGCGCGGGCTTTATGTCTTCGCGTTTTTCTCGATGTCCGCCAAGGCGATTCTTTTATATATGTACTCGAAAGAAACCAAGCGCGGCCGCGAGCGCATGGAAGAAACGAAAAACATGCCGTTTTTCAAACAATTCGCGGGATACAGCGGCGTTTTCGGACAAATTTTTCGCTCGGCACGAATGCTTCGCGCGCTGGGTTTGCAGGCACTTCAAAATATCACGCTTATGGTTACAACAACGTTTTTCGCCTTGTACGCCACGCAAAACCTTGGCGTTGACGAATCCATGATTGCGTTTTTTCCGATTTTGCGCGCCGCCGTTATGCTGGTGTTTTTATTTTTCGTGCAAACGCGACTGGGGGGATTCAAGCCGCACCACATATTAATGGGCGGCGTTGTTTTGTACATCGCGGCAAACGCGGTGCTTCTTACCGCGCCGTACGGAAACTTGCCGTGGATTGCGGGGTATACCTTCCTCGAGGCGTGCGCCGTCGCGCTGTTTATGCCGCGGATGGGCGCGCTTGTCGCAAATGCAATCGAGCCTAAGGAGCGCGCGCGAATCCGCAGTTTGTTTAATGTAGTAATTCTCGCCGTCGTTTCGCCGTTTGCATACCTCGCGGGGGTGCTTTCCGATTTCGACCGCCGCTTGCCGTTTGTGTTGAACATTACGTTGTTTGCGGTGATGATTGTTTTCGCTTATGCGGATGCGAGAAAGGCTGTTCGATAGGCAAAAAGCGCGCCAAGCGCGCAGTGGGCACCGGGGGCATGTGTCGTGGGCGGCGCGTTCCCTCGAAGCCGGGAGCAGTTTCCCGGCGTGCAAAAAAGCGCGCCAAGCGCGCGGTGGGCACCGGGGGCATGTGTCGGAGGCGGCACGTTCCCTCGAAGCCGGGAGCAGCTTCCCGACCCACAAAAAAAAAGAGTCGGCGAGTGACACTCGCCGACTCAAGATAGACTTGTATTTGGGGTAGATGTGAAATGGATAAATTTTTGGCATCCTGCACAGCAATCGACTTCGAAACATCCTCGGAAATCGCGGCGTTGACGCGAAAAATTTTGGCGTGTTCCGACGGAGAAATCGAGTTCGCTAAAAATGCCTTCGAATATGTACGGGACGAAATTGCACACGCGGGGGACGTCGGCGCGAGTGTTGTAACCTTTGCCGCGTCGGAGGTTTTGCGCGAGAGGCATGGCGTTTGCTATGCAAAATCGCATTTGCTTGCGGCGATTTTGCGTTGCGGCGGTGTTCCGTCGGGACTTTGCTATCAAAAACTAATCCTGTGCGACGAAACCGCACCGCAGTTTATTTTGCACGGTCTGAACGCCGTTTTTCTTCGCGGAAAATGGCATCGCCTCGACGCGCGCGGGAACAAGCCCGGCGTTGACGCGCAATTTTCCCTTGGCGAAGAACGCCTTGCGTTTCCCGTTCGCCCGGAAAAAGGTGAGGAGGATTTGCCCGGAATTTTCGCCGCACCGGATAAAAGCATTTTTTTCGCGCTGTCTCGAAATAAAAATATCGAGGAATTGTGGCGGAATTTACCCAAAGAACTCCTCGGCGATGCGAACCGCGCCCATTGCGTCGGGTGAATAAAAATCCGCGCCGATTTTTTTTGCGTAAGGTGCAGTCAAAACCGCGCCGCCGACCATGATTTTCGCGGCGGGCGCGTCGCGGCGAAGCCGGGCGATTGTTTCCTCCATCGACGCAACTGTCGTGGTCATCAGCGCGGAAAGTCCGACGAGCCGCGCGTTTTCGCGCAAAACCGCCTCGACAACCTCTTCGGGCGGAACATTTTTCCCGAGGTCAAACACTTCGAAGTTGTAGTTCTCCAAAAGTGTGCGTACGATGTTTTTGCCAATGTCGTGGATGTCGCCCTGAACTGTCGCGAGTACGATTTTGCCGCGTTTTTCGGCGGTTCCGCCGTCTTGCGCCATGCTTTCGCGGATAATTTCAAACGCCGCCGTTGCCGCCGCCGCACTTTTTAACAGTTGCGGCAGGAACGTCGTTCCGTCGGCGAAGGTCGCGCCCGCGTCGTCCAAAGCGGGGATTAGTTGCGTGCTTATGATTTCGGTCGGAGCGGTTTGCGCCAAAAGCTCCGCCGTTATTTTTTTTGCGTCGGCCTCAAGCCCGAGCGCGATTGTTTCGCGCAGACCGCGTTTCATTACCCCGTGAGCGTTCCCTCCGGAAGGATTTTCGGCAATAACGGGTGATTTTTGCCCGCCTCGGCTTTCGTCCCCTTGGCGCACCGCGAAAAAGTCTACATATCCCGCGCAATTTTCATCCCGCCCCGCGAGGATTTTTTGCAAAACAAGCGTGTTTTGCATGGCTTCGTCGGCGGGGTTCGCGATTGCGGCGGACAGCCCGTTATACGCCGCAAGCGCGAGAAACGCCGCGTTTAATTTATCCCGCGCGGGCAAACCAAACGACACATTCGACACGCCCAAAACCGTGTGAATCCCGCGCTTCGTAAGTTCCGCAACCGCCTCCAGCGTAATTTTCGCGTTGTCAACGTTCGTGCTTAGCGTCATCGTAAGCGCGTCAACGACGATGTCGTGTTTGGGAATTCCATGCGCCGCCGCCCGCGCGATTATTTTTTCCGCAATGGCGACGCGTCCCGCCGCCGTTTCAGGAATTCCTTCGTCGTCCAAAGCAAGCGCGATAACCGCCGCGCCGTATTTTTTGACAAGCGGCAACACCGCCTCAAGCGACTCCTCCTTGCCGTTCACCGAATTAAGCAAGGGCTTGCCGTTATAAACGCGCAAAGCCGCCTCCGCCGCCGCAATATCCGACGTATCAATAACAAGCGGCACACTCGTAACGCCCTGCACCGCCAAAACCGCCGCCGCCAGCATTTTTTCTTCATCAATACCGGGCAACCCCACGTTCACGTCCAAAAGCCGCGCCCCCTGCGAAGCCTGCACCAACGCCTCATTACATATAAATCCCATGTCGCCGTCGCGCAGGGCTTTTTTTAGCTTGGGCTTGCCCGTCGGATTCAGCCGCTCGCCGATAATTGTCAAATCTTCGCCGAGGGTGACGGTTTGCGCGAAGGATGAAATGCGGGTTCGCGGGGGTTCTGCAAAAAGTTCGTGGGGGTTCGGGGGAAAATCGAACGCCCGTATCATCTCCGCAAGATGCTCCGGTGTTGTTCCGCAACATCCGCCAAAAATATCCCCGCCGATTTCGGCGGCGGATTTCATTTGTGCGGCGAAGTCGGCGGGCGAGAGGTCGAAAACGGTTTTGCCGTCAATGATTTTCGGCATACCGCCGTTTGGGTTGAAAATTACGGGGATTTGCACGGCGGCGCAAAGCGGCGCGAGAAACTCCCGCATCTCGGCGGGACCGAACCCGCAGTTTAAGCCGACGGCGCACGCGCCAAGGGATTCGACCAGAACGGCGGCGGTTTCGATATCCGCGCCCGTGAGAAGGCGGCCGTTTTTGTCCGGCGAAAATGTCACCATGATTGGCAAATCGGAATTTTCCTTCGCGGCAAGCATCGCCGCCTTGATTTCATATGTGTCCGACATGGTTTCGATTAAAATTAAATCCGCACCCGCCGCCGCGCCCGCGCGTACCATTTCGGCAAAAATGTCGACGGCTTCTTCGAAAGGCAAGTCGCCGACGGGCGCGAGAAGTTTCCCCGTCGACCCAATGTCAAGCGCAACCCCACCGACACATGCTCCCGGTGTCCATTGCGCGCTTGGCGCGTTTTGTCGAAGTCGGATTTTATCAAGAGCTTTCCGCGCAATTTCAACGCCCGCAGAGATAAGCTGTGCAGGCGTGAATCCGCTGTCGGCAAGTTTCACGCGATTCGCACCAAAAGTGTTCGCCTTTAAAATATTACAACCCGCCGCCGCATACGCCGCATGGATTTCAAAAATAGCGTCGGGATGCGTAATGTTCCAAATTTCCGGCAAAGTGTCCAGCCCCTGCGCCTGCAAAAGCGTCCCCATTCCGCCGTCGAAAAAAATTTTATTCATGCGCTTGCTCCTTTTTTTGATCCCGATTTTTCAACCAACACGCAAGCGCGTAAAGTCCCGCGCCAAGAAGAAGCATGTTCATGCACAAAATTATGGTAATCGCGGAGGCCGCGCCGCTCAATTGCCGCATTTCAAGCATCATAATGAGTGTCGGAATACCAAACGTCGGCGAGATAAAAATTTGCACAAACACCTCTGTGAAGACACTATTAAATTGGTATAAGTTAATCCGATCGAAAAACATCCAAGTCCACATTAAAATTTCGATAAAGGAAATGGCTAGTGTCAGAAAAATCCAATAAAAATATGCGAAAAAAAATTTCTTCAACTTCAAGGTAAGCGCAAGAGCCGACATCATAATCCACATCTTAATAAACAAAATCGTAAGTATAATATCTGTCCAGAGGGCGGAAACCCCCGGATAAATAGTATTGTTTCCGGGAAAATTCAGGCGAAGCGCAAAGCTCAAAAGCGGAAACATTACAAACGTCGTAAACGTAATCCCGATAATCATCGCGATTTCAAGATGTAGTTTTTTAATATGAAACGCCCCGTTCATTTAAAAATCTCCGACAAATTCCCCATAATACTCCCCGCAATTCCGGGTTTATTCATCGTATAAATATGAATATTGTTCACGCCGTTGGCGATTAGGTCGATGATTTGCTCGGTGGCATAGGCGATTCCGGCTTGGCGCATGGCTTTAGGGTTGTCGGAAAATCTATCCACTATGGCTTTGAATCTCGGCGGGACGGGCGCGCCGCTTAGTTTGAAAATGCGGTCGATTTGCGCGGCGTTTGTTACGGGCATAATTCCGGCGATAATCGGTACGTCGATGCCGGATTTCAGAAAGCGGTACATAAAATTGTATAAAATATTGTTGTCGAAAAACATCTGTGTCGTTAAAAATTCGCAGCCCGCGGCGACTTTGATTTTTAGGTTTTCTATGTCGCGTTGGGCGGTTTCGGCCTCGGGATGCCCCTCGGGATAGCACGCGCCGCCCACGCAAAAATCGCCCTGCGCCTTGATTTCCACAATCAAATCCGACGCATAGCGAAAATCGCCCGTGTTCTCCGAAACGCCGGGCGGAAAATCCCCGCGAAGTGCCATGATATTCACAATTCCGTGCGTTCGCAGCTCGTCAAGCCCGCGCAAAAGTTCCTCGCGCGTAAGCCCCATCGCCACAAGATGCTCCAGCCCGACAACGCCGCTTGCCTGCACCTCGCGCACGACGTCAAGCGTGTTCTGCGAGCCGCCGCCGCCCGCTCCGCAGGTCACGCTGATAAACGACGGCGAAAGCGCGGCGCATTCCGCCACGATTTTTTTCATATTGCCAAACCCCGCGCCCGGTTTCGGCGGAAAAAGCTCCAGCGAAACCGTAACTTCGCGGGACGCGAAAATCTCGGTTATTTTCATGCGAAACGCTCCTTTATTTTCAGTGCGCAGAATTAATGCGCAAAGCAACTGCCGCCTACGAATTCCCGCATAATCGAGTTTGGCGGGATTGTTTCGCTTGGCACGCCAAGGAACGTTGACAGGAATTTTATCAGGCGGCGGGCTTCGGTGTAGTGGGGGGAGGCGGGCTCGATGTCGAAAAGGAGCGGCTCGGCGTACTGTTTAAGCACCGACATTTCGTACACGAGGGCGGAGTTGAAAAAGGCGTCGGCGTTGTCTTGAGAGGGGTAAATATATTTTATTTCGCCCAAAAGCACGCGCGGCCACATGTCGAGAGTTGTCTCGGCGGAGGCTCCTCGAAACAAAAAGTCGCGCACCATGCGTCGCATCAGGCGTGCGTCCGTTGTTGGGATGCGGTTGTGGTCGTCGACGTTTATTTGCGTCAGGGACGAGATGAATATCTTGAATTTTTCGGCGGGCGGAACGTCTCCGCCGATTTTTTCGTTAAGCCCGTGAATTCCTTCCAATATAAGCACGTCGGCGTCGGAAAGTTTTAGGAAATTGCCCTTGTATTCGCGGCGACCGGTGTAGAAATTAAATCGCGGGATTTCGACGCGTTCGCCCGCCAAAAGGGCTTTCAAATCGGTGTTGATTTGCGCGGTGTCGATGGCGTCGATTGTTTCGAAATCGTAGTTGCCATGCTCGTCCTTAGGGCAATCCTCGCGGTTTAGGTAGTAATTGTCAAGCGAAATTACGTGAGGAATCGCGCCGTTTACGCTTAATTGTACGCCAAGCCGCGACGCAAACGTCGTTTTCCCGCTGGACGACGGCCCTGCAATTAGCACAATGGGACGATTCTCCTGCATTATTTGGTCGGACAAAAGCGCGATTTTTTTCTCGTGCAGGGCCTCTGCAACGCGGATTATTTCGCCGTTGCCCTTTTCGCACAATTTGTCGTTAAGCGCGCCGACGGTGTCCGTTTTCATTATCCGCATCCAGCGGTTAGCCTCGGCGAAGACTTCGGAAAGTCGCCCCTCGGGCGCAAGGTCGACAAACTCATAGTTCTGCGACGCGCTTGGAAATTGTATCAAAAAGCCGCGCGAGCGTTTCACCAATTTGAACTCGCCCAAACGCCCCGTTCGCGGCGGCATTTCGCCGTAGAAATAATTGTACATCCAGTCCAGCTTATAGAAACTGAATGTTTGATTATGGCGGTATTTTAACAAGCTGATTTTATCGTGCAGGCCTAATTCCTCGCATTTTCTGAGCGCGAGTTCCTTGGGCAATGTTGTTTTTTCAATCGGCAAATCCTTTGCAACAACGTCGCGCATAACCGCTTCGATTTCCGCAATTTTCTCCGCAGAAATCTCAAATTCAGGCATTTCACAGCACAAATTTTTGTTAATGGAATGCGCAATAACAACCCGCGCGTCCTTGCCAAAAACGACTTTCGCCGCGTAAACCATCAAAAAAGAGACACCGCGCTGATACGCGCGATACCCCTGCGGATTCGTTATGTCCAAAAATTCAACACCCGAATCGTAAAGCACGGGGCGCGACAAATCGTGCAGTTCATTGTGCATTTTCGCAATCAAAGCGGGACGCGGACGCCCTGCTGTATATTTTTCGCTAAGCTCGAACAGGGTTGTGCCGCGCGTTGTTGTCACCTCGCCGGTGCCTGTTATATTTATTTTTATTTCCATGGAAATGCCTCCTTTTGTGTATTATACCCTTTTTGGAGTCTTGTGTCCCATCCCGCATAAAAGCGAACGGCTGCGCTATCTTCCAATACTCGCATATTCTCCACCAAAACCTTTCTGAAATCTGAATCCGCCATGAACGTACTCGTAAGCAATATTAACAAGTCTTGCAGTTTTTGTTAGCAGCAAAATTTGGTCGGCGCCGATGACTGACAAAAAGCATTGTATAATGACAATCGTTTTGCATTAGGCTAGCTTCATCGAATGCGTCGGACAAAAAACTTGACACCGTACTATTGTTCGAATATATTCCCACGTTTGACACTTGCGAAAGAAAAAAAGCCCGTCTACCCCTGATAGACACAAGGGATTCGGGTTTTTTGAAATGCGTGAAAATGTCA
>WRGX01000140.1 GCA_009786975.1 Defluviitaleaceae bacterium
GCGTCGCGCCACATATTATTGGTTTGTGATTATTGTAATTGGGCTGATGCTGCGAAGCGACCACCTTGGCGTGACCAGTATTTTGAGGGAGTTTGACAAAGGGCAACACAAGGGCGTGTTGCCGCTATGCGTAGTGGCAACACGCCCTTGTCCCTGGTGTCCAGTGCGCGCTTGGCGCGCTTCTTTGTGGGTCGGGAAATTGCTTCCGGCTTCGAGGGAATGTGTCGCCGCCGACATGTGTCCCCGGTGCCCAGTGCGCGCTTGGCGCGCCGGCGTTACGCGCCCTCCACGGTGACCCAAATTACCCCGTTTTCTACGCCGGAGCGGATTGTTACGGGGTGATTTTTTTCGTTTTTGAATTTGAAGTCGAGGTTGCCGTTTTGGGAGGTTGCGGCTTCGAGGTCGTTGCCTACGTATTGTACGGGCAGGGAATGGTCGTGGCGTTCGGTTATTTTCATGCCGGCGGCGTTTGCGGCGTTGCAGAGGGTTGTGGATACTTGGCATACACCGCCGCCGAAGTTTTTATCCTTCTCGCCGCCTCGGAAAACTATGGCCTCTTTGTAGCCGCGTTCGGCGGTTGTTGAGCCGACGGTTTCGTTGAAGGAAAAGATCTCGCCGGGGGCGACGGTTGTGCCGTTGATTGCCCTTGCCGCGAGTGTGATATTTGTTGTGCGGCCCTCGTCGTCAAGCTCGAATTTTGTTTCGTAGTAGGCGAAACGGGAGTCGGAGCCAACGCGTGAATTTCGGGAGGTGCGCTCGTTTGTTTCGTGCGAATTTGCAGGGCGGGGCTGCGTGTGCCGCTCCGGAGGGATGTGAATTTCGGGGGCGGTTTCTTCGACTTGTTCGATTTGCGGCTCGAGGCGCGGTTCGATTTGTGGTTCGAGACGTGGTTCAATGTGTTGCTCTGCGCGCGGTGCATTACGTGGTGTGTCGCGCGGCACATCGCGCGGAGCGGAGCGCGTGGGATTGCCTGTGGCTTCGGGATAATTCGCAGGCTCCGACGGATATCCCCCTTCGTCTCGTGATTCGTCTCGTGCTTGATGCGCGCATCCCGCGAAAAGCAATGCAACCGCCAGAACAATAAAAAATTTCTTCATAGAGATTCTCCTTTTGCAAAAAAAATAAGAGTACATATGTACTCTTATTATGAAAAAATTGCGAAAAATTATTCTTGCGGCGCGCGGAGACTGCTTACGGCTTCGAGAGAACGTGCCGCCTACGACACATGTCCCCAGTGCTCACTGCGCGCTTGGCGCGCTTTCTTGCGGCATCGGGAGATTGCTTACGGCTTCGAGAGAACGTGCCGCCTACGACACATGTCCCCGGTGCTCACTGCGCGCTTGGCGCGCCGCCGCGGCCTAAGATAAGCGACGTAACCGCGCCCAGTGCAAATGTAATCGCCGTCGCCGCGACAATAAACGGCGTGATTTCCGCGTGGCTTTCATATGTGTCGGGATTGTTAAAGACTGCGAAAATCGTGCCGAAAACGAGACCCAAAATTGTAAAATAAGTCGCGCTGCGGAATTTTTCCAAAAGCATTGCAACCACCTTCGAACCAAGCAAAATCCCCGCCACGATTCCAACCCCAAGCGGCACAACAACAAGCAAAATCTCGCCCAAAAGCGCGAAATCAAACGGCGACATCAAATAATCGCCGATTTGCCTGAGCGTAAACATCGCCAAAGGATAAAGCCCAAAAAGAATAAGCATCATCGCGCCGCTTATTCCGGGAATAACCATCGTTGCCGCCGCAAAAAGCCCGCCGATAAAAAGATGCGCGGTTAAAGCGGCGTTGAACGTAACGCCCGCGATTTCCGAATACGTCGACTCCGGCGCGAACATAGAAACAAAAACGATAACCGCAAGCCCCGCAACCGCGAATAACCAATGCGCATTTGCGCCGGAAAAAACGAGTCGGCGAGTGTCACTCGCCGACTCGTTTTTGTCGGCGCGCGCGCAAGTGTGAATAAACGGCAGACTTCCTGCCATAAGCCCCGCGACAAAGCCGCCGGTTTGCATCGAAAAGTGTTCGAGCAAAACACTGGCAATCCTGCCGAACATCAAAATTCCAATCCCTACGCCAATCATCACGGGGATTAAAAATTTCAAACTCTCCTTGGGGTTTGAAAACAGACCGTTAATCGCGTTAATTTTCTTGTCATAAATGCGTAAAATTACCGCCAAAGTCGCGCCCGAAACCCCCGGCATAACATTCGAGCCGCCAACCACCATTCCCTTGAGCATCAAAAACAGGTACTGCATAAAATCGCTCTCCTTCTCGTGACATTTTTGACATTTTTGTGACATTTTTCACCAAAAACCCTTGACAATCGCGTAACAAGTTGTTAATATTTACGTAATATTTTCAAAGGGGACAAGTTTTGTATGCATCGTGCAGTTTTTTTCTGCCTCCTGTTCACTATATTTTCAGCCTCCGCCGTATATGCAAGCTCCGACACGCACGCAGTCGTAATCGGCAGTCGCGTAAATGTTCGCCAATATGCCGAAATTTCCGATAATGTACTTTTTCAGGTTGACCGAGGAACCGCAATTGAAATTCGCGGGGTTTCCGGCGACTTTTTTATTGCGGAAATCGCAGGAGAAAACGACGTTTACATCGCGCGAGATTTTGTCCTCGTGACGCAAACAAAGGGCGTGATTACCGCGCCGTTCGCGCTTGTTTACGATATTCAAGCCGATGCAACAACGGCGTTTTCAACGCTTCGCCAAGGAGATGCTGTAACCGTTTTGTATGAACACGAAGGCTTTTTCGGCATACTTTTCGGCGACACGGTTGCCTTTGTCGAGCAAAACGCCATAAGTATCCCCTGCTTCGCCGACCTCCCAATCTCGCGAGTCGGCCCGCGCCTCGCCAACATTATAATCGAAACCGCGTTTACGTACATCGGCACGCCGTATCTTTGGGGCGGCGAAACGCCCGCGGGGTTTGATTGTTCCGGCTTCATGGTGTATCTTTTTACCGCGCACGGCATAAACTTAGAACGTTCGTCGGCAGGACAATCGCGGCACAACGGCATCGTTGTTGCCCGAAACGAACTTGAACGAGGCGATTTGGTGTTTTTCGGAAGCGGTAGCCATGTAAACCATGTGGGGCTTTATATCGGCAACGGACAGTTTATCCATTCCTCGTCCGACCTAGCCGGCGGCGTAAGAATTTGCGGCATGTACGAACCTCACAATGCAAGCGGATTCGTAATGGCGCGCCGAGTAATCGGATTTTAAATCAAAGGAGAATTTTATGCAAAACGCGCCATACGAACGCGCAAAAAAACTTGCCGAAACAGCAAGATATAATTTAATTCCGATTGCCGACGAAATGCTTTCGGACTGCGTAACGCCCATTACACTCTTGAAAATTTTGCAAACAAAAAGCACGCACTGCTACCTTTTGGAAAGCGCGGAAACACAGCACTGGGGACGCTACACCTTTTTGGGCTACAACCCTTCGTGGCACATTTCCTGCCAAAACGGCGAAATGAAAATCACCTCGCCGGTTGGAGAAAAAACTTTCAAAACCGACAACCCAAACAAGCATATACAAGAAATCTTAGACGCCCACAAAAGCCCGAAAATTGAGGGTTTGCCGCCGTTTACGGGCGGGCTTGTGGGCTATTTTTCATACGAATATGTAAAATACGCGCATCCCGAGCTGAAACTCGGCGAAGAAAACCACTTCAGCGACGTGGATTTAATGCTTTTCGACACGGTAATCGCCTTTGACAATTTCCGCCACAAGATTATTTTAATCGCAAACGTCCCCACGGAGAATTTCGATGAGAATTACAAAACAGCCAAAACGCGGCTTGCGGAGCTGAAAAAATTAATCGTCGGCGGCTCGCGCGAGCTGCCCGAAAACAAACCCGGCCGCCTGACTTCCGACTTCCGCCCGCTGTTCACCAAAGACGAATTTGTAAAAATCGTTCGCCGCGTGCAGGAATACATCCGCGAGGGCGACACGTTCCAAACCGTGCTTTCGAACCGCTTCGAGGCGGATTACGAGGGCAGTCTCCTGGACGCGTATCGCGCTTTGCGTACGATAAATCCGTCGCCCTACATGTTTTATTTCAGCGGAAGCGAGTTCGAAATCGCAGGCGCGTCGCCGGAAACGCTTGTAAAATTACAGGACGGCAAGTTATCGACGTACCCGCTTGCGGGAACGCGCCGTCGCGGCACGACCGAAGCCGAAGACGTCGCACTCGAGCGCGAGCTTCTCGCCGACGAAAAAGATTTGGCGGAACACAACCAGCTCGTCGATTTAGGTCGCGACGACATAGGAAAAGTCAGCAAAGTCGGCACGGTAAAGGTCGAAAAATACATGAATATCCTGCGGTTTTCGCATGTAATGCACATCGGCTCCGTTGTAACCGGCGAAATTTTGCCGGACAAAACCGCCCTTGACGCAGTAAATGCCGTGCTTCCCGCGGGCACACTTTCCGGCGCGCCGAAAATCCGCACAATGGAAATCATATACGAACTCGAGCAAAACAAACGCGGAATTTATGGCGGCTCCATAGGCTATCTCGACTTCACAGGCAACATGGACATCTGCATCGCCATCCGCCTCGCATACAAAAAGGGCGGAAAAGTATATGTACGTTCCGGCGCAGGCGTAGTCGCCGAAAGCGTCCCCGAAGACGAATTCGCCGAATGCGAAAACAAGGCAAAAGCCATGCGCAAAGCACTGGAAGGTCTTTGATAGTATGGCATGAAGGATAAACAACGATGTGATACTTTTTTCCACTCTCAAAAATTGAAATTCGCCCTCACGAAACAAGTGAAAATCGGACATGTGCCGGAAGGGCGAATTCCAATTTTTTTAGCGGAAAAAATATGATTTGGAGGCTTGAGCGACATGATTTTAATAATCGACAACAAAGACAGCTTCGCGTCGAATTTATATCACGCCGTCTGCGCAGTGCGAAGCGATGTAAAAGTAATTCGAAACGACGAACTCGGCGTCGAACAAATAAAATCCCTCGCGCCGGAAAAAATTATTCTGTCGCCCGGACACGACAAAGGCGCGACAGTCGAATTTGTGAAAAAAATCCACAGCGAGGTGCCGATTTTGGGCATTTGCCTCGGGATGCATATTATATATGAAGCGTTCGGCGGGCAGGTCGGCTACGCAAAAAAACTGATGCACGGCAAAGCATCAGAAGTTTCCGTAGACACACAACACGAAATTTTTGCCGATTTACCACCGTTTATTCAGGCCGGGAGATACCATTCCCTCGCGTGCAACCGCGATTCCCTACCCGAAAATTTGGAAATTATATCCCAAACCGACGACGGAGAAATTATGGCAATCCGTCACCGAAACTTCCCCATTTTCGGCCTGCAATTTTACCCCCACTCAATTCTAACGCCGCAAGGGCAGCGAATTATTGAGAATTTTCTTGCGCATCATACTGTTTCCACTTTCAAAAACTGAAATTCGCCATCACGAAACACGTAAAAATCGGACATGTCTCTGATGGATTTTGGGACATATTGCAGTCAACAATCAGTAAATTATTGTGAGAACCATCCTCGTTGCGAACATCTATTGATGATATAGTCGAAACGACAGGGCTTTCCTTTGAAGAAGTCGAAAAAGCGTAGATTTGAAATAAGCCTTTCGGTTGGCAAGCGCCAGTCGAAAGGCTTATTTTCGTGATAAAACCTAGCTTTGTTAGGGGTACTCACAGATGTATTCAAAAGTGAATACGGGTATTCAAATTTCTGAATACAGGTATTCACTTTTTTGAATACAGTAGTCAAATTTTAGGGCGTTCGTGTGATTGTATCAATATTAACCGCCGAACGCCTTCTTTGTTTATTGCTCTAGGGGGTGACGTTTACCGGAATCCATACTGCGGGCGGTAAGTTTTGTGCGTTGTTGATTCCGAGAGGCAGGTCCGCAAAGGATGCCGTTCCGGGAATTAAGAATGTTTGAGGTGCTCCCGAGGCGGCGTCGAAATCATTTCCGGCGGGATTCCATGTTACGGGTACATTGATAGTTGCTGCTGCGTGGGAGGTTGTGTTGACTACTACCGTTGTCGGGAGGTCTAACGCAGCCCAGTTGCCCGCTGTTGCTTCCGCAAGCGTCATGCTTAATGCGGCGGGGCTTGTTATGCTTGTTAAATAAGCAGTAGTGGCGGCATCCGGGTCGGGTGCGATGTTAAATCTTGCTCTTGGTGTGGAGTCAGTCGCACTTACCGGCGGATTTATTACCCTTACGGCATTGTCGCCTTGTACTGCCGATGCGGGGATGAGAAGGCTGATGGGTACGTCGTTCGCAGCAGCTGTGGGGGTTCCGTGAACGATAATTTGCGCATTCGCTCCGGAGCGTGTCAAGGTGGCTCTTAATCCGGCAGGCAATGTGTTTACGCCTGCTTCGTTTACAAACCAGCTTTCAACGGCGGCGCGGTTTGTTGCGTCCGGGTTTCTTGCCGATGCGGCATTTGTTGCCGGCATGATTATTGTGCCGCCTGCTGTTGAGATATTAATGGTAAAGCCGTTTCTGGCATGTGCTGCCGTTGTACCGAGCTGATCGTTTTGCGTTCCGGTTACGACAATCGCGCCAAGCGTCGCATTCATGTTGGTGGAATCAACGAAACCGGGGGTGCCGTTTGCGCCGGCTATGCTTGGTGAGAAGAATCCGGGCGCGGAAACGATTCTGTTGTTTCTAAAAATGCGGATTTCGAAGGAGTAGTTTGCCGGGTTAACCGGGCAAACAGGCAAGGGTTGACCTTCGAACAAGTTGATGAGATTTTGGACATGGATGTTCGGGGTAATCGGTCTCCATGCGGGAATTGCTGTGCCGTAAGTGGGTGCGGTATCATCGGTGCAAATCGCGTATGCCCAAACTCTCATGTGCTGGTTTGTTCTGCTTACGAAGAAGGCTTGACCGTTTCTGCCCGGGGTTACAAGCATTCTTGCTACCGCGGGTGCGTTGGGTTGGTTGGGGATTCTGAACCTTACGATTTGTGAAGCGAAGCTGCCGCCTCTGTCCAAAATTTCTTGCAAATCGCCGTAACCGGGTACATAGGTCACGCCTTCGCCAAGTAAGTCTCTTATGAAGCGTACTTCATGGTTATGATTTACGAAATGTTGTGCTTCATTCGGTGCGATTCTGAAGGTGCCGCGTGTGCCGCGGGGAATCATGTCGTGTGAAACTTCAACGTATTCACCGGGGGCAACGCGATCTGTTCTGATGACAACGCCGTTTCCGCCAAACAATCTTCTTCTGTCGTCGCCGATTCTGATTTCGAGGTCGGGAGCTTCGCCCGGGTTGGTGGCCGGCCACAATGTTGCGTCATCCAGCGGGTTGCGGATTCTGTCGGAATTTTGTGGCAATGCACCGTCAGCGGTCAGGATAGTCGGCAGGTAGAGTGCTCTGTTTGCGCGTCTGATATACCTGTGAACCGGACGTGCCTGTATCGGAATTACAGCAATCATTTCGAACGTGTTGTTGGGCAGTCTTCTTCTTACTCCAATGTAGCCGCCTCTGCGAGCGTGTCTGCTGATATCCGCTTCGCCGGTCCACGTTGTAATCCAGTTACCTCTGTTCGGGTTGATTCTGTCGGCTCTTCTGTTGAAGATATAGGAGATGTCCGAACGATTTACCTCATGAAGAGGAGTGTCTAACAACATCAGATTTCCGTGTTCATCCACCATCGGACGCCCGAGAGCATCCACTTGCGGGCGATCCCAAACCGTAAACGTGTTGCCGAATACAAGCATTTCGTTGACGTAGTCAATCAAGTAGAAGAAATCGACATCTACCGGAATTGGCGCGGGAGGTGTGAATTCTACTCTTATGACCGAGCGAGTGGGTACGCGCATGTTTTGATGCCAAGAACCGCGGAGAGTATAATCTCCGAACAATTCGGTACCTTCATTGATATTAAATGCACTCGGAATATGCGTTGCCATACTCCAGGGGCCGTGTGTTTCTTGACCAAAGTGCATTTGAAGGAAATTGGCTACTACCGGAGGATTAACTCCGCCCCATGCCGTAGAATCCTGCGTAAACCAGATTCTGTAATTACCGGATTGAGTTGCAACGCCTTCGAGTTCAAACGAAAGGGTCGACAGTGAAATAGAACCAATATCGCCCTCATGGCTTGCAGTTAAACCCATGCCGTTAATTGTCAGAATGTCAGGCACTGTAGCACCTGCTTCCGCAGCATCGGGATTGACGAATCCGGCATCGCCGCTTGTTGTCACTAAGCCAATGTACAACCTGACGTTTCCGGGGGTGACGCCTGCGCCGAATTCCAAAGTAAACGGTGCGTTCGGCACATTGTCATGCGTAAAGTGCCGGAAGGTGGTAATCGGAGAAGCGTCTCTTGTTTGGTTAAAGTTCCCTATTGCGACATTTTCCGTGTTCGGTCCGGTTCCGGCTCTGGCGTAAACAAGGTAACGACCATTGTTTAGAACCTCGGCTGTTCCTGAAACCTCAACTTCCATTACTCCCGTGGCGGGGTCAAATGCGGTTGCGGTCGCGGTAAGACCGTTTACCGTAATCGAGCTTCTGCCCGGGGCGAAGTCCATCAAATTGACGGCTGCTTCGACGGTTACAGGGGGCGTAAACGCAACGACGGGAACCGCCATAACAAGCGCGAGTACGATACCCAGCAACCTCTTTCCAAGTTTTTTGAAGTCCATTTCAAAATTCCTCCTTTATAATTTTACTTCAAATACTATATCGGCATTGTGCCGGAAAAATCTTATATGAAATTTGATAAATTTTGAAAATAAAAAAGCGCGCCAAGCGCGCAGTGGGCACCGGAGACACATGTTGGCGGCGACGCATTCCCTCGAAGCCGGGAACAATTTCCTAACCCATAA
>WRGX01000141.1 GCA_009786975.1 Defluviitaleaceae bacterium
TGCTTGTTGAAGCTGTAAAACATGCCATCCTTCCGACCTGAAAAAATGGAGCATGGGCGTATAGGCACTTGCCACAAGGTCAAACTCCCTCAAAATATGTCCACGCTATAACTTTTCGGGAGTTCAGGATGTTAACATGATCAAAAATTTCTAATAATATATTGCTTGCTAATTTACCCTGTAGTTGTTTTATATATTTCAACAAGGAACCTGGAGAGGAAACTTAAAATGCAAAAAACAGCGGAACATGACACCTTCTTAATGGACCGACTATCCTGCGCCGTTGATATCGGCACGACAAACATCGAACTCGCGCTTGTTGATTTAGCGTCGGGGGAAATTGTCGCGAGGCACGGGTTTGTTAATCCGCAACGGGCTTTTGGTGCGGATGTGATTTCGCGAATTCATGCCGCGAATAACGGACATTTGGAAGAAATGCAGGATTTGATTCAAAACGCGCTTGCGGACGGGATTAAATCGCTTTGCGAAAATAAAATCAGCGAAATCGTCGTTGCGGGAAACACTGCGATGATTCATTTTTTTTTGGGGCTTTCGTGCGAAGGGCTTGGAAAATTTCCGTTCGAAACGGCCGATACGAAACTTCCGCAAAATATCATCCCGTGGCTTACGCCGTTCGTCGGCGGCGATATTACCGCCGGGCTTTTGCATGTTTTGCCGCTTGCGGCGGCGGCGGGGAAAAAACGCTTCATTTTAATAGACCTTGGCACAAACGGCGAGATGGTTTTTTACGACAACGGAAAGCTGACGGTTGCGGCGGCGGCGGCGGGCCCTGCTTTCGAACGCACGCGCGGCGGCGCAAGTGCCGCGATTAGCGGACTCGCGCGACTTATTCGCTCGGGAGCGGTTGACGAAACCGGATTTTTGGCACCGAGGGCATGTGTTGCCGGCGACACGTGCTCTCGAAGTCGGATGCAGTTAAAAATTGATGATGTTAGTGACACTGAAAAGTATGACATCATCAATTTTTCACAGAAAAAAATCCGAGACCTTCAGCTTGCGAAATCCGCAGTGCGTTCGGGGTTGGAAATTTTGCTTGAAGCGGCGGAGGGCGAGCCTGATGCGCTGTATCTTGCGGGGGGCATGGGCGCGAATATCGACGCGGATGACGCCGCCGCTATCGGCCTTATTCCGCCGTATTTTTGCGACAAGACAATCGCCGTCGGAAATTCCGCGCTCGGCGGCGCGGTTCGGCTTCTTTTGTCTCCGGAGTCTGCGCGAAACGATTTGCAGGAAATTTTGAAAAAGCCCACGGAAATAATCTTGGCGGAACATCCGAATTTTGAAAAATTGTTCATACAGCACATTTCATGGTAAAATGTCGCAAAATTATTACGAGGTGAAAAAAATGAACCCCAAAAAGTATCGCACGCCGCAAATTTTGGATTTCCCGGCACGCACTTGGCCGAACAAAAAAATTACCGCCGCGCCCGAGTGGTGCAGTGTTGACCTTCGCGACGGAAACCAGTCGCTTGTTACGCCGCTTACGCAGCAGCAAAAATTGGAGTTTTTCCAAAATCTTGTTCGTGTCGGGTTTAAGGAAATCGAAATCGGATTTCCCTTTGCGTCGGACAGCGAATTTAATTTTGTCCGCACGCTGATTGAAAAAAATCTCATCCCCGACGATGTGACGATTCAGGTACTTACGCAGTCGCGCGAGGCTGTAATTCGCCGCACTTTTGAGTCGCTTCGCGGCGCGAAAAAAGCGACGGTTCATTTATATAACGCGACGTCGCCGCTGTTTCGCGATGTGGTTTTCGGCAAAACTAAGGCGGAAACCATTGAGCTTGCAGTTTACGGCGCGGAAATGTTCGTGCAAATCGCGGAAGAATTTAAGGCCGCAGGCGGGCGCGAAGAATTTTCTTTCGAATACTCGCCGGAATGCTTTTCGCAAACCGAGCCGGACTTTGCAATCGAGGTCTGCAACGCCGTAATTTCGCGCTGGGAGGGTTTTGGCACAATAATAAATCTGCCCTTCACCGTTGAGTCCCTCACACCGAATGTCCACGCCGATATGATTGAATATGTATGCGCGGGGCTGATAAATCGCGACAAAATAACCGTCAGCCTGCACGCGCACAACGACCGCGGCACGGCGGTCGCCGCAACGGAGCTTTGCCTTTTGGCGGGAGCCGACCGCGTCGAAGGCACGCTTTTCGGCAATGGCGAACGCACCGGAAACGCCGATATAATCACGCTTGCGATGAATTTATATTCGCAAGGCATTGACCCCGGGCTGGACTTTTCGAACATAGTAGACCTTGTTGAGCTGTACGAACGCCAGACCGTTTTACCCGTGCATCCTCGCCATCCCTACGCGGGCGAGCTTGTTTTCACGGCGTTTTCCGGCTCACATCAGGACGCGATTCGCAAGGCGATGACCAAGCGCAAGCCCAACGATTTGTGGGAAATTCCTTATTTGCCAATCGACCCTGCCGACGTCGGACGCGGCTATGAGCCGATTATCCGCGTAAACAGCCAGTCCGGCAGTGCCAGCGCGGCGTACATCCTCGAGACACAATTCGGCATAAATTTGCCCAAACAAATGCAACGCGACTTCGGTCCAATCGTCACCGCCCGTTCCGACAAACACGCCGCCGAAATCCCCGCCGACGAAATCCACGCTCTGTTCAAAAAAGCCTACGTCGTCGAAACGCCGTACAAATTCCTGACGCGTCAATCATATGTACAAGACTACGACGGCAGCACAATCACCTGTGAAATCGAATATAACGGCAAGCCGGTAACAATAAACGGCACCGGACGCGGCGGAATCCACGCATTCTGTAACGCCCTTCAAACCGCTTTTGACATAAACATCGACGTCGGCAACTACAACCAGCACACTTTGGACACAACCGAAGGTGCCGCCGCCCCCGCAATCACCTACATGGAAATAATCGTCGACGGCAAAAGCTATTTAGGCGCGGGAATAAGCCGAAGCACAACAAACGCCTCGCTTAAAGCGGTTATCAGTGCGTTGAATCGAAGCGTGTAGAAATTTTTACCGCGCGCTTGGCGCATCAGCGTTTGCCAGCATCAGGCGCAGACGGTTTTCCTGATTTATTATGCTTGCGCCGGGGTCGTAATCGAGGGTGACGATGTTTGCGTTCGGGAAATTGTCCTTGATTTTGCGGCTCATGCCCTTTGCGACGATGTGGTTTGGCAGGCATCCGAAGGGTTGAACCGCAACGATATTGTTCACACCGATGTGTATAAGCTCGAGCATTTCGGCGGTTAAAAGCCAGCCCTCGCCCATTTTTACGCCGTGGTCGAGATACCCTTCGCACATTTTGATTGTGTGCGAAAAATCATGCGGTGCTTCGAAGGTTCCTTCTTTTTTTATAGCGCGAATTAAATCGCGCTGTTTTTTTTGTACATATGCCATGACCAGTCGCGACAAAATGTTTCGCGCAAGCGAGCCTCCATGCACGCGGCATTCGTGAACCATGCTGTAGAGTCGGTACATCGTAAACTCAAGCATTCCGGAGTTTATGACCTCCGCGCCCTGCTCGACGAGGTAATCTTCCAAACCGTTGTTTCCCAGCGGCGAGTATTTTATATAAATTTCGCCGACAATGCCGACGCGTTTTTTTGTGCGTTCGTTTCGCGGAATGGCGGCAAAATCGATTAAAATTGCGTGGCAGTTTGCGGCGATTTTGTTAAAGTTGCGATGGTTCATTGCGATGAGTTTCGCAATCCATTTATCTGCAACCCGCCGCGACGCACCCTTTTCGATTTCATACGGCACGCACTGATTGTTTATGCGCATAAGCAAATCGCTGTAAACAAGCCCTGTAATAATTTTCATAAGCGCTCGTTTGCTTAAAAAAATTCCGCCCTCGCTTGACGGGGTGGAAACATTGAAATACGCGACCGGGATGTGGCCGAAATTGTTTTTGTGCAACGCCTTGCGAAGCAAGCTCAAATAATTCGACGCGCGACAGCCGCCGCCCGTTTGCGTAAGCAAAACGGCGGTTTTTTCTAAATCGTACTCGCCGCTTTTCAGCGCGTCGATAATTTGTCCGATAAGAAGCAGTGCGGGGTAACACGTATCGTTGTGGACGCTTCGCAGACCTTCTTCGGCAATTCCCTTGTGATTCGTTCGAAGAAGCGCGGGTTTGTAGCCTTCCTCGCGAAAAACGCCCTCGATAAGCCGAAAATGAATTTCAAGCATCATCGGCACAAGAAGCGTGTGAGTGGACTTCATTTCGTGTGTGAAATTTACTTGCGGTATATTGTGGTCGGTCAAATGTAATCTCTCCCGGTTAGTTTAGTGGTTAATTTAATGGAATCGTAATGCTTCGTGCTTCCGCATCCCAAATAACCTCCGCGCCCATTATTTCGGAAACGAAACGGACGGGGACGAAGGTGTGACCTTTGACGATTACCGGGGTACCCATGTAATTGCCGCTTTCGTCATATAAGGCGGTGTTGATTTGGAGGGCGAGGTGTTCGCCGTCGGCGGTAATGAAAGTTGCAAATTGTGTGTCGGCATTCCAATCAATTTCTGCGCCGAGGGCTTCACCGATGAAACGGAACGGCACCATTGTTCTGCCGCCGACGATAAACGGCGCGGCGTCGAGAAGGGTGTCCGCCCTAAAGTCGCCGCCGTGATAAACGGCGGAGTAGTGGTGGTCGATGCGAAGGACGAGATAATCGCGGGCGGGAGGGTAAGGGAGTTCTTCTGCCTCGACCCGGCGGCTGTCGGAGCTGTGCCGCATACGATTGTCAAAAGCATAAACCGTCACCTCGCGATTTTTTGCGAAAAGCCCGCGCATATCCAATGAAATTTCGGCGAAACCGGCGAAATCGGAAAAATTTCCGCCGACACTCGTGAGATAAAATCCGTCGAGGTAAATGTCAATTTTATCGGTGTTTTGGCAAAGATTAAGTCGCAGATGCAAATATCCGTTGTGAAAATCGGTGGTGGGCAAAATCGAAATTTCCGGCGGCGCGGCGGGGCTTAGGCGACTGCCGCCCAAGCGCGGCGTTACGCCGCCGAAATCCGTCCGTAAATCGTCAACCCTCGCGTTGCCGAGCACAAGAATGTCCCGCGAATGTCCGTTTCCGACAACGCCCGCCTCGATGAGATATTGCAAATGAAACACTGTGTCGATGTCCCAGTTCATTATGTTTGTTTGCACAACGTCGATTGCAAGGCCGTCCGACGACGCGAGAATCGAGCGCATGTTTTTTTGCGCGTCGGCGATATCGCGGATTCCCGACATTGCATAACTCGGCGTCGGACCGTGGGAAAGCCCTTGAAGCGCGTCCATTACAACGAAATCCGACGGCCGCAGGGTGTAATAATCCGCAATAAATTGGTGAAGCCCCGGCACGCCGTGGGGAATTTCGCGCAGGCGATGATTATCGCTTGGGCTGTTGCCGTAAATATTCGCGGGCGTCGCGCCGATGCCAAGGTTTTTCACTGCGCCCGTTGTCACGGTTTCCCAGTGATTTTTAAGCGTCGGCAAATTTATTAAAACGTCAGCCTCAAAAAACAAACGATTGAAGTAGTAATAATCGCGAAAAAGCCCGTTCGGCGCGTCAACGCGAATCAAATACGGCGATTCGCGGTCGCGCCATTCGCCCGAAACTCTGTCAAGGGCAAAAAAGTCGTCGACCTCGGGGATATGCTCACGGATATAGTTCATTCGCCGAAAAACATCGGTGGTATCGTGCGCCGAGCCTTCCATTACATATATGCGTCCCGTTGGGTTTAATTCTCGCACAATTTGTGCCACCGCTCGGGTCACGCGGTAATCCGTCGTATTCCCGTTTGCCTCCGGCGGAAGCCAGCGGCCCTGCCAGCCCGGCAAGGTATTGCACCGTGCGGTTACAAGATTCGGCTTTAAAACAACGACATCGCCGTCGCCAACGATGCCCTCAAGCCCGCCCGCAATCGCAACCGCCTCGCGCACAAGCACGGCAACATCGGCAAAAGTCAAATCCTCCGCGCGCTCGACCTCGTGCGCTTGCACAATGCTTACGACGGAGTCGGTTTCGCGACGAAAAGCATCGCCAAAGGGCGACGGCTCGCGCTCGACCCCGCGTACCTGCGCAGCGGGCGCGATTTGCGGCGAAACCGGAGCGCGCCGCACGCCGTATTCCGTAGCCGAATTCACAACGGCAATAACCCCGCCGACCGCGAAAATTACGACCAATACGCCGTAAATAAATTTTTTCACATTCGCGCCCTCGATTCTCGCTTTTATTGAAGTTTTATAACACAACGGCGACTTTGGCGCAACGCCCTCACCGAGTCTCCGAGTCTGTAAAAAACGAGTCGGCGAGTGACACTCGCCGACTCGTTTTTTCTTACGAGACTTCATTCCGTAATATAATACCCGCTATTGCTTAACAGATGATTGAATTTGCTCCGCTTAGAATTTCGCGGCGCAATACTCTACTTTGCATTTAAGCACCTCGCCGCTCGGAACAATAAGATTCCCGGTGGCAGAAATAGGCAGATGGCCATTCACGCCGCCAATGCTGCCGCTTATGATAACCTCGCCGTTAATTCCGCCAATAGTCGCGGTTACGGGAGTCAAAATATGCATCGCGGATGCAGAAGGGGCTTGCGTGGATGAGTTGCCCGTTATTGCACCGCCGTTTAGGATTAAGCCAAAGCCCGTCATGCCGCTCCCGGTATGAATACCGCCGCCGCCGTTAGCACCTTGTGCGGTGTTATTGATTATTCTGCCGCCGTTCATTGTGAAAAATCCCGAATTTATCCTTGCGACACCGCTGCCGTTGCCGGTTGTGATGTTGTCGCTAATTTCGCCGCCGTTCATTATAAAATGCCCTCTGTTGCCTGCGGTCGTGCCGCCAACAGCTACACCGCCGCCGACCGCATTGCGGTTGCCGCTTATTACCACGCCGTCAAATATGGTAAACACAGAGCTTCCGCCAACCCCGCCTTCCACATTTACGCCGCCCCTGTTTCCCGCCGGGCCCAAGTTGCTTGTAAGGGTAATCCGGCTTTGCGCCACGTTGCCGCTTGCGCCGATTGTAAGCGCGCCGTTTACCGTAAAATGCCGCCCCGCGCCTTCCGCTCTTATAAGCTCAACGCCGAAGGGGTTGCTTGTAACCAGCGTGATATTCGCCTCCGAGGGAATGTTGACAGCACTTTCCAGACTGAAACTTTGCGTTAGCATGATTGTTGTCGGGACTGTTCCCGCATCCGCGATTGCTTGGCGGAGCTGCCAGTCCGACCCCGCCTCTACCGCCTGTGCGGATATTGCGCCGAACATCAGCACAAGGGCAAGCACCGCCGTAAACACTACGGCTTTCCTCATTTTCTTGAACATTTTTGTTCCTTCTCTCTGTTTGATTTTTTTTATGGGGTGGGGCATAATGCACATGGAGGTGGTTATTTTGGTTGCACAAGTTGCAAAATGGGGAGAAACCCCGGTTTTACGCATGGATAAGCGCGTGTTTGGAAGTTTGGGGCTATCCGTGGGAGATACCGTAAAAATTCAAAAAAGCGGTGATTCTATTGTTGTAACGCCCGCACGCGGGATTGACTGGTATCTGCAAGATTACGAAAGACCCTCTGCCGCCGAAAGCTGGGAACACTGCGAACCGAAAGGGCGGGAAGAATGGTAGGGTAAGGCGACATAATTTTGGTAAATTTTTCGCCCACAAAAGGACGCGAACAAAAAGGCGAACGCCCTGCGATTGTAGTAAGCGACACAAAATACAATCAGAAAAGCGGCTTTGTTTTAGCGTGTCCGATAACAAACACAACACGGCTGTTGAACATTCGTGTGCCTCTTGATAGCCGAACCCAAACCCAAGGCGATGTGCTTTGCGAACAAATCCGCGTAATTGATTTGAAAGAACGCCCTCACCGCGTTATCGAAACCGTACCCTTCGACATACTTCAAAAGGTTTGCACGATTATCAACGCGCTAATTGTGCCTACTTTGCCCGGCAGTTAGTTTTGGCAAACGAACATTTTTGTTCCTTCTCTCTGTTTGATTTCTTTTATGGGGTGGGGCATAATGCACGGTAGGAAGGCTGGTGCGTGGAATGAAAGTTGGAGATTATGTTACGATTCAAGAAATTAAAGACCAAAGCGAAGCAAGGTGGGTTGTGCTTACGGATTTGGATTACCGCGATTTTGGCGATTATGAGGACGTTGAGGGCGGGATTATTCGACACATTGATGATTCAAACGGAAAAGCATGGGACGCATGGTCGAAATTTAATTCCGAGGAAAATCCTTCACTGCTTATTCGCGGCGCGATAGAGTCATTAAGCGTTGGAGGGGTGGTGTTTGTGGAATGAAAATGCGACTTAGAACGGACTCTCACAACCAGTGGTTTGTGTCTGCATGGGTTGTGATAGCAACAAGAAAGGTTTTTGTTGAATTTAAGGTTGATAATGGGTGCAACGGATTGGTTCTGAACCATAAAACGCTGGACGATTTAGGTTTTTCTTCAAACATCAAGGATTTATCCAAACTGCCCGACGCAACAGGCACTTTGTGATGGGGACAGAAGTTTTAAGCCAATTCACCGATGTAAACTTCCGCTTATCGGGGAGCGTTTGTCAAGGATATTATGGTTTCACGAAAAACCCCGACAAAAAGGCTTTCAATGCCTTAAATGTCGGGGTTTTTCGTGGTGGAAAATTATTTTTTCTCTGCGAGTTGGGCTTGGAGTTTTGCTATAACGATAGCTTGCTCCGCCATTTGGGCTTCGGCTTGTTCCCGCTTTCGCTGTTCTTGTTCCGCAAGTTGTCTATATTCCTCTGCCCTCTGAACATTCATATTATTAAAATAAATTTCGTCTTTCCTGCGTTGGTAGGCTTGCCGTATGACCTTATCCTCACTTTGCCTTGCTAATGCAGACACTGCCATAT
>WRGX01000142.1 GCA_009786975.1 Defluviitaleaceae bacterium
GCAGTTACCCGGCGGATAAAAAAGAGTCGGCGAGTGACACTCGCCGACTCTTTTTTTATGGGCTGGGAAACTGCTTCCGGCTTCGAGGGAATGCGCCGATTTCGACACATGTCCCCGGTGCCCACTGCGCGCTTGGCGCGCTTTTTTATAAAACAGGAAACTGTTCCCGGCTTCGGGGGAATGCGCCGATTTCGACACATGTCCCCGGTGCCCACTGCGCGCTTGGCGCGCGCCGGACCGTTGTACAAAAAAACGCAAAAAAAACAAGTCGCCCGCCTGCTTGAAAAACCCCGCACAAAATGGTAGGATTTTCTAAAGGAGAGATTCCTATGTCAAAATTTTTCAAATCGCGTCTTATGCGGTCGATTTTTCCGTATTTTATATTGGGCATATTTTTGATTATCGCTTTTCGGATAATTACGGGTATTGATTTTTTGGTTGAATATTCCGAGCATTTCAGCCGATTTTGGACCGTTATAACGCCGTTTTTGGCGGGTGGCGTTATTGCCTATATTTTAAATATGCCGTGTTCGGCGATTGAGAAATTGTTACTTAAAGTCAATAATCGTTTCGTGCGAAAACGCAGCCGCGGGCTTAGTGTTTTGGCACTTGTGATAATAATTGCCATCTTGCTTGTGTTTGCGTGGAACATGATTTGGCCGACTGTTACCGAGAGTGTGGACGCCATTATCGGCGCGTTTGACGAGTACGAGGAGACTTTTCGCGAATGGATGCAAGCGGCGGAGGAGCTGAATTTGCCCGACTTTTTGCCCGATATCGACGAGGAAGTCATTTTGGGAGTTGTTGCAAATTTTGTCGGCGATTTGGATATTGATAATATAACCTCATCGATTTGGGCGGGAATCGGCGCGACACTGGGGATGGTGTTTAACACGGTTTTGGCGGTTGTATCCTCGATTTACTTTTTGATTGAAAAGGACCGCCTCAAAGAGTACATGAAACGCGCAATAGCCGCCCTCGTAACGAACAAAACAAACGAAGTCGTTTTAAAATATTCAGGCAAACTGCATCACAATTTCCATATGTACATTTATACACAAACCCTCGACGGAATAATTCTCGGTTCGCTGATGATTGGGTTGCTGTTGGTTTTCCGGTCGCCTCACGCGCTTTTGTTGGGGCTGATTTTGGGTGTTGTGAATTACATTCCGTATTTTGGCTCGATTTTCGGCACACTTTTTGCGGTAATCGTCGTCGCGTTCACGCAGGGTATTCCGACCGCCGCGCTTGCCGCCGTTTTCATGTTCGTCCTGCAACAAATCGACGGCAATTTCATCCAGCCCAGACTTATGGGTGGCTCGTTTTCGCTTAGCCCGCTGCTTGTTATAATTTCCGTGACAATCGGTATGCATTACGGAGGGATGATGGGGATGTTGGTGGCGATTCCGATTGTCGCGATTTTAAAAGACGTCTTGGACGAATACATCGAGCATCGCGAATATAAGCGGCTGAATCCCGACCCGGATGAAGAAGGTTTCATGAATCGGGAAATTTGACCAAAAAGCGTGCCATTTGCGTGGTGGCTACACGCCCTAAAGATATTGCGCCACCAACTTGCGAATTGGTGGCGCAATATCGTACATATCGTCTAAAACTTCTCCACATCCTTCAAATGGTTCATCTCTGCAACGGGCTTATTGTCGCGGCAAACGGCTGTCATTTCGGCAATTGCGGCCTTTAGGGCTTCGCGCTTATACTCCTGATTCCAGCGATTTACGGCGATGTAGTCGAAAATTCCGGCTTTGCCGTTTTGGTTGCCGCTGTGTGAACCGACTTGGTCAACGGCGCGCTCCATGGCCGACAACGTGCTTAAAATGCCGCCGCAACCGCCGCCCGCCGCCGCCACAATTATGCTCGGTTTGTTCTTGTGAAAAGATTCGAGGTCGTTTTTGTCGTTCCACTGCTTTGTTGTTTCACAGCGACGCAGTTTGTCCCAGAAAATTTTCAACTCCTCGCTGTATTCGCCCCAATATACGGGCGTTACATACACAAACGCATGGGCGTCGGCAATTTTTTGCCGCACCTTATCAAATCCGTCTTGCGCGTCGAAGGCGCATTTATGCTGCTTAAAACAAATTCCCCAGCCGTCATAACACATAACGCATTTTTTTATCCCCAAGCCCGCAAGGCGCAGGATTTCTACATCAAGCCCAACCGCTTCGCCGGCTTTTTTCGCGGTTTCGACAAAGGAATACGTCAGCCCGTCCTTTTTTGGAGTGGCATTTACAATAAGTAATTTTTTAAACATAATGTGCCTCCATTCGAATTTTTTTTCCATTATATTACGGAATGAAAATTTGCACAAAAAAGAGTCGGCGAGTGTCACTCGCCGACTCCTTTCGGTACGATTTTACGATATATCTCAAAGCATCACGCATTCTCTGTGTCAAAAAGCCAGCGTTCAAACAGTCTTTCCATAATCATCCAAACGCTTGCCTTGCCGATTTCCTGCGGAATTACAAGCTCGCTTCGGCCGACTTCCGCGCCCTCCCACGTATAAATTACCTCGCCGACGACGGTGCCTTCGGCGACGGGCGCGTCAAGAAAACCATTCAAAACGACTTCGCCGTCGAGTTCGACATGTTTTCCTTTGGGCGCAAGCATGTTGACCTGTTCTTTAATTACGGCGGGGGATTTTTCGATTGTGCCTTTGTATATGCGGATTTCGCCCATTGGTGTGCCGGTTTCTTCCTTGGAAACGAGGGCGTAATTTGCGTAGCCGTAATCGAACATTTTCATTGCTCCGCCAAAGCGCGCAGTCGGGTCGGGCGCGGCAAGAACGACGGCAATAAGCTGCATCCCCTCCTTTTCGGCGGTGGCGGAAATGCAGTACATTGCCTGCGAGGTCGAGCCTGTTTTAAGGCCCGTCGCGCCGGAATAACTGCGAATCAGTTTGTTTGTGTTTGTCAGGCCAAATTCTTCTTCACCGCGCGCGGTTCGGTGAATTATTTTGTCAAGACGCACGACGGTATAGTCGAAAACATCGGGATATTTCAAAATTAATTCGCGGGACATCAGCGCGATATCGTGCGCCGTCGTAAGATGCCCGTCGGCGTCAAGGCCGCAGGCGTTGGCGAAATTCGTATTTTCCATGCCAAGCGCGGCGGCCTTTGCGTTCATTTGCGAAACAAAAGCCTCCTCGCTTCCCGAAACAAATTCAGCCATTGCAACGGCGGCATCGTTCGCCGAAGCGATAACAATTGACTTTACCAAATCGCGCACGGTTTGTTGTTCGTCTTGTTCAAGAAAAATCTGCGAACCGCCCATCGACGCCGCGTGCGCGCTTGTGGTAACCACATCGTCCCATTTAATGCGCTCCTGCTCCAACGCCTCGTAAATCAGAAGCATCGTCATAACCTTCGTAACGCTCGCCGGCGCGAGTTTTTCGTGCGCATTATGTTCGTGCAAAATTTTGCCCGTTTCCGCTTCCATCAGGAGCGATGCCTTGGCTTCAATCGTGACTTCGGCGGAAACCGGCACGTAAAGCGCGGATAAAATTAAAGCCGCCGCAAGAAATAAAAATGTTTTTTTCATAAAAAAGTCCCTTCCGGTAAAAGTGGGAGAGCTCATCCGGCAACGGCGGGCGAATTTTGCCCGGACCCTTCAAGAGAACGTATTGCTTCGCGGATGTGTCTCGGTGTTAAAAATAGGTTGGACTTTTTTGTAATTTTTATGCATACTAAGTAAAAGTAAGCTGGAAAGTAAACGTAAGCTGGAAAGTAAGCGCAAGGCGGAAACGCAAGGCAAACAGGAGATGACATTTATGGGAAAAGCACTAATAATCGGCTGTGGCGGCGTAGCAAAAGTAACGATTCACAAAATTTGCCAAAACCCCGACGTTTTTTCGGAAATAACAATAGCAAGCCGAACTAAATCCAAATGCGACGAAGTCAAGGCGTATTTGGAAAAAAAGGGCGTAAAAACAAAAATTCACACGGCGCAAATTGACGCAGACAACACCGCCGAAGTTATCGCGTTAATCGAGAAATTCAACCCAAAAATCGTAATAAATCTCGCGCTCCCGTACCAAGATTTAGCAATTATGGACGCGTGCCTCGCAACGAAAACGCACTATCTCGACACGGCGAATTACGAGCCGCTTGACACTGCGAAATTCGAATATTCGTGGCAATGGGCGTATCGCGAACGCTTTGAAAAAGCGGGGATAACGGCGGTTCTCGGCTGTGGTTTTGACCCGGGCGTGACCGGCGTTTTCAGCGCGTACGCTTTGAAGCACTATTTCGACGAAATCCACTACCTCGACATCCTCGACGCAAACGCGGGCGACCACGGCTACCCCTTCGCCACAAATTTCAACCCGGAAATAAACATCCGCGAAGTCACGGCAAACGGCCGCTATTGGCAAGACGGCGACTGGGTGGAAACCGCTCCGATGGAAATAAAACGCGTGTACGATTTTCCGCAAATCGGCGAAAAGGACATGTACCTTTTGTACCACGAGGAGCTCGAATCCCTCGCACAAAATCTGCCGGGAATAAAACGAATCCGATTTTTTATGACGTTTGGTCAAAGCTATCTCACGCACTTAAAATGCCTCGAAAACGTCGGAATGACATCAATCGAGCCAATCGACTTCGAGGGCAAAAAAATCGTTCCGCTTCAATTTTTAAAAGCCGTTTTGCCCGACCCCGCGACCCTCGGCCCGCGTACCGTCGGAAAAACGAACATCGGCTGTATTTTCCAAGGCGTAAAAGACGGCAAGCCCGTAAAATACTACGTGTACAATGTCTGCGACCACCAAGAATGCTACGCCGAGGTCCAATCGCAGGCAATTTCCTACACAACAGGCGTCCCCGCGATGATAGGCGCGATGCTTGTAATGAACGGAACATGGCTAAAACCGGGCGTTTTCAACGTAGAGGAGTTCGACCCCGACCCGTTTATGGATGCGCTAAATAAATGGGGCTTGCCATGGGTTGAAAACTTCGCCCCGGTTTTGGTAGAATAAATTGACGATACGCCCATCGCGGCGTATTGCGTACATAGTAGGAGGGACTGTCGGTGGTTCTTAAATGAGCAAAATCAAGCTGATAGCAATCGGCGTATCGATGGGCGGCTTCGAAGCCTTGGAAAAAGTGCTTGGCCCAATGCCTGCCGACTCGCCGCCTATCGTCATAGTTATGCATTTGCAGCCCGGAATCGCGAAACTTTTCGCGGCTAAAATTGACAGGAAGTTTAATATCTCGGCAAAAGAGGCCGCAACGGGAGATATTTTAGCCCCCGGGAAGATGTTTATCGCGCCCGCGGGGCTGCACATGAAAATAATAAACCGCTTCGGCAGGCTTACGATAGATTGCTTTTTGGGAGAGAAAGAGGAATTCGTAATGCCTGCCGCCAACGTGCTTTTTGAATCGGTTGCCGCCGAGGTCGGCAAGGATGCAATCGGTGTAATCCTGACCGGAATAGGCGCGGACGGCGCGAAAGGTCTGTTAAAAATGCGAAACGCAGGCGCAACAACCCTTGGACAGGACGAAAAAAGTTGCGCCGTGTACGGTATGCCAAAAGTCGCAATGGAAAAGGGGGCGGTCGAAATTCAAATGACGCCCGATGAAATCGCACAAAAAATAATTTCGCTTTTATAGGGAGGGAAACATGGATATAAAAATCGGCATAATGGACAGGCTTCCGGGAATGAGCTACAGATGCTCATACAAACCGCCATATTTTCCGTTCGAGTTCGTAAGCGAGGCTTGCACGGATTTAACCGGATACACATCGCAGGAGCTTGCAAAAAAAGGACTGGCAGACATTATTCGCGCCGACGAGTCGGACAAAATGGAGAATTTGTACCGCTCAACACTGGCGATTGGTCTGCCGCTTGAGGTAAGTTTTTGGATTACTACGAAAACCGGCGAACACAAGCGCGTTTTTTCGCGCTGTCGCATCGTGGAAACAGACAATGTCGGTATGCCGCACATAATCGAAGGGCTTTTAATCGACGTAACGAAGCTGATTCAAACAGAAGTCGCATTTGTTGAAAATCGCGACAATTCCGACTTTTGGGAGAAAATCGGCTACGGAATTCGCTCGCCGATGAACGCGATTTTGGGGCTTTCCGACCTTGGTCTGCGTGAGGATATGCCCGAAGAAGTCCGCAAATATACGCAAATTATCGGCGAATCCGGTCGCAAACTTATGCGCGCCATAACCGACATTATGGACTACAAACGAATCGAACGCGGCGAGCTTACGTTAACCTCAAAGGCTTACGATTTTAAATCGCTTGTTGACGACGCCGTACATTTTGCTCGGGAAAATTCTGAGTTGGAGATAAAGGTCAGTGTTGACAGGGATTTGCCCGCCGTGCTTGTCGGCGACGAAGAGAAGATTCGGCAAATTTTAGTGCACCTCTTATCCAACGCCGTGAAATTTACGGACGATGGATTTGTTTCGATTTCTGTCGAAAGCAAAACCTTTGACGAAATCGTCAACCTCAAGATTACCGTCGAAGACATGGGCAGAGGCATCGAAGAAGAGGACAAGGAAAATATTTTCGCGCCGTTCACCCAGTTCGACAACAAGACAATCGAGGGCGCGGGGCTTGGGCTTACGCTGACAAAAGGCATGGTCGAGAAAATGGGCGGAAAGATTTCGTTTACATCGCAGGTCGGCGCGGGTTCGATTTTTACTGTCGAGCTGTCGCAGGGTGTTTGCGAGGATTCTTGCGGTGTAAAAAAATCGCATCGCGCGTTTACGCAGACCGCTTTTGTCGCGCCGGATGCACGCATCCTCGTTGTTGACGACGTAAGTGCGAACTTGACCGTAGCGGAAGGATTTTTGCGCCCGTACAAAGTACAAATTGAGTTTTGTATGAGCGGCGAAGAAGCAATCGCAAAGGTCAAAAATACGCGTTACGACTTAATTTTAATGGATTATTTGATGCCGAAAATGACAGGCGCGGAAACCGCCGCCGCCATTCGCGAAATTCCGACCTGCAAAACCATTCCAATAATCGCCCTTACCGCGAACACGGAAAACTCCGAACATTTCAGCAAAAGCGGCATGGACGGATATTTGGCAAAGCCGATAGACGCGGGCGAGCTTAACGAAATTTTGGAAACATGGATTCCCGACGAAAAACAGCGCGAAATTTCCCCCGACGAACCCGCACCCGTGATGGCGGATTTATCAAAACTGAAAATTGCGGGCATCGACGTAAGTAGAGGTGTCGCAAAAATGGGCGGCAACGCGGACACATATTTGCGCGTAATTAAAGAATATTTCAAAAACGGCGCGGGGCTTGCGAAAAACCTGCGCATGTACGCGGAGCAAGGCGATTTAAAAACCTACCACGTCTACGCCCACGCGCTTAACAGTATTTCGGAAAACATCGGCGCGAACGAAATTTCTAAGGATGCCGCCGCCCTTGAAAAAGCCGCAGAACGCGGTGAATTATCCTACGTCAGGGTAAATAACGCTCTTTTCGTCGCCAAATTGCTGGAAATTTTGAACAATATCAACGAGGCAATAAAAGATATGGAAATTTTGCCCGTTGCATCGGTTAAAACCAATAAAATCAAGCGGAAAATTCTGCTGATTGACGACACTCCTTCATATTTATTGTTCCTGAGTGACATCCTGAAGGACGATTTCGAGCCGCTGACCTCGATTAACGCGCAGGACGGCATACACACCGCGCGCATGGCGAAGCCCGATTTAATTCTCTTGGATATAATGATGCCCGGGATGTCCGGCTATGAAGCGTTGGAAATTTTTAAATCCGACGACGACTTGAAACATATTCCTGTAATTCTTGTTTCCGGCAAGGAACAGAAGGAAAACGAAGCAAAAGGGCTGTCTCTCGGGGCGGCGGGGTATGTAAAAAAACCATTTGATACATCGGCTGTAAAAAAGAAAGTAAAAGAGGTTCTTGCATAAAAACTATACCGATGTAAGCTCATGCAACATCGCGTTAATTTCGTTGCCGACAAGCAAAATTACCGCGACGGTATTCAGCCATAAAATTAGCACAAACACGCCTGCGAAACTGCCGTAAATTGCGGGAAGCTGTGAAAAATTTTGTGTAATCAAACCGACGGCGTAGCTTGCGATTACCCACGCAACAACCGTTACAGCTGCGCCGGGGAAAATATGGCGCAGGGGAAGCGGTTTTGCGCATGCGAGCTTGTAAATGAACGATGTAAAAATGAACAAGATGAACAGCGCGGCGATGAAACTTATTAAATGTCGGGCGAAGACCAACAGCGCGAGCATGATGATAAGCGCGGCGGAAAAAAGCAGCGTAAGCGCGAATGACAGCCCGATTCGCGCCGCAAATCCGCGCTGTTCCTCGACGCCGTAAGCCAAATTTGTGTAGCGAATTACCGCGTGAAAACCGTTCACTGTGTTGTAAACGGAAAAAAATAACGCCGCCGATAAAATTCCACCGCTTCGCGTTGCGGAAAGTTGCGAAATAAAATATGCGACAAGTTCCGATGCGTCGTCGGGCAAAATTTCATAAAGCCCGCCCAAAATCGCCTGCTCGTCCAGCTCCAAATATCCCATCAGGGACATCAGGAAAATCAAAAACGGAAAGAACGCCAAAAGAACGCGAAGCGTTAAACCCGCCGCGCGCTCGAGGACGTTGTCACGCTCGCATTTTATTATCAAATTGAAGGCGAAAATTGTAAATTTATTCATAAAAATTCCTTTGGGAGAAAATGATGATGTTAGTTACACTGACATCATCATTTTTTATGGGCGAGGAAACAGCTCCCGGCTTCGAGGGAATGCGCCGACTCCGACACATGTCCCCGGTGCCCACTGCGCGCTTGGCGCGCTTTTTTAATTTTGCAAAAAAGAGTCGGCGAGTGACACTCGCCGACTCTTTTTTTATGGGTCGGGAAAGTGCATCCGGCTTC
>WRGX01000143.1 GCA_009786975.1 Defluviitaleaceae bacterium
CCGCCGCGACCTAGAGGGTCGCAAGGTTTTTCGCGACGAAGCAATGCGGCAAAAAGACAAGTCCAAATGGAAATGTTATTGTCGGGCAGTTCCTAAACTCCGATTCCCGTCGCGCGAGGCGCAGCCGCCGAAGCGGAAGCGGGCTTTGCTCGCTGAAGCGAGGGGGGTTGGGGCGCAGTCCCCATTTGGATGGAGGGTTTCAATTGACGCAACAAATAGTGCTTGATATAATCCGCGAGGGTCTTTTAACGGTTATTCTTGTGGCTATGCCGCCGCTGATAATGGGGCTTGCGGCAGGGCTTATTATGGCAATTTTTCAAACCGTTACAAGTATTCAAGAACCCACGCTGGCGTTTATTCCCAAGATTATAGCGGTACTTTTGGCTATAGTTATTTTCGGACCGTTCATGCTTGGTCAGGTTACGCAATTTTTCCTAAACTTGACGACAAATTTCAATCATTTCATTCATCCCGCGCTGTACGGGGGCTAGTGCGTGTAGCCACTACGCAAACGGCTACACGCCCTAGAATAAAATTCGAAAAGGGAGCGCGGGCGGCGAATTTCATTCGGAATTTGTACGTGTCAGCGAATCACAAATATGGACTTAATTCCGCTTCTAATTGATTTTTTCAATAATATAGATGTGCTGATGCTCATTATGGTACGGGTGTCGGCATTTCTTATTTTCCTGCCGGTGCTGTCGGCGATGAACATTCCGATGCAGGCACGGCTGTTTTTTGCGTTTGTTATGTCGGCGGCGATTTACGCCTCCGATATGGTTACAATTGTAACGTTTCACGATTCGCCGTCGGGCTTTATAATGCTGATTCTCGCGGAGGTTATAACCGGCGCACTTATGGGATACATCCTGTTTTTCGTCTTCAACGCAATCCTTTTTGCGGGTCAGTTTATCGACTTCAGCATGGGTTTCGCGATGGTAAACGTCATGGACCCTGTGCAACAAATTCAGGTTCCGGTAATGGGAAATTTGCTGTCGATGTCGGCGTTCGCGCTGTTGATTGCGGTGGGCGGCTTGCATGAATTTGTGCGGCTGTTTTTCCACAGCTACGAACTGATTCCGATTGGAACGGCATTTGTTTTGGGCAACGCGCCCCTTGCGGAATTTATGATGTTGACGCTTGCGGGGTTTGCGGTTTTGGCGGTACGAATCGCACTTCCGGTTGTCGGCACGTTATTGATAATCGACGTGTGTTTGGGTATTATGGTAAAAGCGGTGCCGACGATGAACGTTTTCGTTGTTGGTATGCCGCTTAAAGTTCTTATCGGATTGACGCTTGTGTTTTCCGTGATGATTCCGGGCCTCGGCGTGATATACGACAATGTGTTTGGCATGGCTCTTGACGGAATGGCGAGTATAATTGAGGGGATGGCTCCGTGATGATGTGTGCGCGGCGAAAAGCGGCTTTGCCGCTACGCTTAAACCTGCGCTTCTTCGAGGAGGGCAGCAGCGAAAAAACCGAAAAGGCGACACCAAAAAAGCGTAAAAAAGCCCGCGACGAGGGGCAGGTTGCAAAGAGCCAAGAGGCGTCAACAGCGGCGATGCTAATCGTCGGTTTTTTCGCACTTTCACTTTTCGCGACCGGAATTTTGCGCGGAATTTTGCGCATTTTTGAACGAAACCAAAGTTTTTTCACATATAACATGCTCGACACATTCAACCAAGTTGACGTATCGCGACACATGGCGTTTTTGCTTAGCCAGGTGATATTGTTTGCGCTTCCGATGTTTGCCGTTACGATTCTTGTTGGTGTGGCGATAAACCTGCTTCAAGTCGGCTGGAACCCGACGGCAAAACCCATGAAGCCGAAATTTTCGAAATTGAACCCGCTTAAGGGATTTAAGCGGATTTTTTCGTTGCAATCGCTTGTGAACTTTGTGAAAAGTATGTTAAAACTGGGCGCGGTAAGCATGGTTGTTTACTTCGTTTTGATTAGCGAGCTGAATAATATTCCGGCGGTGCTGGACATGCCGTTTATCGAGGTTATGGGCTATATCGGCGGTCTTGTAATTTCGCTTGGGATTGCAATCGGCGTGCTGTATATTTTTATCGCGCTGTTTGACTTTGCGTACACAAAATGGAAGCACGAAAAAGATATTCGAATGACCAAACATGAAGTCAAGGAAGAATGGAAACAAATGGAGGGTAATCCCGAAATCAAGTCGAAAATCAAGCAAAAAATGCGCGAAATTTCCATGCGCCGCATGATGCAAAATGTGCCGCAGGCCGACGTTGTTATAACGAACCCGACTCACTACGCCGTCGCGCTTAAATATGATATGGAAGGCATGGGCGGCGCGCCGATGCTGGTTGGAAAAGGTGTCGATTTTATGGCAAAACGAATTCGCGACGCCGCGATTGAGCATGACATCCCAATCGTCGAAAACCCGCCGCTTGCCCGCGCAATTTACGCCGACGTCGAAATCGACCAAGAAATCCCCGAGGAGCTTTACGTTGCCGTCGCGGAAATTATGGCATACGTGTTCAAACTGAAAGGAAGAACTGCTGCTTAATGCAAAATAAAATACTCGCAGTCCTGAAAACTCTGTTCATCGTCCTTTCAATCGGCGTGCTTTTAATAAGCAACTCCGCGCTGTTCATGTTGGCATTTGTTGTGGTTTACATACTGCTTGTTGTACGCACAATTATGACCCCGGGTCGCCGAAAAATGAGGCGGTATCTCGTTTTGGCGTATTCCGGCATTTTGGTCGCGCAGCTTGTGATGATTGAAACCGTGCTTCAAAGCGGAACGGAAATCGGCGTGCCCGAGTTCATTTTTCGCCGTGTTTTGGGGCTTATTTTAATGTGTCTGCCGATACTTGTGGGGCGATTTGTTGCATCCGTAAAATACACGCATTACTATTTGCCGCCGACGGACGAAGCCTTTGGTATCGGCATTTCCGAGCTTTTGAACACCGCCGTGTCGGAGATAAAAAACAAAGCGGAGTTTTTGGGAGAATCGAAAAAAAAATTGTGCTTTGAAAACGTAAGCGCGTTTGCGATGGATTTAAAACGGCACAATCCGTTTCGCTATGTAAACCAAGAAAGCCTGCCAGACGAGTATTTTACAAGCGCGCGCAAAAATTTCGATGACCCGAATATTTATATAATTATTTCCAAAACGGGCAGCCCTCCGTCCGAAATTTTGTCCGTTTTCACTCAAAAACAATACAATCATGCATCTCTTTCATTTGACAAAAAGTTGCAGACAACAATAAGCTACAACGGCGGCGAAAAAGTCTATTCGCCCGGCTTGAACATCGAGCTTTTGGAGTTTTTCCGCAAATCGCCCGACGCAAAGCTCATGGTTTACAGTCTCCCCTGCACGGCGGCGCAAAAAGAAAAAATGCTGGCACGAATAGAAAAAATCAACCGAGAGGGCAGCGCGTATAATATTTTGGGCTTTAGCGTAAAAAACCGCAAAAAAAAGCCCAATATCATGTACTGCACGCAATTTATTTACAGTATGCTTGACGATGCCGGTTTGGCTTATTTTGCCGACAACGGAAAAATCAAGCCCACCGATTTGGTTGAGCTTGATTATTACCGCAAATTGAAATTTGAGCTGGAGATTACGTTTGGGTGAGGGAGTATCGGTGCGGGTTTGCAAAACAGCGCGCACTGCGCGCATTGGGCACCGTGGACACGTGTCGGAAGCGGAGCATTCCCTCGAAGCCGGGAGCAGTTACCTAGCGGACAAAAAGAGTCGGCGAGTGTCACTCGCCGACTCTGTTTTTACATGCCGGGAAATCGTATCCGGCTTCGAGAGAATGCGCCGCCGCCGACACATGCCCCGGTGCCCAATGCGCGCTTGGCGCGCACGTGTCACCGGTGCCCATTACGCGCTTGGCGCGCGGCGCGTTCGGCGAAACTGTTGTCGACCAAAACATCAAATGGTGCGCGGCGCGTGAGTTCGCCTGCGGATTCCATTACGGTTTGCAAGCGGTCGAAGGAGTCTTCCGTCATAATCGGGTCCGCGCTGTATGCGTCAAATTCGAGATAACGCGCAATCGCGCTGGTTAAAATTGCGGGGTCGGCGTCGGGGAAAAACGGCGCGATGACTTCCGCGATAACCTCCGGCGGATTTTCCTGCACCCATACCTGCCCGCGTGCGATTGCATTTGTAAAACCTTGGATGATTTCGGGATTTGCCTCGATAAAACTGCCGAGGGCATAGTACGAAGTGTAGGGAATTTCGCCCGACGCTTCGCCCACGGATGCCACAACATAGCCGCGTCCTTCAAGCTCAATCGTCGATGCAACCGGCTCGAACGCCGTTACAAAGTCTGCGTCGCCGCCCAAAAACGCGCCGACCATTGCCGCAAACGCAACCGATGTGTCAAAATCAACATCCTCGTCGGGAACAAGCCCGTTCGAGCGAACTACATATTCCAGTGCCATAAACGGCATTCCGCCGCGACGCCCCGGCAAAACATGCGCGCCGCGCAGGTCATCCCATGTAAAATCGGGCATGGGTTCGCGGGCGATTAAAAACGAACCGTCGCGTTTTGTAACTTGCGCAAAGTTTATGGCGTGGTCGGTTCGGCCTTCGTTGAATATATAAATCGTTGCTTCGGGGCCGGAAAATCCGATGTCAACCGCGCCGGTCAAAAGCGCGGTCATAACGCGGTCTGCGCCGTCGCTTGTAATTAAATCAATCCGTATGCCTTCGTCTTCGAAAAAGCCCAGCTCAATTGCCGCATATTGTGGAGCGTAAAATACCGAACGTGTCACTTCGCTCAAGCGTACCGTTGTAAGTTCGTCATCATTGCCGTCGCATCCGCACGCCGCAAGCGCACCGAGCGCGAAAAGTAAAACTGCCACACACAATAATTTTTTCATGCAAAAATCCTCCTATTTATTTTTAACAGCCCGCAATACAGCCATTTCCAAGAGCGCGATAAGCTGATAAAGCAGTGCCGCAAGTGCCGCCAAAATTATTACACTTGTCATAACCAAATCCATTTGAAAAACCTGCCCGCCGTACACAATTAAATACCCCAATCCCGCACGCGAAACAAGAAATTCCCCCGCAATTACGCCAACAAGCGACAGCCCAATGTTAATTTTCAGGCAGTTGAAAAGCGTGTTCAAATTGAAGGGGAAGATAATTTTTATGAAAACTTGCAAGCGCGACGCGCCGAATGTTTGCGCCATTTTTAACAGCTCGGGGTCGGAATTTTTAAATCCGTTAAGCATTTCCATAATCGTGACAACAAGCGAAATCGCCAGTGCCATCACGATTACCGCCTGCATTCCCGCGCCGACCCATATGATAATCACAGGCCCCAGCGCGATTTTCGGCAACGCGTTAAGCACAACAAGATACGGGTCCGCAATTTTCGCCAAAAAATCCGACCACCAAAGCACAAACGCAACAAAAATTCCAATCGCCGCGCCAAGCGTAAATCCAATAATCGTCTCAAGAAAAGTCACACCGATATGATGCGGCAAATTATTGTTCTGCCAGTTTAAAATCGTGCGAAAAACCCGCGTGGGTTGGCTCATAATAAAGCTGTCAATGACGCCCGCGTGCGCCAAAGCCTCCCACAAAATCACGGTCAAAATCAAAATCGAAATTTGCGAAACTCGAATTAAAATACGCCGCCTCTTTTTTGCGGCCAAAAATTCCTGTCGGCCTACAGATATATTAGGCATTTATCCCCAACTCCTTGCGAATTTCGTTGAAATATTGCCGAAAGAGTGGGTCATCGCGGCGACGAAGCGGCGGCAAAGTACGCGAATCTCCGCTTTCAAATTCCAGCGGAAAATCCATGCTGATGCGCCCCGGGCGTTTGGACAAAACGATAATCCTGTCCGCCATTGAGATGCCTTCGGTCATTGCCAAAATAAACCCCATCGAAAAATCCTTGTTTTTGTGCATTTTTCGGGCTTTTTCACATATAATTACCAAGCGAAATATGCGGAGTTTGACCAAATGGAGACAAACAAAATCATTCTCCCGAAAAATCTACAAAAAGAAATGCTAAAATTTTTCTTGCTTCACACAAAGAAAAAAAACAAGGATAAGCAAGCCCCCAAAAAAGAGGGGTGCTGAAATGATTAACACAGGAATATACGTTCGCGTTTCGACCGAGGAGCAAGTCAGAGAAGGCTATTCAATCCGCGCACAAGAAGAAAAACTGCAAAACTATGCCAAGCTCAAAGAGTGGAACATTTTGGGCATTTACGCCGATGAAGGAATTAGCGCAAAGGACATCGAGGGCAGACCCGAAGTAAAACGGCTAATCGCAGACGTTGTAAGCGGAAAAATAAACAACGTGCTTGTCTACAAAATCGACCGCCTCACACGCTCAACAAAAAATCTAATCGAACTAATCGACCTCTTTAACGAAAACCAATGCGCCTTCAACTCGCTGTGCGAATCCATAGACACAAGCTCCGCCACAGGCAGAATGTTTTTAAAAATCGTTGGCATTTTCGCGGAATTTGAACGCGAAAACCTCGCCGAGCGCGTCAAATTAGGTTTCGAGCGAAAAGCAAAAGAGGGCTATAGCGTATGCACAATAACGCCGTCTTACGGCTATAGCCGAAGCAAAGGCACTAAAATACAGAAAGAAGAGCCAATAGAAGCGGGTATCGTCCGCCGAATTTTCAATATGTATTTACACGACGATTACTCCATGCACAAAATCGTGCAAATCCTAAACGCCGAAAAAATCCCCACAAAAAAGGGCAAGCTATGGAACGCAAAAACCGTAAAACTCGTTTTGCAAAATCCGAATTATATAGGCAAGGTGCGTTACGCTTGCAACGATGCTAAAAATTATTTTGAAGCGAAGGGGCAACACGAAGCCATACTCGACGAAGGAATTTTTTATCAAGTCCAAGAAAAAATCAGCAAAATAAAAAAAATCACGCGAACGAAACGTCCTCGAAGCGGAGTATATTTTTGCGGCGTTTTGCGCTGCCCTCTATGCGAAAGCAAGCTGTCAACGAAATGGAATTACAACAAAAGCAAGGTGGGCTACCCAAGTTACCGCTGCATAAACGCCCTAAAAGGCGTGTGCAACGCAAAAACAATGAGCCACGCCAAAACAACAACGGCGTTTGAAGAATACATCTCGCGCATAGAGGACTTTAGCGAAACCGCAGAATTACCCGACAACACGCCAACATACGACAACGCAGAAATCACCGCAATAACCGCCGAACTCGAAAAAACAGAAAAAAAGACCGCCGAAATTATGAATCTGTTTGTTTCCGACGCAATAGATTTTTCAACCTATCAAGGCATGGTAAAAGCAAGCAACGAACGGCGAAATATTTTGCAAACCCGACTGGGCTTACTCACAAACGAATCCGAGGACGGCGAAGCCCACTACACCACCCCCGAAATAATCGCAAATTTCCGCGACAACTGGAATTCCCTCGACAACGAAAAACGCCTGCAATTCGTCCAAAAATTCATAAAAAAAATTATCATCCACAGCGAATCACAAGGCAAAAACGCCATACACGGCAACGTAATCATTCGCGAGGTTGTTTTTAATGAGTTTTAAAAGAGTCGGCGAGTGACACTCGCCGACTCTTTTTTTACGGTCCGGGAAATTGCTTCCGGCTTCGAGGGAATACGTCGCCGCCAACATGTGTCCCCGGTGTCCAATGCGCGCTTGGCGCGCTTTTTTACGGTCCGGGAAACTGCTCCCGGCTTCGAGGGAATACGTCGCCGCCAACATGTGTCCTAATATCTTTTAAACAAAAATCCACCGCGAAAACCATCGCAAGTTTTCAACATAATCGACGCTGACCTCCATGCCCGAAATCACCGGGAAAAACAGCACAAACAGTGCAACAACAACCCCCGCGTACACAAAACACGCCCAATCACGCCGTATGTGATGCCGGAAAAACAGCGCGATCAGCAAAACGATAAACGGTACGCTCGGAAAATAGTGATAAATAAACGTTAAACGCGTAACAAAAACCCACGGCAAAAAGTTGGCGGCGTACGCAACGAGCAAAAAAATCGTATCGGATTCATGTCGGCGTTTTTTCGCGAGAGAGAAAATCGCAAAGCCCGTCGCGAAAATTCCGAACCACCAAACCGCCGGATTCCCCATGGAACTCATGCCCTGCCGCACGCCGTCGGAAATAATTGTGCGGTACTGCCAAAGCGGCACCTCGATTATCGGCCACGACCACCACGGCGACGCAAAGGGATGCTCTGCGTCGAGGACATAGTACGAATGGTACCTAAACATAAGCACTTGATTATCCCAAATTGTTTGCAAACCGCCGCCGCCCTGCGCATTCACAAACGGAATGTACGATACAACATAAATCGCAACGGGAATCGCAATAAAAAATCCGAAACACGACGCAAACGTGATAATCGCCTGCTTTTTGTCCCGCAAATAAATTTTCCAAAGTGTCGGGAAAAATAAAATCGGCAAGCCCAGCGCGGCGTAAACGCCCTGCCATTTCGACGCAATCGCAAGCCCCATAGCCGCGCCGCAAAGCGCGAGCCACCAAATTGACGATTTCGCCAACGGTTTTCGCGTGTAAGCATACATACAAAAATACATTGCAATCACGAAAAACGTAACGAATGTGTCAATCGTGGCGAGACGTGTGTGCGAAAAAAGCATGAAATCGAAGGTGAAAATCGCGGCGGCAAACAATGCGTAATTGTTGGATTTTAAAAGAAGCCGCGCAAATGCATAAATCAGCGGAATCATGGCGATACCAAAAAGCGTACCCGGAAGCCGCCACGCAAACGGCGTCATTCCAAAGACCTGAATGCTCCACGACATAAAAACCTTGCCAAGCGGTGGATGCGTCGTTTCAAAAACCGCCAAACCGTGCGCAAATTCATAGCCCGTTCGCGGGTGGTAAGGAATTGCCCGACAATAACATTTTCATTTGGACGCAGGATTTTTGTCGCAGTGCGAGGAGCGAAAACCGCCGCGACCTAGAGGGTCGCAAGGT
>WRGX01000144.1 GCA_009786975.1 Defluviitaleaceae bacterium
GGGCACCGGGGATATGTGTCGGCGGCGACGCATTCCCTCGAAGCCGGAGGCGGTTTGCCGGAGTATTAAAAACGAGTCGGCGAGTGACACTCGCCGACTCGTTTTTTTATGGGCAAGGAAATTGCTCCCGGCTTCGAGGGAATGTGTCGACTTCGACATATGTCCCCGGTGTCCACTGCGCGCTTGGCGCGCTTTTTCAATTTCCCTAAATCTCATTTTTTCTCAATCCTCGGAAATGCCGCATTGCCCTTTGTCACGACGACATCGCGCGGCAAAAGCCCAAAAGTTTTCGCGCTATCCCATTTTGTCAAAGTCGCGTCGGTGATGTTTAACTGCTCGCGGATAATCGCGGGCGTGTTTGGCATAACGGGTGCGATTGCGACAGCGATAATGCGCAAAGTTTCCGCCAAATTATACAGCACGTTCGCAAGCTCTGCCGCCTTACTTTCGTCTTTTGCCAAAACCCACGGCGCGGTTTCGTCGATATATTTATTCGCGCGGCGCACCACGTTCCAAATTTCGTTAAGCGCGTCAGAGAACGCGAGTTTTTCCATGCGTTCCTCGACTTTTGCGGGCATCGCGACGGCCATTGCGATAAGGTCGATTTCTGCATCAGGCTTCGAGTCGGACGGCAAAGGCTCGAAAACAGGCAATCGGTTTCCACCCCCGCCTTGGGCGGTGCCGCCAAAATATTTATCAACCATCCCAACCGTCCGCGACAACAAATTGCCCAAATCATTAGCCAAATCGGAATTATAGCGATTCACAAGCGCGGTCGGCGTGAAATTTCCATCCGGCCCAAAGGTAAACTCGCGAAGCAAAAAATACCGAATCGCGTCAACCCCATATTCCGCCACCAACGCCTTAGGGCAAATGGCATTTCCCAACGATTTGCCCATTTTCTGCCCGTCATATTGCAGCCATCCATGCCCAAAAACCTGCTTAGGCAACGGCTCGCCCAGCGCGAACAAAATGCACGGCCAAATAACCGAGTGAAAGCGCACAATTTCCTTAGCCATCAAATGCAAATCCGCCGGCCAATATTTCTTGTAAAGCGAGTCATCGTCGGACAAAAAGCCCAGCGCGGTCACATAATTCGGCAACGCGTCAATCCATACATAAATAACATGCCCCTCGTCGAAATCCACGGGAATTCCCCATTTAAACGACGTCCGCGACACACACAAATCCTCCAGCCCGGGTTTGATAAAATTATTAAGCATCTCGTTTCGCCGCGAAGCCGGCAATAAAAAATCAGGGTTCGCGTCATAATGTGCCATAAGCGCGTCCTGATATTTTGACATGCGGAAAAAATAGCATTCCTCGGAAATCGGCGCGACGGGACGACCGCAATCGGGGCATTTGTCTCCCTCCGCCTGCTTTTTGGTCAAGAAAGTTTCGCACGGCGTGCAATAAAGGCCCTCGTAGCTTCCTTTATAAATGTCGCCTTGGTCGTACAATTTTTTAAAAATCCGCTTAACGGATTCACAATGCGCGGGGTTCGTTGTGCGCTGATAAAAATCGTACTCGCAGTTCATCAGTCGCCAAATGCCCTGAAATGTTTCCGCGAGTCCGTCGACAAATTCCTGCGGCGAAACGCCCGCTTCTTCTGCGGCGCGTTCAACTTTTTGTCCATGCTCGTCGCTTCCCGTCAAAAATTTTACGTCGAAGCCGCGTGCCTTTTTGTAGCGCGCCATTGCGTCCGCCGCGACGGTTGTGTAGGTATGCCCGATGTGCGGGTCGCCGTTGAGGTAGTAAATTGGCGTGGTGATGTAATATGTTTTCATTGGAATTCTCCTCTCCTTGCGGGGCTTATTGTAATTTAAATACAACTTTTTCGCAAGAAAACGGCGAATTATAAGAGCGGGCTTGCAATAAGTTTCTCGAAATCATAAAAATTCATAATGGACTTCTCGGCGTACGGGATGATTTTTTCGTGCGGCGTTTTTGCCAAAACATCGGCGGCGGATTCGGCGGAAAGTACGTGAATTCTTTGCGTGGCTTGCAGGTTTTTGTTAAGCTCGGCGACGGCTTCGGGCAGTAAATCCGGGTCGTTTATCAAAGTGTTGCCGAAAATTATCATTTGGGTTTGGCCGTAAAATAATTGCCGCTCGTCGCGCTCGGCAAGCTCGGCTAAAGCGTCCGCTACTGTTGCTGATTGTGCGGTTTTTATGTGCGCGTCCTCGTTTTCTTCCTCGTCGCTGAAAATCGGAACGGAAAGTGTCACTTTGTATTCGCCCTCCACGGCGTCGATGCCGACGGCAACGACAAATGCGCGCTCCTCGATTTCAACTTTGTCCCAACAGCCCGTAAGCAGAAGCCCCGCAAACGCCATTAAAATCGCAAACGCCGCCATTTTTGCCAAAATTTTATACCGACCCAAAACCGTAATTTTCGCCGCAATCAACAGCGCGAGGGGCAGAACCAGCAGGAAAAAAACACCGCTTGTTGCGTACATAAAGTTCATTTGCCTGAAAATTTCATCGGGCGAAAACGGGAGCAAGGTCACGCCGAAGACGGCGGCGGCGGTTATGGCGACTCCTGCGTGCAAGCCGCCGCCTGCGCGTTGACCGCCTCCTTTGCGAACGCGGGATATCTCCTCCGCTTCAACGAAGTCGCTGACGTCGCTGACGTCACTTCGAAGATGCCCCGAATCCGCGGGGGCTTTTCGCAAATCCTTTAACAGCGTTCCGCCGAAAAAAAGCATCGCGTTGCCCAGCATGAACGCCGTTATTATCCAAAAACCGAACATCAACGCCTCTTGGCGTTCGATAAACGCGCCGGGCAGGCTTATTGCGTCCATCAGGCGGAGTACGGGCCACAGTTCCGTTGCCGCGCCGCTTCCGAGGGCGGCGATTGTGATTGTCGTAAGCGCAACAATAAGAAGCCCCGCAAGCGCAAGCGCGCCCGCGACCGCACGCGCCATGCTTCTTTCGCGCGGCACATACGGCGTGACGAGAAGCAAACACTCCAGCCCCGTTAAAACAAATCCGAGCCGCAACGTGCCGCGAATTGCCGCGCCTGTGTCTCCGACATACAGCGGCCGCAAATTCGAAAAATCCACATCAAACAGTGCAACCGCAAACAGCAACAACACAGGCACCGCCATCAATGCAAAAAGCACCTCCGCAACCCGCGCGCGCGTCTCAATCCCTTTGCCCGCCGCATACGCACACGCCAAAATCATAACCCCGCCAACAACCCACATCGGCGTGTTCGGCAACATAACGTCTCGCGAAAGCTCCAAAAATATCCGAATTTCAAACCCCGCCGCAACAACAATTTTAAACCACAACGCAATACAAATGGCATAAGCAACGGGACGCGTCAAAAGAAACGAAACCATTTCCAAAAAACTCCCGTCACAAGCCTCCTGCGCCGCCCGCGCCGCCGCGCAAATAAGCACCCCAACCGCAACCGCCAAAACAGCCAGCCCAACCGCAACAACCCATACATTTTGCACAGGCAAATACTCCGTCGCCAGTCGCGGCAGGACGATTGCACCCGTCCCCATCGCGGAAAGAATTATCAGCACCTGCAATTGTCGCATCGTGATTTTTTCATTTGATGTCATGGAAAAGCTCCTTTTCACATACGCTCCGCTTGCTTCTGATTGGCAAAAAACGGCCGCTTCTTCAAGCTAAACAGCGGAAATCGAAAAAGACTGTCCTTCAAGTCCTCGTACTTATTCATCTCCGACGCCGCAAAGGGCATAAGGTAAGGAAATCCGAAACTGCGAAGCCCCGCGAGATGCACAAGCACCGCAAGCATCGCGATTGTAAACCCGAAAAATCCAAGCACCGCCGAGAACGCAAGTACGAAATACTTCACAAGCCGAAAGCCGTAAACAAGCGAAACGCTTGGGATTGCGAAGCTGCAAATGCCGGTCAGGGCGACGATTATTACGACGATGGGGCTGACGAGCCCTGCCTCGACGGCGGCTTGCCCGATGATGAGTCCGCCGACTATGCCAATTGTGCCGCCGCTCGCACTTTTTAGGCGAATGCCCGCCTCGCGCAGAAGTTCAAAGGCGGCGTCAAGCAAAATGAATTCCAAAACGGCGGGGAACGGCACAGCCTGCGACGCCTCCGCAAGCCGCGACACCATCAAAAGGGGAATCATAGAGGGGTGAAACAGGGCGATTGCCATGTAAAGTCCGGGCAACGCGATTGCCATAAACGCGCCGATGAATCGCAAAAATCGCGTGATGGACATCACCTGCCAACGCGAATAATAGTCTTCCGACGCCTGAAAAAACGAGTTCATTGTAACGGGAACGATGATTACAAACGGCGAATTATCAATGATTATCGCTATGCGCCCCTCGAGAATCGACGAAGCCGCCTTGTCGGGACGTTCCGTAAGCTGTACCTGCGGGAACGGCGAAGTCCAGCTTTCTTCGATAAATTGCTCGACGCTTCCGCTGTCCAAAATTCCGTCAACCTCGATTGCCTCAAGCCGCCGTTCCACCTCGGCAACAACCTCGGGCCGCGCGATATCCTTCATATAAACAAGCGCGATATCGGTCAAACTGCGGATTCCCAGCTTGGACTGTTTTACAATTAAATTATTGTCACGAATCCTCCGCCGAATAAGCGCGGTATTAAAGCGCATAACTTCCGAAAATGCCTCCCGCGAACCCTGCACGACGACCTCAAGCTCCGTCGATTGCACGCCCCTGTTAGGGAAACCGCGCGTCGCAACAACAACGCATTTATCGCAACCGTCGATAAAAATCGGAGTATCGCCGGCGTGGATAAAATACAAAATATCAAACATATCGTCCGATTCGGAAATATCCGTTGTGGCGATACCCCTGTCACGAAACGTTTCATAAATACTTTCCCATTTTTCTTCCGGCGGAAGTTCCGACCAATCCATATCAAAGAGGCGGCGGATTACCGATAAATCCATCGCCTCACGATTAGTCATCGCGTCAAAGTACGCCATATAAATACGCGGCGCGCCCTCGCCGCCCGGTTTAAATTCGCGCCCGATAAAATCCTGCGAATCGCTGAAAAGCCCGTCAATAAGCTCAATATTGTCGTCGATATTTCTCGACGGCTTTTGTCCCTTATAATCCTGTACCATGCATGTAAGATTTGCAAAAATCGGAAAATTATACAGTGGGCACCGGGGGACACCGGGGACACATGTTGGCGGCGACGCATTCCCTCGAAGCCGTGAGCAATTTCCCGGCGCGCTGCAAAAAAGAGTCGGCGAGTGTCACTCGCCGACTCTTTTTTGAGGCGCGCCAAGGACACCGGGGGCACATGTCGGAGTCGGCACGTTCCCTCGAAGCCGGAAGCAGTTTCCTCACCCACAAAAAAGCGCGCCAAGCGCGCAGTGGGCACCGGGGGCATGTGTTGGCGGCGAACGCATTCCCTCGAAGCCGGAAGCAGTTTCCTCACCCATAAAAAAGCGCGCCAAGCGCGCAGTGGGCACCGGGGACATGTGTTGGCGGCGACGCATTCCCTCGAAGCCGGAAGCAGTTTCCTCACCCATAAAAAAGCGCGCCAAGCGCGCAGTGGGCACCGGGGGCATGTGTTGGTGGCGACACATTCTCTCGAAGCCGGAAGCAGTTTCCCGGATAACAAAAAAAGAAGCCGCCTCACATCGAGGCGGCTTCTTTTTTTTGCATTATTCTGACAAGGAGGTTTCGTCTTCAAGTACATCTTCAGGTTCGACAATCGTTTCCGGTTCATCTTCCGGTTCAACAACCTCATCTTCCGGTTCATCGTTCAGTTCGTCTTCCGGTTCAGCAACAGACGCATCTTCCGGTTCAACGACATCTTCCGGCTCAACGACAGGTTCGCTGTCAAAAATATCCGGTTCGATTGCACCGTGCGCCTCGGGAAGCTCAAACGTTTCATCCGGCAAATCGGCGAAATTGTACGGTGGTTCATGCGTCGGTTCGTACGGCGGTTCATATGCCGGGTCGTACGCAGGTGGCGTTGGCGGCGTCGGCGGCGTCGGCGGCGTCGGCGGCGTCGGCGGTGTACCGCCGGCAGGTACCAGCCAAGCAGAAGTGACGCCCATTACATCAACGCCTCTGTTGTTTTGACCTATGACGCCCCAAGTTACATGCAGTTCTCCCGGTGTACTTGCGGCCGCACCGGTCCAAAGTCCGCCGACTCTTCTTGCGGTGGGATGCACGCGCACTTCAAACAAGTTGCCCGAATTATTGGCATTAATGCGCGGCACGTTCCGCCAGCGACCGTTAATATTCGCACGAAGCGTACGCAACGACTGCGTATTTATTGCGCCGTTAACGACCAAAAGCTCATGCGGCAAATCCGGTGCCAATTGCGCTCGCGGCAACAGCTGTATCCTTTGGGGCAAGGACGGCGTTCTTCTGCCGGTAGAAACCCTGCGGATATACAGCGTGTCTCCCGCTGTTATATTGTTCGTAACGTCGAGGTTGATTGCACGCCCTGCATTGGTGGGAGCCAATGCCCATGTGTATCCTCCGTCGAGGGAAATTTCTTGCCCTATTCTTGTTCTGACGGTTTCGTGTTGGTAATTTACCCTAAGATTCAACCCCCTGCGAAGTCTGGCGGGGCGAATACGGAAGGGCGAACCCGCCGGAGTGTATGGCATAACTACTCCGTTTACGGTAGTTTGCTCGGTGGGCGCAGTACGGAAGAAAAACGTTTCTTGCGCTTGGTTCGGCAGAAGAACGTCAAAAGAACCGTCGCCGACCTCAACAGGCGGGGTCATGACATGCCATTGCGGACTTGCCGGAATACGACCTCTGTCGGCACGCACCCATTCATACTGAACACGCGGCGCGACGGGCGGAGCAAGCAACGTATTATCCCTCGCAGGACGCGCCCTAAGCGTCCACATACCCGACGCCGTATACCACGGGCGCAACCTTTCGACATTCGCGCGCGGGCGGGCATTTATCGTCGGGAAAACTACCTGCGTATCGGCGTTGCCTCTCTCGCTTCTTACAATAAGCGTCATTTCGCGGTTGAAGAGATTTCTGAAGGCATTGCCTGTCGGAAGGGGCGTTCTCACCCATGTTCTTCCGTTGTTAACGCTGTATTCCGCAACGGTGAAGGGCAGGTAAATTGTTTCGGTTGTCAAATTGATAAAGGCGTTCGGGTTATTTGAGTTTACGATTACTGTTCCGGCAACACCGGTCACGATTACATTAATAACAACCGTGCGTGTCGCATCTCCAACGGTAATGGTTGCCGTAAGGGCGATAGATGCCGTAGGCCGCCCGGAATCCGGGTCCGGAGGCAATAACTCTCCCGCTGCCGTTATAACGGTCACGTCGCTCGACGCCCATGTTATGTCTACGCCGTAGCGAGAAGTCGGCAAGGCAATGCTGCTTGTTATCTCGGATTGAGATTGGTCGCTTATTGAGGCCCATGTAAGCCCTTCCGCAATCTGCGCGACGAAGTCCTCGTCGGTTTGCGGGGGGACAACCAGGGTAAATGTTTGTGTGCGGTTGTTTGCGTTCGGCAGCGATAAGGTTGCGGTCAATACAACGGTGACATTGGTCGTTCCGTGCGCGGGAAGCGTCACTTCTCCGGTGTTGCTTATGACAGCCGCATTGTTTGACGACCATGTAATCGTGGTTCTCGGGACTGCTGCGAATGCTGTTCTGGCGGGGCCTTCGGTCGGCAGGGTTAAGTCTGAACGGATTAATGTGTCGTCCGTGAGGGTTGCCGGGTTTTCGCCCCTGATTCTTGCCCATGTCAGCCATTCGTGGTCCTGCTCGATTAATACTTCCGCCAACTCATTGTCGTCCAGCGGCTGGACAGTCAGAACAAATGTCCTTATTTGCAGTTGGGGCGGAGCACCTGTGCCGATTTCCGCAGTCAGCGTAACCGTAACGGGCGATTGACCATGCCCGGGGCGCGTTACCACGCCGTCACTGTTTATAACGTTCGGGTTGGTTGATGTCCATACAACGGGGGAGTTTGTTCCGCCGGCGGCTCCCGCCACTCCGGGGAAAAGTACCCTGTGGGGCAGATTGAGATTGAATCTTACATTGGTCTGAGCCGAATTGATATTTGGGGCAGTCCCTGCGATACGCTCCCAAGTCAAAGCCGCGTAATCGGCAACATAGTTGGTGTCGGTAATTGTACCGAGTCCGGTCAGATTCAAATTGCCTGCGCCGTTCACGCCAAGTACGGTTCCGGCGGCGGCGAGGTTGCCGGAGGCTCCGTTGCCGAGTCGGCCTCTTGCGCCCGAGCCCCATGATTGAATCGTGCCGTTCCCCAATAATGCCACGGTAAAGTCCGAGCCGGAAGCAAAAGATGTAACACCGGGAAAGGTACCCGTTACATTAGCGGGAACGGTTGACGGGGCATTGTTTGTGGTGGCGCGACCCAGTTGGTTCGATTGATTTAAGCCCCAGCTGATAAATTGATTGCCGGTGGCTGTATATGCCACAGTGAAACCATTTCCTGCGGAAACGCCCGAAACAGTCGTTGTTAAGCCTACTTGCTCGGGTGTTTGCCTTTGTGTCACGGTAAGGGGAACGCCCAATTGTCCCGACCTGTTTGAACCCCATGCCCAAACGTAACGACCGTACAGTAAAGCAACGGTATGGTCGCGTCCGCCGTCAACAGAGGTTACATTTGAAAGACCCGGCACCATAGCGGGAATGGCAACGGGGCCCGTGCGGCCCAATTGTCCCGCAGTATTGCTTCCCCATGTCCATACATTGCCGTTCGCTATGACGATTGTATGCGCGTCACCGGCGGAAATCGCGGTGACTTCACTGTAAGGGAAGCCTCCGGTACCCGGAACAGGTGTTGGTACGGAACGATTGCCCGAAGCACCTCCGAGTTGTTGGTTTGCGTTACTGCCCCATGTCCAAACCCTAACGGGGTCAGGGTCGGCAGGAGAGCCTTCCGTCAGCGCAATGGCGTGGGAACCTCCCGCCGCAATGGCGATGGCGGCTCCTGTGGTGGCTGTAATTGCCGTAATTTCCATCGGCAGGTTAGAGTCGGTCGTATTGCCGAG
>WRGX01000145.1 GCA_009786975.1 Defluviitaleaceae bacterium
TTTTGTACATTTATTGTCCTCCTTCAAATTTTTTCATAAACTCAACCAGCGCGACAACGCCTTCCGTCGGCATTGCGTTGTAGATGCTTGCGCGAAGGCCGCCTACCAAGCGGTGTCCGCCCAAATTTGCAAAGCCTGCGGTCGCGGCTTCTTTGACGAATTGTTTATCCCTATCGTCGTCGCCCGTTGTAAACGGTACGTTCATTAACGAGCGATGCGGCTTGTCGGCAATGCCCTTGAAAAGCGGCGAGGCGTCGAGGTAATCGTATAAAATTTTCGCCTTTGCTTCGTTAATTTTTTGGATGCCCGACACGCCGCCTTGGGATTTCAGCCATTCGAGGCAGAGTTTTATCAAATAGATTGTGTAGGTCGGGGGCGTATTGTACATGGAATTTGCGGCGACGTGGGATTTATATTGCAAAAATACCGTCAATTTCGCGGCGTTTTCGTTCTCAAGCAAGTCCTCGCGGATAATAACAACGGCAACGCCCGCGGGGCCGATATTTTTTTGCGCACCCGCGTAAATCAGCCCGAATTTCGACACGTCGAAGACTTCCGATAAAATTCCGCTGGACATATCGGCAACAATCGGAACTTTTCCCGCGTCGGGAATCGTTGTAAAACGCGTGCCTGTAATCGTGTTATTCGTGCAAATATGCAAATAATCCGCATCCGGCCTAACGCCTTTAATTTCGGGGATGCGAGCAAATTTTATGTCCTCGCCGGATGCGGCGATTTTTGCGTCCAAAATCCCTGACGCCTCTTTATATGCGCGGTTCGACCATTCGCCCGTGATTACAAAGTCGGCTTTGCCGCTTTTTTTCAAATTCATAGGAATTTGGGCGAATTGCATACTCGCGCCGCCTTGAAGCAGCATGATTTTATAATTCGACGGCACGCCCATAAGCTCGCGCAAAAGTTCAATCGCGGCACTATGAATTTCCTCATACGACTTCGAACGGTGGCTCATTTCCATAACGGACATGCCCGCTCCGCCGTATTCCACAAGCTCTTTCGACGCCTTTTCAAGAACCGGCAAAGGCAAAACCGCCGGCCCCGCAGAAAAATTGAAAATCCTCATATCATGACTCCATTCATTAGAAATTTTTACACAGCACTTAAATTTAACATTTTGCGGCAAAGATGTAAATAAAACGCGGAGAAAAATTTTTTTTGCGTCACTTCGGTGTGATTTTATTGAACACAGGTTCTAAGCTGTATTTTTCCGCGCGTGTTCTGCTATAATGAGGCAATGTCTCGCATAAAGGAGCCTCATGATGTCCAAACTTACCCCCATGATGGAGCAATATTTCTCGATAAAAGCCCGACATAAAGACGAAATTTTAATGTTTCGCCTCGGTGACTTTTTCGAGATTTTTTATGATGATGCAAAAATTGCCGCAAAGGAGCTTGATATCGCGCTTACGGCGCGGGGCGGCGGCGCGGGAGAGCGCGTGCCGATGTGCGGCGTGCCGGCCCATGCGGTTGACGGGTATATTGCGCGGCTTGTGGAAAAGGGGTATCGCGTTGCTTTGGCGGACCAAATCGAGGACGCCGCCGCCGCCAAGGGCATCGTAAAGCGCGACGTAATTCGCGTAATTACGCCCGGAACAATTACCGACGCAAACATGCTCGAGGATGGACGGCACAACTATATCGCCGCAATACATAGCGACAAATCGGGTTTTTCCCTCGCCGCCGCCGACATCACAACGGGGCTTTTTTTGGCGATGCCGCTTTATGAAAAAAACGAGCAAAAGCTGCTCGACGAACTCGCGCGGATAAACCCCGCCGAAATAGTCCTGCCCGAAAATTTCCCGCTTACGCGCGTGATTGAAAATGTTACGGGAAAACGCGCGACCATCGCGCCCGCGTGGACTTTTGCCGCCTCGAACGGGCGGAAAATTTTGCAGGACCATTTCGGCACGCATCACCTTGAAGGGTTCGGTTTAGGCGAAAATGCCCCGGAAATCCCTGCGGCGGGCGCGCTTTTGGCGTACCTTGCCGAGACGCAAAAATCCGCGCTGTCGCAAATTACGCGCCTTAAAACGCACACGCCGCAAACGCATATGCTCCTTGATGCGTCAAGCCGCAGAAACCTTGAGCTTACCGCGACCGCGCACGGCAAAAAAGGCTCGCTTTTATGGGTGCTGGACGCGACGAAAACTGCGATGGGGGCGCGGCTTTTGCGGGGATGGGTGGATTTGCCGTTGGTGCGCGTCGAAGAAATTCGGCGGCGGCTTGACGCGGTGGAGGAATGGAAGCAAATGCCGCTTGAACGCGCGGAACTTCGCGAATATTTGCACGGGATACACGACCTCGAGCGCGTTATGGCGCGGCTTGCCTCGCGATACGCAACGGCACGGGATTTGGCAACGCTTCGCGCAAGTATCGAGCTTTTGCCCGCAATCGAACGGCTTTTGCAAACCGCGAAAACGGACGCAAACAGCGAAATCCGACGCACATTTGACACGCTTGCCGACATTTTTGAAAAAATCGAGCGCGCAATAACCGAAATGCCGCCGCAATCTGTGCGCGAAGGCGGCATGATTCGCACGGGCGTTGATGCAGAGCTGGACAAACTGCACGACGTTAAACAAAATGCGCAAAAATATTTGGCTGAACTTGAAGCGCGTGAAAAAAACGACACGGGCATAACAAGCCTAAAAGTGCGGTTTAATCGCGTTTTTGGGTATTACATCGAAGTCACCGCCGTGAATTTACCCAAAGTCCCCCAAAATTACGTACGCAAGCAAACCATTGCGAACGGCGAGCGGTTTATCACCGAGGAGCTGAAAAATCTCGAAGAAACGCTGCTTGGCGCGGACGAAAAAATTTTCGCGCTGGAGTTTGAAATTTTCGACGCGCTTCGCCGCGAAATCGTTGACGAAATCGTGCGCGTGCAGTTTACCGCGTCGGTTCTCGCGACTCTTGACGCGCTGCAATCTCTTGCCGAAATCGCCGAGCAAAACCGCTATGTAAAGCCCGAAATCAGCAACTCTTCGCGGATTTATATAAAAGACGGACGGCATCCCGTTGTGGAAAAATTAACCTCGCACGCGTTCGTACCGAACGACGCGGACATGCACGAATCGTCGCGCATGTCCATTATCACCGGCCCGAATATGGCGGGAAAATCCACGTATATGCGCCAAATCGCGCTGATTACGCTTATGTCGCAAATCGGCTCGTTTGTACCGGCGGAGTCGGCGAAAATCGGCGTTGTTGACCGCATTTTCACCCGCGTCGGCGCAAGCGACGACCTCGCGACGGGGCAAAGCACATTCATGGTCGAAATGACCGAGGTCGCGAATATTTTGAACAACGCGTCGGAACATTCCCTCGTCCTTTTGGACGAAATCGGGCGCGGAACAAGCACCTTCGACGGCCTCGCAATCGCGTGGGCCGTTTTGGAACATATCGTACAAAACATCCGAGCGAAAACGCTTTTCGCCACGCACTATCACGAACTGACGCAGCTCGAAGGTCGACTCGAAGGTGTAACAAATTTCTGCTTCACCGCGCAGGAACAAGGCGAAGACATCGTATTTTTGCGCAAATTAATTCGCGGCGAAGCGGGGCAAAGCTATGGAATACATGTCGCGCGGCTCGCGGGATTGCCGCAAGGAGTGCTTTCGCACGCGGGAAATTTGCTGGACGGATTTAACGCCGAAGGCATAAAAAATACGGCGAAAAAATCCGTCGCGCCGACCGAAAACACGCGCCGGAAAAAAGCAGTCGGCGAGTGTCACTCGCCGACTCAAAAAATTTCTGCCGACCTGTCCGATACAAGCGCAGTAGACGCAAGCGCAGTAATCGAAGCGAAGATTTGCCGCGCCCTGCGCGAAATCGAGGTCGAAAAAATAACGCCTCTTGAGGCAATCGTTGCCTTGGGGCGGCTGAAGGAACTCTTGAAATAGGGCATTCTTCTTTGCAAGCGGTGGGCAAGCGGTGGGCAAGCGGTGGGCAAGCGATGGGCAAGCGGTAAAAATCCTTGAAAAATCGACGTCAAAAATGTAAACTGAATGGTGAGGTGCAAACAATATGGACAATAATTTTGCTGTTTTGGACGAATTTATTGAAAATCTGCCGTCGAAAGAGGGCGCGCTGATTTCCGTGTTACATAAAGCTCAGGATATTTGGGGGTTTTTGCCCCCCGAGGTGCAGGAACATATTGCAATGCGGCTTGATATTTCCGCGAGTAAAATTTACGGTGTGGTAACATTTTATTCGTTTTTTTCGATGCAAAAAAAGGGGAAATTTCGCGTAAATGTTTGCATGGGGACTGCTTGTTTTGTTAAAGGCGCGGAGGGGATTTTGGAAGAATTCAAAAAGTTGACCGCCGACGACGAGGATTTTTCCGTTGACGCGCTTCGTTGTATCGGCGCGTGCGGGCTTGCGCCGGTTGTTACCGTAAACGGCAAATATTACGGGCGGATAAAAAAGGGCGATGTGAAGAATATTCTTGTGGAGGTTCGGGCGAATGGCTAAAATTTTTTCTGTTGCGGAGCTTGGGGCGCGTAAGAAATTTGTGCTTGCAAACGATTCGAATTATTTGTCGCCCGACTGCGACAAGACCGTTATATATGTAGGAATGGCGACATGCGGGATTGCGGCGGGCGCGGAGGCGATTTACGACGCGCTTCGCGACGGAACAAGCGAAAACGACGCGATTATTGTGCCGACGGGTTGCGCGGGCATGTGTTATGCCGAGCCGTTTGTGGAGGTGCGCGGGCGCGGCAATGATTCGATTTTTGCGCATGTTCAAGACCTTGGAGGCACTGTTTCCACTGTTTCTGCGAAAAAGCCGGAGAAAATCGCCCTGCGAAACTGCGGAATAATTAACCCCGAAAAAATCGACGATTACATCGCCGTTGGCGGATACGAAGCGTTGGGCAAGTCATTGACCGAGCTGGGCCCCGGCGGCGTCATCGACGTAATAAAAAAATCCGGTCTGCGCGGACGCGGCGGCGCGGGCTTCCCGACGGGCTTAAAATGGGAATTCGGCGCGAAAGAGTCCGGCGACAAAAAGTATGTAATTTGCAACGCCGACGAAGGCGACCCCGGCGCGTTTATGGACCGGTCAATCCTCGAAGGCGACCCCCACAGCGTGCTTGAGGCGATGGCAATTGCGGGCTTTGCGGTCGGTGCCGACGAAGGAATTTTTTACATCCGCGCGGAGTACCCGCTTGCGGTTAAGCGGCTTTACAGGGCGATTGCGCAGGCGGAAGAGCTTGGCTTGCTTGGTGAAAAAATCTTCGGCACGGATTTCAGCTTCAAAATTTCGATAAGCCTCGGCGCAGGCGCATTTGTTTGCGGCGAGGAAACCGCGCTGTTAAATTCGCTCGAAGGCAAGCGCGGCGAACCGCGACTTCGCCCGCCCTTCCCCGCGCAAAAAGGACTGTGGCAACGCCCCACGGTTAATAATAATGTAGAAACCTACGCGAACATCCCCGCGATAATCACGCGCGGCGCGGATTGGTTTCGCGGCATAGGCACGGAAAAATCCCCCGGCACAAAGGTTTTCGCCCTTGCGGGAAAAATCAACAAAGTCGGACTAATCGAAGTCCCCATGGGAACGACTTTAGGCGAAATCGTACACGAATTCGGCGGCGGCTTGCCCGACGGCAAGGCGTTCAAAGCGATTCAAACCGGCGGCCCCTCGGGCGGTTGCATCCCCGCCTCGCATCTCGACCTCGGCGTAGACTACGAATCCCTCGCGGCAGTCGGCTCAATGATGGGCAGCGGCGGCATGATAGTAATGGATGAAGATGACTGCATGGTAAATATCGCAAAATTCTATCTGGACTTCACAATGGAAGAATCCTGCGGAAAGTGCGCCCCCTGCCGAATCGGCAACACCCGCCTCTATGAAATTTTAGAAAAAATCACAAGCGGTCACGGCGAAGAATCCGACCTCACACAACTGGCAGAACTCGCTCAAACCATAAAAAATACCTCCCTCTGCGGCCTCGGCAACAGCGCGCCAAACCCCGTCCTTTCAACGCTAAAATTCTTCGCGGATGAATACGCCGCCCACGTAAAAGAAAAAAAATGCCCCGCCCACGCCTGCAAAGATTTAATCCGCTACGTGATAACCGAAAAATGCACAGGCTGCGGCCTTTGCGCAAAAATTTGCCCAACAAATTGCATAACAGGCGAACCAAAAAAACAACACACCATCGAGCAAGAAAAATGCATAAAATGCGGCGAATGTCTGGCAAAATGCCCGCCGAAGGTTGGGGCGATTGTGGTTGAATAGGAGGAGCGTGTGAAAAATCGAAGAAGGGAACGCGGGCGACCAATTTTCATCAGGAATTGGCGCGTATCAGCGAATGGCGAAAAAAAATGAAACCTGAAAAGATGACGATAGAAAGAGCCGAGCGTGCGGATTTAAAGCGAATACTCGAACTGCAATATTTGGCGTATCAAAGCGAGGCAAAGCTGTTGGATAACTTTGAAATTCCTCCGCTGAAGCAAACCCTCGCCGAAGCGGAGCAAGAATATCTGAAAGGTCATTTTTTGAAAGCGGTTGATGAAAATGGAAACATAATCGGTTCGGTGCGAGCCTGTACGGAGGGTGAAACTACCTACATCGGCAAACTGATTGTTCGGCCGGAAATTCAGGGTCGCGGCATTGGTACAAGCCTGATGTCGGAGATTGAAAAAGAATGTTGCGCTACGAGATTTGAGATATTTACAAGCACGAAAAGCGTGAGAACAATCAGTCTTTATGAACATCTTGGCTATGTGAAATTCAAGGAGCAGGAAATTTCCGATAAACTGTCGTTGGTGTTTTTGGAAAAATTCGCCCTTGCGTGACCAAACAGTCACAAATTTCTTTGCAAATCGCACAGCGAGAACCCACCAACAACTCGCAACAAACAGTTTTCGCCGCGCGAGTTTTTTACGATATGGCTTTCGCGCAACAGTCCGTCGTCGCGCAACAGTGAAATTGCGATAGGCGCGAATTTTTCTGCGCGCGCAAGCATTTCGGCTTCGGTTATTTTGCAGGACTGCTCGGTAACGGGCAGTTTTTTTATTCGCAAAATGGTTGTGCGAAGCTCGTCGAGATTTGCCGCGATTGCGGCGTGTTCCTCGGCAAACTTTTCGTACGCAGAACGAAGGTTTTGCAGTTCGTACCGCAAAGCATAATTCTCGCCGATTTTTATTTTCGCCCCCTGCAATGTCCCCCACGGACGCAAATTTTCCGCCTCCGCTCGCGCCTTTTCATTTTCAAGGATTTTCACCGCAATATCCGTTTCAACAAGCATTTCGTGGAGTTTTTTTTCCATCGACACCGCTTCGCAAAGCGATAAATCTTCGTAATTTTCGAGCGCGAAATTCTCCGGCGGATAATTTTTTTCAAAAAATCTCTCCGCGTTTTTGCCAAACATGAGAAATTCCGCTTCCTTTAATGTACGCCCCGCCAGCCCCCAATGACGCAGAGGTTTCGCGGGGACAGCGATGATATTTTTCGCAATTTCATCCCCCTCCGCCGGTGCGACCTCCGGCTTCGCCGAAATGCCCCCTTCAGAAAAATTCACATTTAAATACTCGAGCTCAATCGAGTCGGCAAGTTTATGTAGCTCGCGATTTTCCTCGTACATAGGCGGCGGCGTTTGCCAAAATCCGGCGGACGCAAGCGCGTGCCGTTCGGAAGTTCGCGCGGCCAATGCATCGTTAAAGCGCGAATCGGTTTCGTGCAAAAGCGGCAACCCCGCGATGATTTCGCGAGCACGTTCTTCCCCGCCGGGAAGAATTTCTCCATGCTCGTTTTTATCGCTGATAACAAACGTGCGCTCGAAGGGCAATGCAAATTTTCTCGCAAGCGCAGATAAAAAATTTCGGGCCGCCTCGCAGGACTCCCGCGTAAGCGTGAGCGCGAGGGAAAAATCAACCACGGAAAACTCGTCGCAAAACGCCGAGCGGATTTTTTCACCCGCCGCACACACGTCCTCAAACGCCGTTTCCGCCCGCGCCACCGCATAAACATTCACGCGATTCAAATTAAATCCGCCCTCGTTCGCCTGAATTTTCGAGATTATTTCGCGCAAATCATACGCCTCGCCAAAAAAAATAAAAACCGCAGGATTTTTCACATAAACCCCTCCCTTCCCTCGACGGTAGTGTCAAGTTTCATGCGCTTAATTTGGGGTCCGCACTCGTAAAAACCCGATAGAATCAAGGTTTCACGCCACAGAGATTTTCATGTAGGGGTTTACCCTCCACCTATGTACAGAAATGCAACCGCTGGTTGCGCCCTTGAAACCCGCATGGTTACTGCATTTACAACGGTAATGCCCCAAATGCGATAAACTCGTTTTTCATGTTCACTTTACACTACCCCCTCGACAGCTGCACCATGACAAAAACCCCTCCCGTAAATTATATACAAACATTTTGGAGAAAATGTATAGCCGTATGGCGCCCCTGGACTTGATGCACAACTGCTTGCAAAACTTGCAAAGCAGGGTACGCCGGTTACGGTACTTGAAGTTGACGAAAACGGCGGACTTCCAAATCACTGGGGATAAGCGAACAACACGTTACAAATTTGGTAGCGAAGTACAAAAAACATGGCATGGATTCCATTTTGCAAGACAAGCGAACAAGCAACAATTTTAGAAGCGTTCGAGCTTGAGTGATATTTTAAGCCTTCTATGACATTTTGGGAATAGTAAGCAAGCCAGCGAGCGAGAGTTTTTCGAGAAACTCCAGCTAACCCGCAGGCTTCGCTTTTCAATCAACCATGGAGTGGATTTGTTTCATTATGCCTTATTTGCTTGTGATTTTGAAATTTCGTGGACTTGAACGTCTGTTAATCTCAACATTCGCGTAATTTCTTGGATATTTGGATTCAGCGTTCCTTGGTGGTCGTTGAAGTAAAGAAGCTGTTCGTACTTCAAGGGCTTCAAATTGTTCGCGTGGAACGCTAATCATCTCTACCTTTTTCATGAGAAAATCATATCACAAAAAGGTCGGAAAATCCAGTAAAAATC
>WRGX01000146.1 GCA_009786975.1 Defluviitaleaceae bacterium
CCAAGCACCTTCGCGCGAATGAATTCATTGTGCAGGGAAACGGGCATTGCTCCTATGTGTTGCGGGATAAGCTCAAGGTGTCGACCGAAAAAGCCTGGCAATGCAGAGGCGTTTATTACGCAGGGACGGGGCTACCGTTTTTCGTACAGGGACGCTTGCTAAAGACGGCGTTAGAAGGTGTCGCCTTGCAAACTTGCGTACAGCATAATCGAACAAATGCACTATGTCAAGCGATTTGCGAAATAAATTTCTCCGGTGAATTGCAAAATTGACACTTCGTGAAGCGGAAAACGCCCGTTTTTAGGGGAAAAGTAAATGCGGTAGCCGTGGCCTTGCTGCTTGCAATGCTGGCATTGTGAGCCTTAACGTGCTAAGGTGTACATATGAACAAGAGCAAAACAGCACTTACGCAAAAGCGCGAAATTTACTTTGACAACGCCGCGACCACCGCGCCGCTTTTTTTTGTGTGCGACGCCGACGCCGCGCGCGACAATGCGCGCACCATCCAAAGTGAAGCGTTGTTCCCTCGCGGCTCCAACCCCTCCTCCCCACACGCCCTAGGCATTCGCGCCGAACGCGAACTGGCCGCCGCCCGCGCCGATTTCGCCGCGACCTTATCCTGTCGCGCAAGCGAAATCGTTTTCACATCCGGCGGCACGGAGGCGAATAATTTGGCAATCCTCGGCTTCGCGCTTGCAAACAAGCGGCGCGGCGCAAGCATTTTTGCCGCGCCATGGGAACATCCCTCCGTGCTTGAACCGATAAAATTTGCGGCGGAGCAAGGTCTTACGGATGCCGGGGTTTTCGCAAACAGCTCGAATTGCGCGGCAGGGCAGTCCGCGAATCGACCGATCGCCCCACGCCTCGTATGCCTCTCGCACGTCTCGCACGAAACCGGCGATATATGCAACCTCACGGAAACGGCGGCGCGGCTAAAAAAAGAAAACCCCGAAACCATCGTTTTTGTTGACGGCGCACAGGGGTTTTGCAAGGAAATGCTAAGCCTCGCAAACATCGACATGTACTCCTTCAGCGGGCATAAAATCCACGGCGCATCAGGCTTTGGCGGTCTTTTCATACGCGGCGGTCTCCGCCTTGTCCCCCTCCTTCACGGCGGCGGACAAGAAAACGCCCTCCGCGCCGGCACAGAAAACCTGCGTGGCGCACTCAAAACAGCCCATGCCGCAAAAACCCTCGCCGCCGACCTCAAAAAAAATCACACCCACGCCGCCGACCTAAAATCCTCCCTCCTCGAACTAACCCGCGCGCTCCCCGACGTCTTCGAAAACGCCCTGACCGCCACCACCTCCCCATACATTTTAAACCTCAGCTTCATCGGCATAAAAGGCGAAACCCTCGTGCACGTCCTGTCCGAAAACGGCATCTACGCCTCAATGGGCGCGGCGTGCCGTTCTCGCAAAAAGCAAAAATCCGCCCTCGAAGTAATGGGCTTCGACAAATCCCGCGCAGAATCCGCCGTGCGTTTCAGCTTTTCGCACTTGAACACACTCGAAGAAACCGAAACAGTAAAAAAAATCATCATAAAAAAAGTGTCCGAGCTTCGCCGAATTTTAAAACGATAAGGAATTGCCCGACAATAACATTTTCATTTGGACGCAGGATTCCTAAACCCCGAATGCAAAAAAAGAGTCGGCGAGTGACACTCGCCGACTCTTTTTTTCATGGGCCGGGAAACTGCCCCCGGCTTCGAGGGAACGCGCCGCCGCCGACACATGCCCCCGGTGCCCAATGCGCGCTTGGCGCGCTTTACAGACCGAGAAACTGCCCCCGGCTTCGAGGGAATGCGTCGCCCACGACACATGTCCCCGGTGCCCAATGCGCGCTTGGCGCGCTTTTTTACAGACCGGGAAACTGCCCCCGGCTTCGAGGGAATGCGTCGCCCACGACACATGTCCCCGGTGCCCACCGCGCGCTTGGCGCGCCGAAATTGACAAAATCGCCGACAAGTGACAAAATGCGGAGTGAATTCGAATCGCGGGAGGTTCACGGATTGTGAATACGTTAAATGTAAAAGTTTCGCCGCCGTCTTTGCGAAGTTATGAAATACTTATCGAAAACGGCTTGATTGCGAATTTCCCCGATACCGAGGCGTTTAAAAAAAGATTCTCAAATGTGCAAACATTCGCGGTAATATCCGACGACAATGTGTTTGAACTGTACGCGCATGTAATCGCAAACGCCCTTGCGCGCGCGGGTTTCAGCATTATCATAAGCGCGTTCCCCCCCGGCGAAAGCTCGAAAAGCATGGAAACTTATTTCACGCTACAAAGCTGGCTTGCGGAAAAACAAATCACACGCACCGACGCGATTATCGCGCTTGGCGGCGGCGTGGTTGGGGATTTGGCGGGCTTTGTTGCGGCGACGTATCTTCGCGGCGTGCCTTTTATTCAAATTCCGACGACGCTTCTCGCAATGGTTGATTCGTCCGTTGGCGGAAAAACCGCCGTTGATATTCCCGCCGGGAAAAACCTTGTCGGCGCGTTTCACCAGCCCGGATTGGTTGTTTGCGACCCCGATGTGCTTAAAACCTTGCCGGACGAAAATTTTGCCGACGGAATGGCGGAGTCAATCAAACACGGCATGATTTGCAGCAAAAAATTGATAAAAATGATGAACACCGAAACCGCCTTGCCCGCAATTATCGCCGGAAACGTAAAAATAAAGCGCGACATCGTACAGCGCGACCCCTTCGACACAGGCGAACGTCAACTGTTGAATTTCGGGCACACCATCGGCCACGCAATCGAAAAACTAAGCGGATTCGGGGCATCGCACGGAAACGCGGTTGCAATCGGCATGGCGATAACCACCCGCGCTGCCGTAAAAAAAGGCGAAAGCGCGCCGGAATGCCTTGAAATTTTGCTGGAATTATTAGAAAAATACAATCTGCCGACCCGCACGGATTTTTCGCCCGAAGAAATTTTCGAAGCCGCCCTCACCGACAAAAAGCGCGCAGGCAGTACAATAACCGAAATTATCCCGCGCGTGCCGGGCGTGTGCGAACTCGTCAAAATGCCGGTCGATGAGCTGTTCGACCGGATTCAGGCCGGAATGGAGAGCTGATTTATATGAAGGTGACCGTTATCCCCGAAAGAATCGGCGGAACAATCGCCGCGATTCCATCAAAAAGCCACTTGCACCGCTTACTTATTTTTGCGGCATTTGCCGACGCCCCGACGATTGTCGCCTGCCGCGACATCGGAGCCGAGGACATTGGCGCAACAATCGACTGCCTCTCCGCCCTCGGCGCGATTATTGACAGAAACGAGGAAGGCTTTGAGGTACGCCCCGTTGACAGGGCTAAATTGCCCTGCGATTCGGCAAAGCCGATTGTTTTTCCCGTCGGCGAAAGCGGCTCGACGCTTCGCTTTATGTTGCCGATTGTGTGCGCTCTCGGGGTTCGCGGCGCGTTTGAAATGAAGGGACGCCTGCCGGAAAGGCCGCTCATGCCCCTTGACGAGCAGCTTGAAGCGCACGGCGCAAAAATTTGGCGCGACGGAAACATTTTGCACTGCGAAGGCCGCCTCACGCATGGCACTTACACTTTGCCGGGTGATATTTCATCGCAATATATTTCGGGCTTAATGATGGCACTGCCGCTTTTGGAAAAGCCCTGCGTTTTAAATGTGACGGGCAACGTCGAGTCTGCGGGATATATTACGCTTACGTTGCAGGCGGGCGAAGCCTTCGGACACCGGGGACATATGTCAAAATCGGCACATTCCCTCGAAGCCGAGAGCAGTTTCCCGGCCCACAAAAATATCGAATATAAAATCCGCGGGACCGGCGTTTACAACAGTCCCGGCCGCACCGACGCCGAAGGCGATTGGTCGAACGCCGCATTTTGGCTGTGCGCGGGCGCGATGCCCGGCGGAAACGTTCGTATGACCGGGCTCAAACAAGACAGCGTGCAAGGCGACCGCGAAATCTGCGATATTTTGAAAAAAATGGGCGCGAGTGTCAAATGGGAAGGCGGCGACCTCGTTGTAAAATACGATAAACTCCGCGCCACCGAAATCGACGGCCGCGCAATCCCCGACTTAATCCCCGTTTTGTCCGTTGTCGCGTCCGTGGCGCGCGGAACAACCGACATCCGAAACGCATCCCGCCTTCGCATAAAAGAATCCGACCGCTTGCGCACAACGTCGAAAACACTTTCCGCCCTCGGCGCGAATATTTCGGAATCCTCCGACGCCCTCACAATAGACGGCGTGGATAAATTACGCGGCGGCATAGTCGAAGCCCACGGGGACCACCGCATCGCAATGATGGCGGCAGTCGCCTCTGCCCATGCGTCGCTTCCTGTTACAATAACCGGCGCGCAAGCCGTAAATAAATCCTATCCGAATTTTTGGGATGACTTGCGCTTGCTTGGGAAAAAAGTGATTGAGGAATAGCGAATTTGATTTCGCCACTCGCTGAACACACAAATCGCCATTAAAAATTGGCCGCCCGCATTCCTATCGCTGATTTTTCACACTTTATATATGCCACGCGTTCCCACGAATCCGGAGGCATAAATCGGAGGCGTAATTTTGTCAAGCACATGGAAAAGCAACCTCACACTGTCGATTTTCGGGCAGTCTCACGGGGCGGCAATCGGTATGACTTTGGACGGCGTTCCGGCAGGGGAAGAAATCGACTTCGCTGTGCTGGACGCTTTTTTATTGCGGCGCGCGCCGGGAAATGCGCCTTGGGCGACGCCTCGCAAGGAGGCAGACACGCCGGAGTTTTTGTCGGGCATCATCGACAACAAAACCGGCAACAAAACCGACGGCAAAACCTGCGGCGCGCCGATTGCCGCGATTATTCACAACACGAATACGCGCTCGAAGGACTACGAAAACATAAAAAAAATTCCGCGACCGGGGCACGCGGATTTTGCCGCGCATATTAAATACGGCGGCAACGCGGATTTGTCGGGCGGCGGGCATTTTTCGGGACGCCTTACCGCACCGCTTTGCATCGCGGGCGGAATTTGTTTGCAAATTTTGGAACGGCGCGGGGTGAAAATTGCGGCGCGCGTTGTGCAAATCGGCGGAGTGCGTCGCCGCCAACACATGTCCCCGGTGGCGCGGGAAACGTTCGCTTCGCTCACTGCGCCCGTGGTGTCCAATGCGCGCTTGGCGAGCTTTCTTGAGCCGGAATTTGTCGCGGAAATCATGCGCGCAAAAGAAGCGGGCGACAGCGTCGGCGGCATAATCGAATGCGTCGCAACGGGCTTGCCGCCCGGCCTCGGCGAACCCATGTTTGACGGAATGGAAAATCGAATCGCACAGCTTGCCTTCGCGGTTCCCGCCGTAAAGGGCATCGAGTTTGGCGCGGGATTTTCCGCCGCCGCCATGCTCGGAAGCGAAAACAACGACGCATTCACTTCACACGACGAAAAAATTATCACCTCAACCAATCATCACGGCGGCATCCTGGGGGGCATAACCTCCGGAATGCCCCTTATTTTTCGTGTCGCAATCAAGCCCACGCCCTCGATTTCCCTGCCACAGCAATCCATCGACCTCGAAACAAACACCCCTGCCACCCTCGAAGTAAAAGGCCGACACGACCCGTGCATCGTCCCCCGCGCCGTGCCATGTTTCGAAGCCGTTGCGGCAATTGCGATACTTGACGCGATGTTAGATTAAGGCGTGCCGCGCAGGCATTTGCAGAAGAAGTTCAGTGCGTGTTATTATTGAAAGAAAAAACGGAGGAATTTTTATGAAACTATTTATCGACACCGCAAATGTTGCGCACATTCGCGAGGTAAACGAGTGGGGCGTAATTTGCGGCGTAACGACGAATCCGAGCCTGATTGCCAAGGAAGGTCGCGATTTTAAAGAGGTCGTTAAGGAAATTACCGGTATTGTTGACGGGCCGATTAGCGCGGAAGTCATCGACACAAAGGCCGACGGCATGGTTAAAGAGGCATTGGAGCTTTCAAAGATTCATAAAAATATTGTCATAAAAATTCCGATGACCGCAGAAGGCTTGAAAGCAACGAAACAGCTTGCCGCGAAAAACATCAAAACGAATGTGACGCTTGTTTTTTCGTCGGTGCAGGCACTTTTAGCGGCGCGTGCGGGCGCGACTTATGTAAGCCCGTTCCTCGGACGACTCGACGATATCGGCATGGACGGAATGAATTTAATCGAGGAAATTTGCGACATTTTCGACGCGCATGGAATTGAAACCGAAATTATTGCCGCAAGCATTCGCAATCCCATTCACGTTGTAAACGCCGCGCGCCTTGGTGCGCATATTTCGACGATTCCGTACCCGTGTTTTGTGCAAATGCTGAATCACCCGCTTACGGACAGCGGAATTGAGCGGTTTTTGAAAGACTGGGAGGGCGTACCGAAATGAAAATCGTGAATAACAACACCGTAAACACTCTGCGTTTCCTAAGCGCGGAGGCAATTCAAGCCGCAAACAGCGGACACCCCGGCCTGCCCCTTGGAGCCGCGCCGATGACAACAGCACTTTGGGGCGGAATTATGCGCCATAATCCGAAAAATCCCAAATGGCAAAACCGCGACCGCTTCGTACTTTCCGCCGGACACGGCTCGGCGTTGCTTTACAGCCTGTTGCACGTTTTCGGATACAACGTGACCCTCGACGATTTAAAAAATTTCCGCCAATACGACAGCAAGACCCCCGGGCATCCCGAATACGGACACACCGACGGCATTGAAATTACAACAGGGCCGCTTGGGCAAGGCATCGCAAACGCCGTCGGCTTTGCATGGGCGGAGACGCATCTCGCGGCGAAATTCAACAAAGCCGACGCGAAAATCGTTGACCATTACACCTACGCAATTTGCGGCGACGGATGCTTGCAGGAGGGCGTCGCGGCAGAAGCCGTGTCGCTTGCGGGAACGCTCGGGCTGGGCAAGCTGATTTTGCTGTACGATTCGAACGATATCACCATCGAAGGCTCGACAAATATTTCGTTCACCGAGGACGTTTGCAAGCGTTTCGACGCATACGGCTGGGACACGCAAAAGGTCGGTGACGGCAACGATTTGGCGGCAATAACAAAGGCAATCGAAGCCGCGAAAAAATCCCCCAAGCCCTCACTTATCGAAATCAGAACAATTATCGGCTACGGCTCGCCCAAGCAAGGCACGGCAGGCGTTCACGGTTCGCCGCTGGGTGCGGAAGGCATCGCCGTCGCGAAAAAAACGCTGGGCTGGCCGCACGCGGACGCATTTGTTGTGCCGGATGACGTAAAAACCTCCGCCGCGGAATGGCTGAAAACCGCAGCGTCATGGGAGGCGGACTGGAACAAAACGGCGTCCGACTACAAAACAAAATATCCCGAGGACTGGAAGCAATGGGAAATTTGGCACGACGCGAAATTGCCCGTTGATTTGGATAATTGGGACGAATTTTGGCAGTACGAAGGAAATATCGCGACGCGCGCGTCGTCGGAGCTTGTGCTTAACAAATTGTCTGCCGTTGTGCCGAATTTATTTGGCGGTTCTGCCGACCTCGCGCCCTCAACCCTCACGATAATGAAGGACCGCAAAAGCTATTCAAAAGACACGCCATGCGGCTCGAACCTGCATTTCGGCATACGCGAGCACGCGATGACGGCGATTGCGAACGCATTTGCGGCATACGGCGGCTTGCGCCCCTACGTCGCGGGATTTTTTGTTTTCAGCGACTATATGAAGCCCGCGATGCGCCTTTCCGCCCTTATGAACCTGCCCGTAATTTATATTATGACGCACGACTCCATCGGCGTAGGCGAAGACGGGCCGACACACCAACCAATTGAACAACTCGCCTCCCTTCGCAGCATTCCGAATTTCACCGTTTTCCGCCCCTGCGACACAAAAGAAACCGCCGCCGCATGGGCATACGCGCTGAAAAATGTAAACGGGCCGACCGCGCTGGTCCTCTCGCGGCAAAACCTGCCTCTTTTGCCCGAAACCGGCAAAGGTGCGTACAATGGCGCGTATATATTGAAGGAGTCGGTCAACCCCGCCACGAACATGCCCGATATTTTGCTGATGGCAAGCGGCTCGGAAGTCGAATTAATTTACAACGCCGCCGATATTTTGAAGCAAAGCGGCATCCATGCCCGCGTAATTTCCGCGCCGTCGCTTGATATTTTCGACTCGCTTTCCGACGCCGAGAAGGAAAAAATCATGCCAAAATCCGTACGCGCGCGCCTCGCCGTTGAAGCCGGCGCGACCTACGGCTGGCACAAATACACAGGCCTCGACGGTGACGTAATCGGAATCGACACCTTCGGCGCGTCCGCACCTGCCCCGCAGGTCTTTAAGGCGTTCGGGATAACGGTCGAAAACGTCGTGGAGCGGGCGAAAAAAATGGTGTAAAAAGCGCGCCAAGCGCGCGGTGGGTGCCGGGGGCATGTGTCGGGGGCTTTTCTCTGCATGAGAGGTGTTTTCGTGGCTACTGACTTTGAAACCGTAAACAGACTTGTTGAAATGTATGCGAACGATGTAAGCAATGTTTTTCCTGTCGATAAGGTAATGCTGTTTGGCTCTCGCGCTAAAGGAACAGCTACGGCGCAAAGTGATATTGATGTTTGCTTCTTTTTTAGCAGCTTTGGCGATATGCGGCGTGTTGGTATTTTAAAAGAGTTGCTTGGCTTAGGAAACGTAAGGAAATAAACTTTACACATTCCGACGGATTTTTGTCGAAAGACAAGGAGCGAAAATTCGCCGCGACCTAGCGGGTCGCAAGAATTTTCGCGACGCAGGCTTTCGGCAAAAAGACTAGGAATGTGTAAAATTTATTTTCTTACGTTTCCTTAATGCACAAATATAAGCGGGTTCATTTTGAGCCTGTTGTGTTTCCGACTGCTGAATTGCAAAACGACAATCCTTTTGTTAAAGAAATTTTGCGAACGGGCAAGGAAGTGAATTTTGCACGTGGTTACTGACTTAGGCGGTCCGTCTCCATAAACGATATCCACGACGTAAATGTTAGGTCGTGGATTCAGAAGCAGGAGGTTCATCTCCAATTTCTGTATCCACGACGCAAATGTTGGGGATTGCCTTATTAATGAAAGATGGTGAACTCGAATTGAGGATTAAACGAGGTAACAA
>WRGX01000147.1 GCA_009786975.1 Defluviitaleaceae bacterium
ACATATCCGAGCCAAGTAACCTGAAAAACCGCTGTGTTAAGCTGAAACAGCGGTTTTTTTGCATAATGTATCGTGGGCGGCGCGTTCCCTCGAAGCCGGGGGAAGTTTTACGGCATATAAAAAAATCGATGATGTTAGGTCACTAACATCATCGATTTTACATGTTTATTCGTGTCATCACTGCGATGCGTTTTTGTAGTCGAGCTTTACGCACTGCCTCTCCCGCGCGATGCCCAGTGCGCAGGGCGGGATTTTGTCGGTAATGGTTGAGCCAGCGGCGATTACTGCGTCTGCGCCGATTTCTATGGGGGCGATTAGGTTTACGTTGCTGCCGATAAAGGCGTTGTCGCCGATTGTTGTGCGGTGCTTTTTTTCGCCGTCGTAGTTTGCCGTTATTGCGCCGCAGGAGAAGTTTACGTTTTTGCCGACGTCGGCGTCGCCGATATATGCCAAATGCGCCGCTTTTACGCCGTCCGCGAGGTTGGCATTTTTTATTTCTACGAAGTTGCCGACCCTGCAATTTTGCCCGATAACCGCGCCGGGACGCAGGCAGGCGAAGGGACCGACGTCGGAATTCGCGCCTATTTTCGCGCCGTTTGCTACGGTTTGGCGGATATGAACGCCTTCACCGACCGTTGTGTCGGTTAAATGGCAACCCATGCCGATTGTCGCGCCCGGTGCAATTTCGCACGCGCCCTCGATGATTACATTTGGGTAAATTACAACGCCCCGTCCGATTTTTATGCCGTCGTCGATGTACGTCGTTGTGGGGTCAATCATCCGCACGCCGTTTGCCATGTGGCGCGAATTTACCCGCACACGCATGTGTGCCAAGGCTTCGGCAAGATGCTCTTGCGTATTTATTCCTGCGAAAACCGACATTGACGTGCGGGTATGGAAGACTTGTACGTTTTTGCCGTCTTCGCTGATGATTTTCGGCACGTCGGTCAGGTAGTATTCGCCTTGGCTGTTGTTATTTTTCATCATGCCCAGCGCGCGAAGAAGCGAGCGGCCCTTGAACATGTAAATTCCTGTGTTTGCCCAGTTGGTGCGCGCGTGGTTTTTTATGTCGCGCGCTTCGACTATTTCGATAAAATAGCTGTTGTCGTCATAAACGCGACCGAAATCGCCCAAATCGTCGCGATAAACCGCGGCAACGACTGCGTCGGAAAAATTATCGCGCTTAAATTTCATCAAATCGTCGATAAATTCTGACGTAACAAGCGGCATATCGCCGCAAAGAATAAGTACGTCGTCTGTAGGCGCAACACGCCCTGCGCCCGCTAAAACCGCGTGTCCCGTGCCGAGCGGTTTCTCTTGCACGGCGAAATAAAGCCCGTCAAATTTCGAGCCGAGTTCGCGCTCGATTTCCGCGCCGTCTTTGCCGACAACCACCGTAATATCATCAAACCCCGCGCCTCGCGCCGCCTCAACCACATATTGCAAAACCGGCTTGCCCAGCATGGGATGCATAACCTTTTGCATATCCGACTGCATACGCGCGCCTTTGCCCGCCGCTAAGATTATCGCCTTCATATGAATGCCTCCTTTTGTAACGTGCATTGTATCGTATTTTAATCGCCGTGCATAGTGAAATTTATCCAATTTTTGCGACACAAAAAAACAGAGCGGGTCGGCTCTGTTTTTATGGGCGAGGAAACTGCTTCCGGCTTCGAGGGAACGCGTCGCCTCCGACACATGTCCCCGGTGTTCAATGCACGCTTGGCGCGCTTTTTTATGCTCCAGTAAACTGCCTCCGGCTTCGAGGGAACGCGTCGCTGCCGACACATGTCCCCGGTGTTCAATGCACGCTTGGCGTGCTTTTTTATGCTCCAGTAAACTGCCTCCGGCTTCGAGGGAACGCGTCGCTGCCGACACATGTCCCCGGTGCCCATCGCGCGCTTGGCGCGCCTATCTTCTTTTGTTGCGTTTGTTTCGGCGATTTATTCCGGCTATTCGCTCGTTGGAGAGCTTTTGCCATGATTTGAATTTTTCCTCGAACGATGCGGCGGATGCGGCGGAAATAACGGGGGGGTCGTAGTAGTAGCTTTCGCCGTCATCGTAGTCACCGACGCCTTCATTGTCGTTGTTAAAAAGGTCAACTCGTTGCGGGACGTCTTTCATTGACAGCGAAATTTTGCCCGTTGACACGTCGTTTTCAACCACGCGGACATCGACTTCGTCGCCAATGTTTAAAACATCTCCGACGTTTTGTATGAAACCGTTTGCGATTTGCGAAATATGAACAAGCCCGGGCGCGCTGTTCGGTAATGAAACAATCGCGCCAAATGGCTTAATTTTTAACACCTTGCCGGAATAAACTTCGCCGACAACAGCACCTTCACTTGCCATCCTTCCACCTCCAAATCATGTACCAAACGCGACTATAACATATCTATGCCGCAGTTGTCCAATATTAGACCCCACAGCTCCTCGCGATTTTGGCGGGTTTCGCTTGAAAAGGGGATGGGCGGCTCGGGCGCGCCAAGGTAGCGGCGAATTTGTGCCAAATGTTTTTGTACCGCGCCGCGCGGGATTTTATCGGACTTTGTTGCGATTAGGGTGAACGGTAAATCGTAATGCAGGCACCAATCGTAAATCATTTTGTCGTTCGTATTTGGTTCGTGGCGTATGTCGAGGAGGAGAAAAATTCGCTTTAGTTGCGGGCGATTTTTCAGGTAACTTTCGACCATCGCACCCCATGTTGCCGACTCGGTTTTGCTTACGCGCGCGTATCCGTAGCCCGGTAAATCCACGAAGTACAGCTTTTTTTCGACGTGGAAAAAATTTATTGTGCGCGTTTTGCCGGGCTGTTTTGATGCGCGGGCGAGCTTTTTTCTGCCCAGCATCGCGTTAATAAGCGACGATTTGCCTACGTTTGATTTGCCGACGAAGGCGATTTCGGCTAAGCCGTCGGTGGGGAAACCTGCCGGTTTTACGGCGGTTGTTGCTATGTCGGTGTTGTTTATTATTATCATACCAGCTTCGCCCGGTGGAAGATTTTTTTGCCTTTTTGCACGAGGGCGGTGTTGTTGTTTGCGAAATCGGATTCGTTTACGGTGTGTTCGTGGGATTCGATTTTTGCGTCGTTGATTTTTACGCCGCCTTGTTGGATTAAGCGGCGGCCTTCGCCTCGCGAGGTGATTAGTGACAGCTTTTCCAAAAATTCGATTACATTGATTCCGGCGGCGATTTCCGCGCGGGGGATTTCCGTTGTCGGCATGTTTTCCAAATCGCCGCCGCCTGCGAAGAGGGCTTTTGCGGCGGATTGTGCTTTTTCGGCTTCGTCCGCGCCGTGTACGATTTTTGTGATTTCGTAGGCGAGGATGTCTTTTGCGCGGTTTAATTCCGCGCCTTGCCATTTCGCCATTTCCGCGATTTCTTCGAGGGGCAGGAAGGTTAGGCGCTTTAGGTTGCGTACAACCACGCTGTCCTCAACGTTGCGCCAGTATTGGTAAAATTCGTACGGCGGCGTTTTTTCTGCCGAAAGCCAAACCGCTCCCTTGGCGGTTTTGCCCATTTTTTGACCGCTTCCGGTTGTTAGCAAATTGACGGTCAAACCGTACGCCTGTTTGCCTTCAACGCGGCGAATCAGCTCCACGCCCGCGATTATATTTCCCCATTGGTCGGTGCCGCCAAGTTGCAAAGCGCAGTTATGTTTGCGATAGAGATGCAAAAAGTCATACGCCTGCATAAGCATGTACGTAAATTCGAACGCCGTAAGCCCGTCCTCAAGCCGCGATTTGTAGCATTCCGCCGCAAGCATCTTGTTTACGGAAAAATGAATGCCGTATTCGCGCATGAAATCCACCAGGCGCAGGTCCAGAAGCCAGTCGTTTTCTTCCATTATTGCGGCATTTTCGCCGTATTTTACAAAGCGCGCGAACTGTTCCTTAAAGCACGCTATATGGTGTGCGACTTTTTCCTTTGTCATTATTCCGCGCATTTCGGTGCGGTCGGAGGGGTCGCCAATCATGCCCGTACCCGTTCCCATCAGCGTTATCAGGCGATGCCCTGCCTTTTGCAAATGCGCGTGCGCCATTAGTGTAAGCAAATGACCTGCGGTTAAGCTGTCGGCGGTTGGGTCATAGCCCATGTAAAACGTGACTTTTTCGCGTCCCATCAGCTCGCGCAATTCGTCCTCATGGGTGCATTGCGCGATAAATCCGCGTTCTTTAAGTACATCGTATGCGTTATGCATTTTGTTCAACCTCCCGCATCGCCAAAAGCGTTTCATTTATAAGCTCGTCCAGCTCCCAACCCAGCATTTCCGCGCCTTGCCGTATAACATCGCGGGAACACCCCGCCGCAAATTTTTTATCCTTAAACTTCTTTTTGACGCTTGAAAGTTCCATATCCAGCGTGCTTTTGCTCGGCCGCATAAGCGCGGCGGCCCAAATCAGCCCGGTAAGCTCGTCCGTGGCGAACAGGATTTTTTCCATGAAAACCTGAGGCTCGTAAGGCGTTCCCGTAAGCCCCCAGCCGTGGCTCATTGCCGACTTGATAACATCCTCCGGCACGCCCTCGCCTTGCAAAATTTCCACGCCTTTTACGCAGTGTTCACCGGGATATTTTTCAAAATCAACATCGTGCAACATCCCCACAACGCGCCAATATTCCTCGCGCTCGGGGTCGTGCTTTTTCGCAAAAAAACCCATCACGCCTGACACCGTTTCCGCATGTTTTATATGAAACGGTTCGGCGTTGTATTTTTTTAAAATTGCCTCAGCTTGCTGTATGTTTAGCATTTTAAAGCCTCCTGTCGAGAGGAAGTATAACATATTTTCGAAGGGCGCGCTAAGCGCGCCAAGCGCGCGGTGGGCACCGAGGGCAGTTTAGCAGCCCGTAAAAAAAGAGTCGGCGAGTGTCACTCGCCGACTCTTTTTTTATATGTTAGGAAATTGCTCCCGGCTTCGAGGGAATGTGTCGCCGCCGACATATATCCCCGGTGTCCAATGCGCGCTTGGCGCGCTTTTTTACTGACCCGGAAACTGTATCCGGCTTCGAGGGAATGCGCCGCCTCCGACATATGTCCCCGGTGTCCCATGTCCCCGGTGTCCTACGTCCCGCAAAATGTTTGATATCCGCAACAGGTCGGCGGCGGCTGTGAATATTTTTCCGAATCCTCAAAAGGGTTTCGCAAAGCCGCCAAAAGTTCATGCATCACGCTGAAATCGCCCTCATCCGCCGCCGACAAGGCTTCTTCGACACGGTGATTTCGCGGGATTACGGCAGGGTTATATTTTTTCGCGTCGCCTTTCGCTTGCGCGCGGAAGGTATTTGTAAAGTCCGATTTTTTCGCCGCCATTTCTTCAAGGAAGTCGTTAATTCTGTCGGCATCGTCAGGGTTTTCGCCCGTTATTCCGAGCTTTGCGCGCATACCGCTTAGCCAATTTTGATTAAAACAGTCCCAATAAAATTCAATCTCCCGCCGAGCCAAAACAGCGGCTTTCTCCTCGTCCGCGTCAAGCAAAGGCAACAACGCCTCCGCAAAACGCGCCAAATTCCACGCGCCGATTTTCGGCTGATTTTTGTAGGCATAACGCCCGTGGGTGTCAATTGAGCTGAAAACGGTGTCGGGGTCGTATGCGTCCATAAAAGCGCAGGGCCCGTAGTCGATTGTTTCGCCGGAAATCGCCATATTATCGGTGTTCATCACGCCGTGAATAAATCCGACGAGCTGCCATTTCGCAATCAAATCCGCCTGCCGCCGCGCGACTTCTCGCAGAAACAGTACGTATTTATCCGCCGCGTTTTCAAGCCGAGCAAAATGCCGCCGAATCGTATAATCTGCCAAAATTCTCAAATCATCGGGCGTGCCGAACTCGGAAATATAATCAAATGTGCCAACACGGATATGGCTCGACGCAACCCGCGTCAAAACCGCACCCTGCAAAACCTCCTCGCGCACGACCTCGCGCCCCGTCAAAACAACCGCCAACCCGCGCGTAGTAGGAATCCCCAGCGCGAACATCGCCTCACCGACAATATATTCACGAAGCATCGGCAACAAAGCCGCATAACCGTCACCCCGCCGAGAAAACGGCGTGCGCCCCGACCCCTTCAACTGAATATCAAACCGCTCGCCCGAGGGCGCAATCTGCTCCCCCAACAAAACCGCGCGCCCGTCGCCAAGCATAGTAAAATAGCCAAACTGATGCCCCGCATACGCCTGCGATATCGGCACCGAGCCGGGCGGCAGCTTCGCCCCCGAAAAAATCTCCGCCGCGTCTTTTACATCGCCAAGCCCCAACCCTTTGGCAAGTTCCTCATTAAAAACAACCGCGTGCGGCGCAGGCGCGGCTTCGGGCATCTGCTTGCGGAAAAATATTTCGGGAAGCGCGGCGTATGTGTTTTCTAAATTCCGGCTCATTTAACAATGTTCAACTCCGATAAATGCATTTTTCTTTAATTTGAGCGTAAAATTAAAAATTATGTAAAAAATTCGTATACATGCGGACTTCGTAAACTTGACACGCGAAGGCAAACATGGATAAAATTAAGAAAATTTGTGATTCGCATAGGAAATTGATGGGGCGAGGTAAAATGAATCTGGAAATTTTCAACGAAAGCGTTCCTTCGATAGATTATTTTCGCCACAGAAAAAGCACGCCGGAATGGCTCATCGAGCACCGACGAACAGACAACATCGACTTGACGTATATAATCTGCGGCCAAGCGGTTTACACGGTCAACGAACAACGAATTTTTGCCGCCGAGGGCGACTTACTTTGCATTCCGAAAGGCTCGGAGCGTTCCGCAACAAGCAACGAACCCGGAAAATTCGAATGCTTTGCAACAAATTTTAACCTTGCCGCGCCAACAGGCGAGGCGGTTTCGATGCCCCTGCCGCTTCATTCGCACGTCGGAATACATAACGATTTGATTTCAAATTATCGCAAATTAAACGAGGATTTTCTTGCGCGAAGCCCCGGATATGTAATGCGCTCGCGGGCGCGTTTTATGCTTATTTTGCAACGTTTCATGGAGATGATTGTGTATAAAATTGACACACACCGTTTCGACCCGCGAGTAAAACAAGCGATTCGTTTCGTAAACGAGCATTTTCACGAACATTTAAAAATTTCCGAGGTCGCCGCCGCCGTTTCGCTAAATCCGGTTTATTTCGGCACACTCTTTCGCCGCGAAACACACACAACCTTCCGCGACTATTTAAACACAATCCGCATAAATCAAGCCGAAGACATGCTTCGAGACGGCAAATTAAACGTAACCGAAGTAGCCGCGCACTGCGGATTTTCGGACGTTTTTTATTTCAGCCGCCTCTTTAAAAAATACAAGGGCATTCCGCCGTCGGCGGTGCAGGATTAAAAAAAGGATTAAAAATCGTTATGAAAAGTATCCGGGTCCGGGCCGGTGCGATGATTTTGGTTCAGCATGTCGATTGCGGTGACTTCGGCTTGGGTCAACGAGAAGTCGAAAATGTCAATGTTTTCGCGGATGCGTTCGGGCGTGGCAGACTTGGGAATCGTCACGATGCCGAGGTCGATGTTCCAGCGCAAAATGATTTGCGCCGGCGTTTTCCCATATTTTTTCGCAAGGGACTCAATTGTTTCGTGTGCAAAAAGCTGCTCTTTGAACGCGAAATCCCTGCCGCCGCCGAGGGGGCTCCAGCTTTGCAACGCAATTGTTTCCATTTTGCTAATCCAAAGAAGCGGCTTTTGCGTAAGTCGCGGATGCAGCTCGACTTGATTTATAGCAGGGACAACGGTCCACTGCTTTTTTATTTCGGTGATATGGCGCGACTGGAAATTTGATACGCCGATGGCTTTCGCGCGACCTTTTTTAAACAATTTTTCCATCGCGCGCCACGAATCTGCATACGTTTCCGGCACCGGCCAATGCATCAAATAAAGGTCAACATAGTCCAGCCCAAGCCGATTAAGGCTATCGTCAAGCTCGACTCCGGCGCGACCCTCGCGTTGCCCCGGGTTCGACAGCTTCGTTGTAATAAAAAGCTCATCTCGCGGAAGTCCGCTTTCGCGAATCGCCGCTCCGACGAGTTCTTCATTATCATACGCGCTGGCGGTGTCGATGCTTCGATATCCCGCCTCAAACGCAGTATGAATCGACGATGTGTCATCAATTTTGTACACACCAAGCCCCAACATGGGCATTTCCGCACCTGTGTTCAACGTAATGTTTTTCATTACTCCTCCTCCGTTTCCGTCAGTCCGATTTGTTTTGCGCGCCTTTCCGCGCGAATCCTCTTGCGTTCCGCACGCCTTTCGGGGTTGCCGTCGATTAGCAAATAAAACGTCGGCAGAAGAACCAGCGCGAGCGCGGTCGACGCCGTAAGCCCACCGATTACCGTGATTCCGAGACCTTGCATCAGCCCCAAATTATCCCCGATTCCAAGCGCCAAGGGCAACATTGCCAAAATTGTCGTAAGTGTAATCATCAAAATCGGGCGAAGACGCGTGCGCCCCGCTAAAATTAACGCTTCGTGCAAATCCATTTCCTTGCGATATCCATTGACAGTATCAACGAAAAGTATGCCATTATTTACAACAAGACCAATTAAAATCAAGAATCCCAACATGGACACCATGCTTATCGTCGTCCCCGTAATAACCATAAGCAAAAACGAACCGATAACAGCCAAGGGAACGCAAGTCATAACCATAAGCGAATGACGTATCGACTCAAATTGTATCGCCATTACCATAAAAATCAGCAAAACCGCCGTGATTATCGCAAATCCGAGTGCAGTAAGTTCCTCCGTCATCATCTCGTCCATAATGCCCAGCCCGATGTTCACGCCGTCGGGAAGGACAAGCGCGTTTACGCCCTGCATGATTTCCGCTTGCGCGGTAAAACGCGCGGCGTCGGTTGAAACTGCGGTAATTGTTGCGGTGTAAAAGCCGTTTTGGCGCACAATTGTTTGCGGGATGTCGGTGAATTCAATCGAGGAAATTTCGGACAAGGGAACGCTTCCGCCCGTTGCCGACATAAGCATCATGTTTGCGACGTCGCTTACGGATTCGTATCGTCCGCGCGGGTGCGTCACGCGAATGGCATAACGCTGGCCGCCGATTGTAATATCCGTGACTTCCGAGCCGTTAAGCGCGATAAAAATTGCGCCCGTGACCATTTGCGGCGTAATATTTTGCGCCGCCGCCAAAAGCGGGTCAACAACGATTTCGGCTT
>WRGX01000148.1 GCA_009786975.1 Defluviitaleaceae bacterium
TTTTTATGGGCCGCGAAACTGCCCCCGGCTTCGAGAGAACGCGCCGCCTCCGACACGTCTCCCCGGTGCCCACCGTGCGCTTGGCGCACTTTTTTATTGCGAAAAACGCCGCGCGCTTTGCAGGTATAAAAAAGCGGCTGCACACCGTTTGTCATTACGGTGTACGCGCCGCCGACGCCTTTTGTGATAATTCCCTCAAGCATTATTGCAAAGAGGGGCGATGCTCAATCGCGTTCGTCTGATATTCGCCGCTTTCGATTGTGATGATGAACTGGCTGGGGTCTGTGTATGTTATTTGAAGCGAGCGCGGGAACGCCGACACAAGCTCGGTATTATTATGAACGGGTTCGGCGTTTCCGGTTCCCATTATGCGCCAAATCGTAAGCTGAACCGTTTCCATGCCGACGGCCCACTGCGGAAGCTCGACGGTTAATACGCCGGTAAGCATTTCGGGCTGTTGCGGCTCGGGGGTTTCCTCGGGAGTCGGGGTTTCATCGGGAGTTTCATTGGGAGTTTCTTCCGGAGCGGGTGTTTCCTGCGGGGCATCGCCGTTTTCATCCGCATCCGGTGTCGGAGAGGGCGTGGGTAAGGGCGATTCCGGGCCCGCGCTTACGTAAAATGTGACAGTCGTGATATCGCGCGGAACCTGCTCGAGGGGAGCCGGGTCTTGGCGTATGACGCTTCCCTCACCGAAGGTGTCGCTGTGTTCGCGCTCAAAAGCCGCGACCAACGGATATTCGCGCATAAGTTCAATGACTTCCGCTTCCGGGCGTCCCACCATAACAGGTACGGTAACATACAAATCCGTCTGCCCCGGCGTGACCGTTAATGTAACGACGTCGCCATGCGCAAGACGCGTGCCTTGCGGCGGATATTGCGCGAAAACGGTGTCTCGCGGCAAAGTGTCATCGTCGTGATGTTCATATTCGATAATAACCCTCATGTCCAAATTTGCCAAAATTCCGCGCGCGTCACCAACCGTATATTCCACGACCCGCGGCATAATTTCGCCCTCGCCGGGCCGCCCCGCACTAACAACAACGTGCAAAACATCGCCCGGGCTGAGCAAGGATTCGGCGACGGTGCCTTGAAAAATAATCCGCCCCTCGCATTCTCCTTCGCAGTCTTCGTTGCCGCAGAAATAAAATTCATCGCGGAACGGCGATTGCTCGCCGCAAATTTCTTCAGAGTCGTCAATCGTAAGCCCAAGCCCGGTTGCCTCGATTTGTGCAACAAGCAAGGTTTGACCGATAACATTAGGCACTTCGACCATTCCCGCCGTCGGAGAAAGGAATCGATTGTAAATAAAAATCGCGCCGATAATAATCGGAATGCCAAAGATAAGCCCCAAAATTATTCCGCCCAAAACGGAGATTCTGTCGGCTCTTTTATCGCGTGGCGGCGGCGGTGGCTCGACGTTGTCGTAATAGTCGTCGTCGGCGTATTCCTGACCCGGCACGTATTCGGGCACATATTCAGGCTCGTATTTCTGTGCGTATTTTTGCGGTATATGTTGCGGCGCGTGGTGCGGAGATTGCGGATGACGCGGGGGCGTTTCGCGCAGGATAAAAGTCGGCTCCTCGTGCGGTTCGTCGTGCATGTCATTTATGTCGTCGATATCGTCATCATTGGTCGATTCAACGCCGTCCAAAAACGCGGCACGCATTTTTTGGCGGCGAACCGCCTCTTTATTTTCCTCACTTATGCGTCGCGTTTCCGACATTACATCGGTTTTTTCAACCGTAACAAAGGCACCGGACGCATCGGTAAGCGCGCGCTTTAAATCGTCAATCATATCTTCGACGGTTTCGTAGCGTTTTGACGCGGACTTTTCCGTGGCTTTTTGGATAATTCGAATAACGCTTGCGGACACATGCGGATTTATTTTTGAAATGTCGGGCATGGGGTCGTTTATGTGCTGCAGCGCGACGGCGACTTCGTTTTCTCCCTCGAAAGGCAATTGCCCCGTCGCCATTTCGTACATTACGATGCCGAGGGAGTAAATATCGGATTTGTAATCAATATACCCGCCGCGCGCTTGTTCCGGCGAAAAATAATGCACACTGCCCATCGAACCCGCCGCGGCGTTAAGCGTCACGCTTTTTGCGGCGCGCGCAATGCCGAAATCAGCGACTTTTACGATGCTTGTCGTTGTTATCAAAATGTTTTGCGGTTTTATGTCCAAATGAATAATTTTATTGTAGTGTGCTTCGGCGAGGCCTTCAGCGACTTGAATCGCGACGCCGAGGTTTGTTTCGTCGTCGAACGGGGCTTTTTTTACAATCAGCTCTTTGAGCGACGCGCCGTCAACGTATTCCAGCACGATGTATAAAATATCGCCGTCCCGACCGTGGTCGAAAATTGCCGTTATATTTTGATGATTTAACGCCGCCGCCGCCCGCGCTTCCTTTGGGAAACGCTCCAAAAGGGTCTCGTCATTCAAATAGTCTTCTTTTAAAATTTTCAGCGTAACGAACCTGTCCAATTTTGTATCATGCGCTCGATAAACAACGCTCATTCCCCCCGAGCCAAGTACACCATCTATTTCATAGCGTTCGGCAACTATTTGCCCCGCTGTCAGCTTCACATAAATCCCCTCCTTACCTTGCTATATCAATCACAATCGCGGAAATATTGTCGCGGCCGCCTTTTTTGTTTGCTTCATCAATAAGATACTTTGTGCGGTGTTCGACATATCCCAAGCCGTTAATAATTCTCATCATTGAATCGTTGTCAAGCATATTTGTAAGACCGTCGGAGCATAATAAAACGGCAGTTGCGTCTCCAATATCGCGCACAATGCCGTCAATTTGCATATTATCGGGTACGCCCAAAACCCGCGTCAAAACGTGCCGACGCGGATGCGTTTTTGCTTCTTCTTCGGTTACGCGGCCGGTTTGCAAGAGCTCTTCAACGAAGGTGTGGTCGGTTGTAACCTGCACCATGCCGAGGTCGCTTTCGAAGGAATGTACAAGATAAGTGCGGGAGTCGCCGATGTGTACAAGAAATATTTTGTCACCGTCAATGACTCCGGCGGTCAGCGTCGTTCCCATGCCTTGCATGTTTTCGTCGGCCGTCGCTTTTATCATAATTTCATTTCCGGCATGTTGCGCAGCGCTTATCAGAAGGTCCAAATAATCCTCGGGGCGTACAAAATCCTGCGCGGGAAAGTCGCGAATAAAGCCGCTGAATTTTTCAACGGCAGTTGTGCTTGCGATTTCGCCCGCTTTATGCCCCCCCATGCCGTCCGCGACAATAAATAAATTCGGAAACGGCCCGATTGGCTTATTATGAACAAAAATGGCATCCTCGTTTTGTTCGCGAGTTATGCCGACATCCGTTAAACCGGCTGCGTACATAGATTGCTCCCTTGGGTTTTTTAGAACTTTTTTAGAATTCTCCCAAAACTTGTAACATTATAGTAACATTTTCTTAAATAATGTCAATAAATTATTCATCCTGCCAAAACGCCTGCAATTTCTTGCTCACCCTCGAAATATGCGGGTACGTTTCGCCGAAATCGGGGTCTTTTTCGCTCATGCGCTCGAGTGTGAAGCGGACTACGGGGGCTTCTTGTGAAAAGAGCTGGGCTTGTCCGTATGCCGCCAAAATCATGTGCTTCATGTGGTCGAAATCGAGTTCGCCCAAGGTGCATTCTTCGGCGGGCGTTTTGGGATTTTTGGTTTTTGCGACGCGCTTCATTGATGGGTACTCGGCGAAACGGTTTTCGATTTTGTCGTGGAAGAAGCTGAACTCGCCGTTGTGTTTCAGTTTAAAGTAGCTCGCGATTTCGTCGTACAGGCACTCGAGAGAAAATGTGTCGGGGAGTTGAATGTGCAGCCACATTGCGGAGTCGCTTTCGAGGCGCACACGAAACACATGTACCTTTGAGGGCATTCCGCCGGAAAGTGCCATTGGTGAAAGAAGCGTCGCCATTTCAACGAATTTTTCCAAAGACTCCTTGCTTGCGAAAATCGAGTCCTTCATGTTTTCGAATTGCAGTTCGCCGGCGTTGAAATAATTTTCCGCAGTGGGCTTAACGTTCAGGATTTTCAGGCCGATGTCGGTCAACATATAATTGCTGCACGGCGCGAAAAAAGCGACGAATGCCTCATCGGGGTCGTCGCAAGAGTCTGCAAAATCGGTGATTTCGTCTTCAATCGCGAAGGGAAGCGCGTAAAGCGGGCGAATCAGCCGCAGGAAATGTCCGAACGGCGTGAAAAAATATCTGTCCATTACGATGCCCATGATAAATGTGCCTGAAATCAGCTCCATATCAATGCCTAAATGTTCCGGCGTCATGCCGGGAGGCAGCGGCGATTGGCTGATTTCGAGGATTTCATTGAGGTCATAACCCATAGCGTCAAAGACGCGCTCGAAAATTTCATCGGTTTCAAGCGGATGCTCCAAAATCGAGCGCACAAAAGATTCGGTAAAAATATGCTCGGGCAAAGGGATTGAATTTTGAAGACCGAAAGCGGACATTTTAATAGCGGAGTCAACGATTTCGCGCAAAAGCTCCTCGTCGTTTTGTTTCAATATTTCCGCGCTTTTTTTCGACGGTTGCATCCGCTGTAAATACAACGACGGCATGTTTTTAAACATTTTCATGTAAATCGCGAGCTCCAACAAAAACGAAGCATAATGCGGGTCTTTAATCGAAAGCAGTTCTGCTGCTTCTTCGGCTTGTTCGTCGGTCAAACATCCGCTTACATGCAAATCGACATGGGGCGTGCAAAAATCCATCATAGCGCGCATATCCGCCGCAACGGGATGTTTTTCAACCGTATACGGAACAACGCTGAAATCCACGCCGGAAAATTTTGCAGAATTGCGTAAAGCGGGCATAATATATTGGTCCGGTTTTTTCTCAAAATAATCGGCGATACACTCCGATAAATTCGCGGGTGAAAATGGAGTGTGCTCAACAAGCGTCGAGTAGTACCAGCGGCGGTGAATCGCCTGCAAATACGGCAAAACCTTGCGCCGCTTGTTTTTATTTGAATCGCGATACGCCTGAACAACAGATTTTTCGAAAAGGTTGTGCAAAATCGAAATGTAGTCCTTATATTCCACAATTTCTCCCGCTTTCAAAAATATTTAAAATCTCTTCAAATGTTTCGAAAACTAAAAAATTAATTGCCTTGATTGTATCAGAAGTATTATTGTAAAATCAAACTTGCAAAATTGATGATGTTAGTGTCACTAACATCATCAAAAAATTTCCGAGGTGAAACCCATGAATCCATATGCACAAGATTTATTGGAAAACGACGTAAAACTGCGACCTCCAAGCATGTTCGAGGTTATTATTCACAACGACCATGTGACGACAATGGATTTTGTTACGGAAATTCTTACGCAAATTTTTCACAAAACACCGCTTGACGCCGCCGCATTAATGATGGAAGTGCATGAACTCGGTCACGGTGTTGCGGGCGTTTATGTTTTTGATATTGCCGTGACGAAGAAATCGCAGGCGGATTTACGTGCGTCGGAACGCGGTTTTCCGCTTAAATTAACAATTCGTGAGGAGCCACAAGTGTGAAAATTCGAAGAAGGAAACGCGGGCGACCGATTTTCATCAGGAATTTGTGCGTTCATCGAATGGCGAAAAGTATGAAAAATCGAAGAGAGGAACGCGGGCGACCAATTTTTATCAGGAATCGGTACGCTTCAGCGAATGGCAAAAAAAATGAAGCTGGATAATCTTGTTAGTCAGGTCTACGTTGTCGCGGTAAACGAGGCGCGATTGCATGGGCATGAATACATTATGCCTGAACATTTTTTATACAGCGCGTTGATGTTCGACGATATAAAAGAACTGATTCGGCGCGGAGGCGGGGATTTGGACAGAATTTCCGCAGAGCTTAACCATTTTTTCGACGAGCAGTTGCCAAAAAAAATTACGGCGTCACCGATGGAGAGTTTTGCGTTTAACCAGATGCTTGAACTCGCCGCCGTCCACGCCAGGAACGACGAACGAAAACAGACAAGCGTGGCGGATTTTTTGCTTGGAATTTATACGCTTCGCGAGTCCTACGCCCAGTATATTCTTGCCAAAAACGGCGTGGATAAGCAGGTTTTTTATAAAAAATACGCGCAGAATGAACCTGCGGAAACAAGCGGCAACGAGAAAGTCGATAAAAATTTGGCGGCGTATACGGTCGATTTGGTCGCTGCTGCGCGGGACGGCAAGCTCGACCCGCTTGTGGGCCGCGAGGACATCCTCGAGCGAACCGCGCATGTTTTGTGTCGCCGCTTGAAAAATAATCCCGTACATGTCGGCGACCCCGGCGTCGGAAAAACGGCAATTGTCGAAGGGCTTGCGCAGAAAATAGCGACGGGAGACGTTCCCGCACAGCTTAAAAACGTGAAAATTTTTCGTGTGGACATGGGCGCGCTTGTTGCGGGCACGCGTTATCGCGGGGATTTCGAGGAGAGACTGGTCAAACTTCTCGAGGCCGTCGCACAGCTCGACAAGCCAATTTTATACATCGACGAAATTCACACCGTTGTCGGAACGGGTGCCGTTTCCGGCGGAAGCATGGACGCAACAAGCATAATAAAACCGTACCTTTCGCGAGGCGAAATCCGATTTATCGGCTCGACCACGTTTGAGGACTACAAAAAGCATTTCGAAAAAGACCGCGCCCTCGCAAGGCGTTTTGCGAAAATCGACGTAAACGAGCCAAGCGAGGCGGAATGCGTGAAAATTTTGCAGGGCTTGCGTTCGCATTACGAGGAATTTCACGGCGTCAAATACAGCGACGATGTGTTGGAAAAAATCGTTGGGCTAAGCTCAAAACATATGAATGACAAATTTTTGCCGGACAAGGCCATTGACGTGATGGACGAGGCGGGTGTTTTGACGCGGCTTGCACGCCAATCGCGCAGTGGAAACCGAGAACGCGTATCGGATGCGGCGCATTCTCGCGAAGCCGGATACGCTTCGTCCGGCGGCAAAAAAACATACCATGTTACCGAAACCGCCGTCGAGCGTGTAATCGCGCGGTCCGCTAAAGTGCCGGAAAAATCCGTTGCCGCAAACGAATCCGTCGTGCTTAAAAACCTGCGCGAAAATTTATGCCGAAGCGTTTTCGGGCAGGACGAGGCCGTCGAGGCGATTGCCCACGCGATTCATTCCGCCCGCGCCGGCTTAAATGAGCCGGACAGGCCCGTTGCGTCACTGCTTTTTGTCGGTCCCACGGGAGTGGGAAAAACCGAGGTTACGAAACAGCTTGCCGAAATTTTGGGCATACATCTCGCGCGGTTTGACATGAGCGAGTATCAGGAAAAACACGCGGTCGCGCGGCTGATTGGCTCGCCGCCGGGCTATGTCGGCTATGAAGAAGGCGGCCTTTTAACCGACGAAATTCGCAAAAACCCGCACTGCGTTTTGCTTTTGGACGAAATCGAAAAAGCACACGCTGACATATTAAATGTACTTTTACAAGTCACGGATTACGGCTCACTTACCGATAACACGGGCAAAAAAGCCGATTTTCGCAACGTGATTATAATAATGACCTCGAACGCAGGCGCGCGCGAAATGACGCGCCAAACCATCGGCTTCGACGGAAACCTTGATGCGGCGGCGGCGGAAAAAGCCGTTGAAAAAATGTTCAGCCCCGAGTTCCGCAATCGCCTCGACGCAATCGTCCGCTTCAAGGCCGTTGACGAAGAAATGGCGGTGCAAATCGCGAAAAAATCGTTGAGCAAACTAGCCGCAAAACTCGCCGCAAAGGGCATCAAATTCACCGCAACAAAATCCGCCGTCGAACACATTGCGTCGAAAGGGCTGTCCGAAACGTATGGCGCGCGCGAGATTATTCGCCTTGTCGAAAACGACATAAAAAAACTTTTCGTCTCCGAAGTTCTTTTCGGCGAGCTAAAAAACGGCGGCACATGTAAGTTAAATTTTGCGAAAAACGAGTTTAAAATTACAACAAAGGGGGGCGTCTGACATGCCGAAAAAATTGGGTTTCATCGGAACGGGCAACATGGCGACGGCGATAATAAACGGCGCGATTAACGCGGGGGTCGTTGCCGCGTGGGACATTATCGCGTCGGATACGGAGGCGGAACAGCTCGCGCAAATTTCCAAAAGCTGCAACGTCGAAACAACGTCGTCAAACATCGAAGTCGCAAAAAATTCCGAAATAATTTTCCTCTCCGTCAAGCCCCACGTTTACCACACAGTAATCGACGAAATAAAATCAAGCATCAACCCAACAGCCATGGTAATAATCCTGGCGGCGGGGCTTGGGCTTAAACACGCAAGGGAAATGTTCGGCGCGAACTGCGACGTCAAGCTGGTAAAAACCATGCCGAACACCCCTGCCCGCGTAAACTGCGGAATGACCGCCGTTTGCGCCGGCGAAAACGTAACAAAAAAAGACCTCGACAAGGTTTTGAAAATTTTCAACAGCGTGGGCAAAACCGAAATTTTACCGGAACATCTTTTCGACGCATTTACTGCCATTTCCGGCTCGTCGCCTGCCTACGCCTTCATGTTTATTGAAGCAATGGCAGACGCCGGCGTAAAACACGGCCTCTCTCGCCGTCAAGCCACAGACATCTCCGCCCAAGCCCTGCTGGGCGCGGCGAAAATGGTGATTGAAACAGGCGAAAATCCCGCGACGTTAAAGGGCGAAGTCTGTTCGCCGGGCGGGACAACTATTGCCGCTGTTTGCGAGCTTGAAAAACAGGGCTTCCGCAATGCCATAATTTCCGCCGTCACCGTCTGCGCGGAACAGTATAAAATTCTGGGCGACTCCGCGCCGGAGCCTAAGGAAACGTTTGAGAAGGTGTAGTGTTCCATCCCGCATAAAAGCGCGCCAATCGCGCATTGGGCACCACGGGCGCAGTGAGCGAAGCGAACGTTTCCCGCGCCGCCGGGGACATGTGTCGGAGTCGGCACATTCCCTCGAAGCCGGGAGCAGTTTCCCGTCCTATGAAAAATGAGTCGGCGAGTGACACTCGCCGACTCTTTTTTTTTCAGGCAACAGGTAAGGCAAATAAACTTTCATCCATCTGTGTTTTTTACGTGATAATCACGCAAAAACCTGTATCAAATTTGCAAAGTTATTTCTGTACGTTGCCTAAGGAACTGCCCGACAATAACATTTCCATTTGGACTTGTCTTTTTGCCGCATTGCTTCGTCGCGAAAAACCTTGCGACCCTCTAGGTCGCGGCG
>WRGX01000149.1 GCA_009786975.1 Defluviitaleaceae bacterium
CCCACTCCGACGCGCAAGGCAGAAAGCGCAAAAAAAACGCAAAAAAATGCTTCGGCAGAAACGTCGGCAAAATCGAGTCGGCGAGTGTCACTCGCCGACTCGATTTGACATGCCCCGAACATAGTCATAAAATGGCGTAAAATACAGGCAAATTTCAAACAATTTCAAACAATCTGCAAAAGGGGCGCGATTTAAATGGCGACTGCAACAAGAGAAAAATACGATTTCAGGTCAATTGAAAAAAAATGGCGCAAAAAATGGGCGGAAACTCCGATTCAGAAAGACTCGGAGGGCAGGCCCAAATTTTATTGCCTCGATATGTTTCCGTATCCTTCGGGGGTGGGACTGCATGTGGGGCATTGGCGCGGGTATGTTTTGAGCGACGCGCTTTCGCGGCATAAGATTTTGCAGGGATACCATGTGTTGCATCCAATGGGGTGGGACGCGTTTGGGCTTCCCGCGGAAAATAATGCGATTAAGCGAAAAATGCATCCGAAAATTTCTACGGCGGAAAATGTCGCAAGCATGAAACGCCAGCTTGGAGAAATGAGTACGATTTTTGATTGGGATTACGAGCTTGACACAACGGACCCGGCATATTACAAATGGACGCAATGGATTTTTGCACGCATGTTCGAGCGCGGGCTTGCGTACGAGAAGGAAATGCCGCTTAACTGGTGCGATGCGTGCAAGGTTGTTTTGGCGAATGAAGAGGCAGTCGGCGGCGTTTGCGAGCGATGCAAGGGTGTGTCAACGAAGAAAAATCTGCGGCAATGGATGCTTAAAATAACGGAATATGCCGACCGCTTGCTTGAGGATTTAAACGGGCTGGACTGGCCCGATAAGGTTAAAAAGATGCAGTCCGACTGGGTTGGAAAGAGTTTTGGCGCGGAAATAGATTTTGTCGTAGAAAACGAAAACAGCTCACGGCTTCGAGAGAACGAACAAACCGCCGACACGGGTCAACGGTGCCAAATCCGCGCCTTCACAACCCGTGCCGACACCCTCTACGGCGCGACTTTCATGGTTCTCGCGCCGGAACACGCCCTCGTCGCGGAAATAACAACCCCCGCACAAAAATCCGCCGTCGAAGCATATGTAAAACAAGCCGCATCCCGCTCAAACGTTGACCGAATGCAGGACAAGGAAAAAACCGGCGTCCCCACCGGCGCGTACGCCGTAAACCCGATTTCCGGCGAAAAAATGCCGGTTTGGGTCGCCGATTACGTACTAATCGACTACGGAACAGGCGCGATAATGTGCGTCCCTGCCCACGACGACCGCGACTTCGAATTCGCCCAAAAATTTTCGCTCCCTATTAAAGAGGTAATTTCGCCAACAGGGGAAGCATCCGAAAAGCCCCTCGACGCGCCATATATCGGCGACGGCACGCTTGTAAATTCAGGCGAACACAACGGCCTGTCCGTCCGTGACGGCGCACGCGCAATAACAAAAGCCCTCGAATCCCGCGGCGTTGCCAAAGAAACGATAAATTACAAGCTCCGCGACTGGGTATTTTCGCGCCAGCGTTACTGGGGCGAGCCGATACCGATAATCCACTGCGACGCCTGCGGCCCCGTTCTTGTTCCCGACGCGGATTTGCCCGTAATGTTGCCGGAAATCGAGTCCTACCAGCCCACCGACACAGGCGAGTCGCCCCTCGCGCTTGTCCACGACTGGGTCAACACAACCTGCCCGTCGTGCGCAAAGCCCGCCAAGCGCGAAACCAACACGATGCCGCAATGGGCGGGGTCATCCTGGTATTTCCTCCGCTACGCCGACGTCAACAATTCTGACGCCCTCGCAAGCCCCGCCGCGCTGAAGGACTGGTTGCCCGTAGATTTCTACATCGGCGGTATAGAACACGCCGTGCTTCATTTATTGTACGCGCGGTTTTATACGAAATTTTTGTACGATATCGGGGTCGTCGAATTCCAAGAGCCATTTACGGTTTTGTTCAACATCGGCATGATAAATTACAAGGGCAAAAAGATGGCAAAATCCGTAGGAAACGGCGTTTCCCCCGACGAAGTAATTCCAAAATACGGCACCGACGCCCTCCGCCTGTACGAGCTTTTCATCGGCCCGCCCGAACTCGATGTCGAGTGGGACGACAACGGAATCGAAGGTGTCTATCGCTTCCTGAATAAAGTTTGGCGTCTCACACAAGAGCCAACCATCGACGAAACCCCCGAACTCGAACGCCTGCGCCACCGCCTAATCCACGACATAACAACGCGCCTCGAAAATTTATCGCTGAACACGGTAATAAGCGGCTTCATGGAACACACAAACACCCTGCAATCTTTGGCAAAAACCCAAGGCGGCATCGACAAAAAAACCTTCGAAACCCTCGCAATCCTCCTGTCACCCTTCGCGCCGCATATCGCAGAAGAAATTTGGGAACAACAAGGCGACGGAACCGGTAACAGGCAAACCGTTTTCGCGCAAAAATGGCCGACCCACGACCCCAAAAAGCTCGTCGCCGACACAATCGAAATCGCGATGCAAGTAAACGGCAAACTGCGCGGCAACCTGCAAATTCCGCGCGACGCCGACAAGGATACCGTTCTCGCCCTCGCAAAAACCGCCCTAGCCGAAAAGCTAACGGGCGCAATCGTAAAAGAAATTTACGTGCCGGGCAAAATTGTGAATTTCGTCGCGAAATAAGCTGTTTTCCTTGCCAAAAATTTCTTTGTGTGATATACAGTCTTAAAAATACTTGCGGCATGTGACCCGCAGAAAGGACAAGTCCATGAAAAAGACTAAAATGTTTTTTGCAGTTGTTTTAACCCTTGCTTTACTTGTTGCGCCGGTTATGAACGTGCTTATCGTTTCCGGTGAAGTTGCCTCGGGCGGAAACGCTTTTTTTGGCGGCACGATGATGCACGAGTACATGTTTCCGGAATGGAGAACTCATGAAGAACAAAGCGTGCCCTTCACGGTGGGCGAGCCGTTTACCGCTGTACTTGACGCCGGCGGCGACACCTTCGCGCATGTTCATGCGGGTTGGGGATATGCCTTCGTTGTACAAACCGATATCAGGGTAACAAATATGGCGCATGTCGAATTGTACGATGTGTTTATCGACAGCATCGTAGTCGACGGCAGCAATATTAATTTTAACGCCGACGCCGCATATGTCGCCTACGACGGCGGCATTCGCATCGGTCTTACAAGCTACTGGGCAGAAGGCCCCACGGTTCTTTCCGGCCCGACGTACGGAAGTTTGGACAGCGGAGACATCGGCTCTTTTTCAAGAATTGAAGTAACCTTGGCAATAACGGAGGCCGGAGCCGACAATCCCTTCGACGCCCCCGCCGCAACGCCGGCACCAACCCCAACTCCCGCCGCAACCCCCGCACCTCCCGCAGGCGACGGAGTAAATGTAACAATCGACGGCGTTGCCCAAACCTTCGAAGTCGCGCCTGAAATTATCGACGGCCGCACCATGCTTCCCCTTCGCGCAATCGGCGAAGCCCTCGGCATGGAAGTAGACTTCGACGCCGCAACAAGCACCGCAACATTAACAACCGCAGACGGCACCGTAATCACCCACGTAATCCACACCTCCGAAATCGCAATCGACGGCACGTCTCAAAGTTTCGACGCCTCCTCCACAATAGTTGGCGGTCGCACTTTGGTACCCGTTCGTATGCTCGCCGAAGCAATCGGCGCGGACGTCGGCTGGGACGCCGCAACAAGAACCGCAGAGATTACGACGAATTAAATTAAATACAAAAAAAACAAAACCACGACAGACAAGAACGTGCCGGAGGGGCTAATCCGGGGATTCATGTTCTTGCTTGGCGTGGTTTTTTTGTTGGCTGGGAAATTGCCTCCGGCTTCGGGGGCATGTGTCGCCTCCGACACATGTCCCCGGTGTCCACTGCGCGCTTGGCGCGCTGCAAAAAAAGAGTCGGCGAGTGACACTCGCCGACTCTTTTTTTTGTACGTCGGGAAATTGCCCCCGGCTTCGAGGGAATGTGCCGCCGCCGACACATGTCCCCGGTGCCCACCGCGCGCTTGGCGCGCTTTTCGTTGACAACTTTATAAATACGGTATAAGTTTCCGTGTGAGGTGATTTTGTGGTCGAAATAATTTTGGCGTCGGGGTCTCCGCGGCGGCGGCAACTTATGCAGCTTGCGGGCATCCCCTGCGAGATAATCGTGTCCAATGCAGACGAAACAACTTCCGGCGCGCCGGATGCACAGGTCAAGGAACTCGCCCTGCGAAAAGCACATGCGGTATACAAAAAAATCGCGCAACGCGAAAACGCCATAATAATCGGCGCGGACACGCTTGTATATGTAAACGGTCGCGTTCTCGGCAAGCCGAAAGATGCGGACGAGGCGTTTGAAATGTTAAAAATGCTTTCGGGCAACGAGCATGAGGTTTATACGGGCGTCGCGCTTGTGCGGGACGGGGAATCGCGCGCGTTTGCGGACATGACGCGCGTTTTTTTTCGCGCGCTTACCGACGAGGAAATCTGGGCGTATATCGCGACGGACGAACCGTTTGATAAGGCGGGCGCGTATGGCGTGCAGGAGCGGGGCGCGGTGCTTGTTGACAGAGTCGAGGGCGATTTTTATACTGTTGTGGGCTTGCCGATTGCAAAAGTTTGTATGGAGCTGAAGGATATGGGCTATGACTTGTGGCGTTGACATTGTAAAAATCGCGCGTTTCGAGGATATAAGCGACACATTTTCGCGCCGCGTTTTTACCGACAACGAGCGCGAATATATAAAATCCGCGCAAAACGCCGCCGGAATTTTCGCCGCAAAAGAAGCCGTCGCAAAAGCACTCGGCACGGGTTTTAACGGAATATCGCCGCGAGATATCGAAATTTTGCACGAAGAAAACGGACGCCCCTACGTCAAAATGCCAGACAACAAAATGACAGACGCCGCCATTGAAATAAGCATTTCACACAGCGAAACCGACGCGATTGCGTTTGCGGTTCGTACTTTTCCGCCCAAACAACTCTAACGCCCCCACTGACATCTGTTAAAATTCCAACATTTCCACAGGGTCAACTACAGGTGCTCAAGAGCAGAAAAAGTATCGGAAGGAGAAAAAAACATGTTGCGTATGTACGTCGAATCAGATTTACCCATGTGCGTAAAAATTTATACCGAGGCATTTAACGCGCCGCCGCTTTCGTACAGCTTCTTGACGGCGGAAAAAGCCGAGCGATATTTGGGCGATTTAGTGCGAACCCCCGGCTTTTTGGGTTATACGTATGCGGAGGAGGGGGAAACCGTAGCGTTTTGTTTTGGCAAATTAGACGCCTATTTCGAGGGGACGATGTTCGAGGTTTCGGAGCTTGCGGTAACGCCCGGGCTTCACAGAAGCGGCGTCGGCTCGAAAGTTATGCGTCTTTTGGAAATAAAACTAGCCGGGTACGGGGTGCAGGCTGTGAGCCTGAACACCTCGCGCAATCTCCCGGCTTTTGAATTTTACAGAAAGAACGGTTACGAGGAAATTATCGAGAGCGTGGCACTTATGAAGCCTCTGATTTAGCCAGCTTCATTGCTTCTTTCCATGTGTCGCGCATTTCGCGGAACATGCCTAAAACCTCGTTTAAAATTTCCACATCTTTTTGCAGATTTGCTTCGACAAGTCTGTTGTACATATAGTCGTAAAGCAGGTTCAGGTTTGCCGAAACTTCGTAGTCGTGGTTCAGAGTAATCTGGAACTCACGCACGATGTCTTCAACGCGCTGAATCAAGTTGTTTGCTTTTACGATGTCTTCTTTTTCCACCGCGATAATCGCTTGGTTCAAGAACTTGATGCCGCCCTCATAAAGCATAAGCGTCAGTTCTTCCTTGCTTGCGGTTTCGACTTGTTTTTGAAGCACTTGTTGCTTTGGATTTTGTGTTATCAATTTCAAAACCCCTTTTTGTATTTGCGGAAACCAAGAACGCAATCCGGCAACGGCGGGCGTTCTTTTTGCCCACACCTTTGCCCGCACCTTTCGAGAGCACGTGTCGCCTTCGACACGTGCCTCGGTGCCCACTGCGCAATTGGCGCGCTATCCTCTTGTGTTTACAAAAATTCCTACCATTTCCAGCATGTTCGCATGTGCATCCAGAACTGCTTCGGGCGGGATTTCGCGTACAACTTCGTTTGTTTCGGAATCATACACCCTAACGACGTTGCGGTTTGTCGCTTCGTGATGGCGAACATCCAAGTGTCGCCTGTGAATGCCCAAAGACGCGTTTATATCGCGTACGGCGCGTTGCAATAATATCTCGCCGCGCGACTCGGATTGTTGTTCCGGGGTGGGTGCGGGGGTTGGTGCAGGTGCGGGTGCTGCGGGTGGTGGTGCGGGTGCTGCATAAGTGGTTCCGTTTACTTGATTAACATCCATGTTAGCCATCTCCTTTTTTATTGTTTTATATCAAAACTGCTTGTTACCTCGTTTTCAGACAGGAGGTTATAACCTGTGCTTAGGCGTTGCCCCTGTTTTACTTCCTTGTATGACGATTTTGCGTTTTCTTGCATTGCCCCAACAAGATTTCGGTGATTTTTGTAAATCTCCGTGATTTCTGTGATGGTTGCTTTGATTTTTTCGAATTCAGGGGAGGCAAGTTCGGCGTCGTCGAGCTGGAACTTTAAATCCGTAAGTTCATCGATAAGAGGCTCGTGTTCATCTAAGAGCTCCATATATGCCGAAATTTCGGATTTCTCGTGCTCTTTTTCGCCTGTGAGTACAAGCTCCTTTGCTCTCGCAAGGATTTGGTCGGCGATTTCCTGAGCGTGGTTCAGCGCGTCGGTCATTGTGTCATAAATGCGAACAAGCTATCCATTTGTGCGTGAGATTGCGCCATTGCTTGCTCCATGCGGGCGAACATCGCGAAGAAGTGATTTTCGCGGCGAATAAGGAATTGTTGCATCGCCGAGATACGGCGGTCATAGTCGCGAATTTGGCGAGTCATCATATTTTCCGTCACGTTTAAGCCGGAATGATATCCCGCGCGGCGTTGCAGAGAGCCGTCTCTGTATTCGGCGGCATTGTTTAAAACGTCGTCGAGGCGGAAACCCAAACCTACGATTGGCGCACGTTCACGGCGTTCTTGTGCTGTTCCCCATCGCGGAGGCGAACCGCCGTTTACATTCATACCGGTGTCTGAAAAGAGACGTTCGACGCGCTCGGGGTCATTTTCAAGGGCTTCGCGAAGGCGGTCTTCGTCAACCCGTAAAACTCCAATCAGTTGGTCACCGGGGGGGCCGTCGCGTCCGACCGTTGTTATTCCGATTTGGAACAGGAAAATTTGGTCGGTTACACGCACGTTGCCGAATTGGTCTGTTTCTTGCGCAAGGACAACCGGAGCCATCATCGCGCTGCGAAGTTGTTGCTGGATATGACGGATGTCGCTGTCGCGGTGCAGGAGACCGATTCGAGCTTGCTCTTCCCAACGCTCGATTTCGCGGTCACTCATTGCGGCGCGCTGTTCGTCGGTAAGCGGCTCGAAGAAGGAGCCGTTTATAGCGTTTCCGGCGCGAGGGCGCGGGGTAGAGTGAATCGCGTCAAGCATACGAATCAAGTTGTTGTACTGCTCGACAAATTCCATGATTGCGTCAAAGGTGTCATCGACATTGCGCTCGTTGTTTATTGTAAATGTCGCACCGACTTCAACGGCATTTGTAAGATTTATACGCATACCGTGAATTTCAAAGGTGTTTGACGATTGCACAATTCTTTCGGAGGGCAGTCCGCTTTGACCGACGTCGTAGTAAAGTACGGCGTCTTGCGCGGTGCGAACATGGCGGGAGCCGTCCGTCATGTCAGATTCTATTACATTCGAGAAGCCAAACAGGTCAAGACCTTCCACGCGGAAGGGCGTGTTTGCTTCTGTGCCGGAAATTGTAAACGTTGAAGTTGTGGGGTCGAAGGTCATTTGGAGACCGTCGACTGCGTTTATCGCTGCCATGGCTTGACGGTGGGTCATGCCGGCAGTGAGGATAAGAGATGTTGTTACGGCGTCATCGCCCTCGCCGATTGTGATGTCAAGGATTCGCAACGAACCCAACGGTCGGTCGAGAATCGGATTGTTCTCGATGGCTGTTCCGTTTTGCTCCAAAGGCGTGTTTACCGTGACATTGTGCGCGCCGAACATTAGGTTAATAAGCGCGTTGTCGTTCCCGTCTCCGATTTGTATGGTGTGCGGGTTTGCGGGGGCATTTGGATTTGCGGGGTTGGTATTGTGGGCGTAAACGAGAGCCGGGTCTGTGACGAAAACCGAAAACGTTCCGTTGGCACTTACGTCCATCCTGACCCCGGTGTCGGTTCCGTAACCGGCTTGCCCGGGCATTGTACCTGCCAAAATTCTGTTTGCATCCATTAAAAGGGTAAAGAATGTGTCACCGGTGGGAGGATCGGCATTGGGGTCGCCCCAATTGATTGAGATTTGACGCCCTGCGATTGTTATATCGGAAACCGTACCCGGTGCGAAGAAATTGTGAAGAAACGTGTTAGGCCCGAGATGCCCGTCGGCAATAACCGGGTTTCTTACGGAAACAGGGTTGCTTGTTACCGAGCCGGGGATGCGAACCGTTGATACGGGGTTTACGTCTACAGAGTTTGAGAAGCCCATGAATTCAAAGCCTACAGCGGTCATGGATACTTCGCCGGCGGTGCCTTCCGTTGTAAGGACAAAGCGACCCAGTGCGGAGTTAAATGTCATGCTTGCGCCTTCGATTTCGTTTACCCAAGCCATTACAGCGTCGTAGGTTTCGTCGGCGGCGAAGGTACGGGTAAATGTTTCGGTAGTGCCTCCTCTGGTGACGGCTATGGTGACGGTTTGTTCGTCGTTAAGTGTTGTGTAAAGCGAGGGGCTGTGCGAGAAGTCGGGGATTTCGACGCTATTCGCCGCTGTTATGCCTTGGTTAAGCGCGACCATACTGGTTATGCCCGGCGCCATTCTGTTGAGAATGGCGAGGGTTGTGCTGCGTTCGTCCAGGCTTCCGCCGGCGGCGTCTGGACGTGTTGCGATTGAAGCCATCGACGTACCCGGTGTGGCGGAACGCAGGCGGAGGGAGCTTACGCCGTCGGCGTCTGTGTATATGTCGGCGATGGTATTATTTGAACCTATCATGTCCAGTAAATCTTGGAAAGTCGAGTCCGCGTTAAGAGTGGGCGGGGTGGGGACGAGACCGCCTACGGAAAGTGCAAATGTCCAACCGTCGGGGAGGTCC
>WRGX01000150.1 GCA_009786975.1 Defluviitaleaceae bacterium
TAAAAGTGAAGTTGGCACGCGAGGATTTTTGCTGAAAGACAAGGAAGCCCCGACGCCGCGTCCTGGAGGGACGCAAGGAGGGGCTGACGCAGGCTTTCAGCAAAAAGACCGAGTGCCAACTTCACTTTTATGCGGGATGGGACACTAGAGGGTCGCAAGGTTTTTTGCGACGAAGCAGTGCGGCAAAAAGACAAGCCCAAACAGGCAAGTTATTTCCGGACAGCTCCTTACGAGAGGTAATGCAATATTGCCCCAAATAGAGTCGGCGAGTGTCACTCGCCGACTCTATTTTTTCAGAGCGGGATTCGAAGCCGGATTCGAAACCGGATTCGAAACTATTCAGGCGAGTGTGGGCAACCGCGCGAAATATGATAGAATGGCAAAAATAAGCGCGAGGGGAAAACAAAATGAGCAATTCACAAGCTCGCAAAATAAACATTCACGGCATGGTTTTGCAGTTTGCATACTGGTTTGCAATATGTACTTATTTTTCGTTTATTATCGCGACTTTGGTTGATAATGACTGGACGGCGGGCGATGCGACTTTGGCGATAACCGTGATGTCCGCTGTGGTTATGTTTACGCAGCCCGCCTTTGGATATGTAAGCGATAAGTTGTCGGAAAAGAAACTTTGCGTAATTTTGCTTGTTGTGGGCGGCCTGTTGTTTTTTCTGTTTCCGTTCGCGATTGGGGCGGGAAGGCTTTTTGTTGTTGCAACAATGGTCGGGATTTCCGTGACGGTTGTTCAGGTGAACGGACTTATGGATGCGTGGATTGTTGGTTTGCGGCAGGAGAACGAGGCCGTAAATTACGGGCTGATTCGCGGAACGGGGGCGGGAGCGTTTGCGATATCCGCGCAAATTTCCGGCATTATTACGGTAAATTTTAATCACGACGTGCGGTTTTGGATTGGCGGCGCGTTTTTTTTGCTTTCTGCGATTACCGCGATAACATTTCGGGCGACGCGCGCCACGGGCGCAGTGAGCGAAGCGAACGTTTCCCGCGCCACCGGGGACACATGTCGGCGGCGACCTATTCCCTCGAAGCCGGAAGCAGTTTCCCGGAGCCAAACAAAAACACCGCGCGATAAACAGCTCGGCGTTTTTCACGTATTTAAAAAAATCTTTTCGTGCAAAAAATATTTACTGCTTTTGGCGGTTTCATTTTTTCTTTTTTTAAGCAACGCGCCGATAATTACGCTTATCAATTTGCTTGTTCCCGAATTTGGCGGAAGTACGGCGCAAATCGGCACGGCAATCGCAGTTATGGCGGGCACCGAAGTGCCGTTCATGTTTATGACAGCGTTTTTGATTCGTAAATTTTCCTATAAACGACTGTTTGTCTTGTGCGGATTGTTTTATTTTATTCGGCTTTCGCTGATGGTTTTTGTGACCGATGTGACCGGGCTGATTCTTATGCAACTTATGCAAGGGGTGACTTTTGCGGTGCTTTTGCCCGTTGCGATGAGCTATTTGTCCAAAATTGCGCCGGAAGACGTACGCGCGTCCGCGGTTACGACTTTTGCCGCAATAAGCATGTCGTTTACGGGAATTTTAGCAAATTTGGTGACATCAAGACTTCTTGCCGCAGGGTTCGCCGCCCAAAGTACGCTGATTTTCTTTGCCGCGTCGGCATTTATTGGCTTCGCGCTCGCGCTGTACGGGCTGGCACGGGGGCTTTGGGCGGAATGATTTGAAGCAATGCGCCCTAAATACTCAATTTGAGAAAAACAAAAAGCCGCTCAATTCGAGCGGCTTTTTGCTTAGCTTCCTATACCGGCGGTGTGTTTGCCGCTACCAAATCGGCAAACACAGGACAATTGCCAAAATTCCCAGCAAGGCCGCGCCCACTTTTGTTCCGAGTTCGAGTTTGCCCTCGGCGGAGCGGCTTTTATTTTTGTCCCAATATGTGTCGGCAACATTGCCCATGCCGGCGATGCTTCCCATTCCGCCCGCACTGCGCTTTTTTTGCAAAAGAATTGTTCCGACAAGAGCGATGCATCCAAGCAAAAACACTACCATTAAAATGTAAAATAAAATTTCCATACTGCACCTCCTTCGCAAGTATACGGAAAACTCGGGGGCGTGTCAAATTTTCGCGCGCCTAAAAATACGACTAAAAATACGGGTCCATGGCTCGGATGGCGGGAGATTCTCTGTGCGAGTCGAAATATCGGCTGTCAAAAAGTTGGCTCATATGCTCGGGATTGGCGGCGGCTTCGAGAGCGGTTTCCATTGAAATATCGCCGCTTTGCACAAGGTTCATTATATACGTGTCGATGCTTATCATTTCGGGCGAGGATGTTTGGACAACTGCGTCGATTTTGTACGTCTCCGACTCGCGAATCAGCTTGCGAATTTCTTTGTTCACATGCATGATTTCAAAGGCCGGCACTATTTTGCCGTCTTTTTTTATAAGAAGCTGTTGAGAAACAACCGTGCGCAAAATTGTTGCGAGTTGTGTTCGAACTTGCTGTTGCTCGCCGTGCGGAAAGGAGTCGATAATTCTGTCGATTGTGTTTGCCGCACCCATTGTATGCAGCGTCGAGATGACCAAATGTCCCGTTTCCGCCGCCATCATCACGGTTTCCATCGTCTCAATGTCGCGCATTTCGCCCAAAAGAATTATATCCGGCGTTTGGCGCAAACAGGCGCGAAGAGCGGTTAAATACGACTTCGTGTCCGTCGAAATTTCGCGCTGGCTTATCAGGCTCATTTTGTCGCGATGCAGGTACTCGATTGGGTCTTCGAGGGTAATAATATGCGTTCGTTTCGTCTTGTTTATCGCGTCAATAATACAGGCAAGCGTCGTTGTTTTCCCGCTTCCCGCAGGTCCCGTGACTAAAACAAGCCCGTTTTTTTCGTTCGCGATTGTCATAACCTCGTCGGGAATATTCAAATCCTGATATTTTGGCAAATCAAAAAGTACCACGCGAAGAACCGCCGCGCGGGTGCCTCTTTGGTTGTACACGGAAACGCGAAAGCGCGCCAAACCGGGCGCGGTAATGGGAAAATCGTCGTCGCCCTCTTCCATGAATTTTTCAATGGGACGCTTACCCAAAGCGTACAGCTCGGCAACCATGCCCGCCGCCGCCGTCGCATCGATAATCGTCTCGCCCATTGGTGTAAGTACGCCGTTTATTTTAAACGAAACGGCACGCCCCGCCCCGATAAAAATATCCGATGCGTTGCTTTCCACCGCAAGTTTCAGCCATTCATACGCGTTCATTGCAGCCCCCTCCGTTCCAAAACCGACCGTGTCGGTTCCTCAATATATCACAAGATGGATGTTTATTCCACAGCGCGCCAAGCGCGCGATGGGCACCGAGGGCATGGGCACCGGGGGCATGTGTCGGCAGCGACACATGCCCTCGAAGCCGGGAGCAATTTCCCTGCCCATAAAAAAAGAGTCGGCGAGTGTCACTCGCCGACTCTTTTTTTGCAAAATCAAAAAAGCCCGCACTGCGCGCACAACCCAACGAATTACGTATTGAAAAATAACGCGGTTATGCTATACTTTTACAAGCGAGGTGAAAAAAATGAAAACTGAAGTCCCTGATGTAAAAACAGAATTGTGGCGCGAGGCATTAAGTTGGGCGAAAACTATTTTGGGCGCGCTTATTTTTGCGTGGCTTTTTACGAATTTTGTCATCGTAAACGCGCATGTTCCCACGGGCTCCATGGAGGCAACGATTCCCGCGCCAAGCCGAATTATTGCGTTTCGCCTGTCCTACATGTTCAACGAGCCGCAGCGAGGCGATATAATTGTTTTTCGCGGCGAGGAGCAACTTCTTGTTAAGCGGGTAATCGGCTTGCCGGGCGAGACTGTTTCGATAGACAATTGGCGCGTTTATATCAACGACGAACCGCTTGTGGAAGAATATAAACAAAGCGCGTTCGATACGCGCACGATTATCGCGCCGCACAGCGAATTCGCGCCCGTAACCGTACCGGAGGGGCATTTTTTCGTACTGGGCGACAACCGCGACAGCTCGCAAGATTCGCGCTCGTGGGTTGACCCCTTCGTCCCCGCCGACACAATCTTGGGTCGCGCGCTGTTTTTGTACTGGCCACGTGTTCAAGTTTTCACCAGATAAAAAGCGCGCACTGGAAACCGAGAACACATGCTGGACTCGGCACATTCCCTCGAAGCCGGGAGCAGTTTAACGGCAGATAAAAAAAGGAGAGATTTTTTTATGCAAATCACGAAAGACATGCTAATTATGGACGCTCTTGCACTCGACAGCGGACTCGTTCCCGTCATGCAAAGTCACGGGCTGAACTGCTTCGGCTGCCCCTCGTCACGCGGAAAAAGCCTCGAAATGGCCGCCGCAAGCCACGGCGTCGACATCGAGCAACTAGTCACCGACATGAACGCACATTTGTCGGCAAGTTAAAGCGCGCCAAGCGCGCAGTGGGCACCGAGGACATGTGTCGTGGGCGGCACATTCTCTCGAAGCCGGGAGCAATTTCCTCGCCCATCAAAAAAAAGCGCGCACTGCGCGCATTGGACACCACGGGCGCAGTGCGCAAAGCGAACGTTTCCCGCGCCACCGAAGACACATGTCAAAATCGTCACATTCTCTCGAAGCCCACAAAAAAAACCGACCACTCATGATAATGAATGGTCGGTTTTTTGTGTTAAAGAATACCGTGATATCTGCCATTTTCGACAGATATCACAGTGTTTGCCGGTCTAGTCGAATTTCTCTCCCGCAAGCGCGCTTTGCGCCGCCGCCAAACGTGCAATGGGCACGCGGAAGGGCGAGCAGGATACATAGTTGAGGCCGACTTTGTGGCAAAAACCGATGGATGACGGTTCGCCGCCGTGTTCGCCGCAGATACCGATTTTGAGGTTCGGATTTGTTTTGCGGCCTTTTTGGATTGCGATTTTCATAAGTTCGCCAACGCCTGTTTGGTCAAGGCGCGCGGTCGGGTCGCCCTCATAAATATTGTTTTCGATATAATCCTTGAGGATACGGCCCGCATCGTCGCGAGAAAGCCCGTAGGTGAGCTGGGTGAGGTCGTTTGTTCCAAAAGAGAAGAACTCGGAAACCCCGGCGATGTCATCCGCGATAAGGCAAGCACGCGGAATTTCAATCATCGTACCGATTTGATAGTCGAGTTTTACTCCGGCTTTGGAGACAAGTTCCTCGGCTTTTTTCGCGACGATATCCTTGACATAGCGAGTTTCTTTGAGGTCGCCGATAAGCGGAATCATGATTTCCGGCTTAATATCAAGCCCTTTGGATTTTTTCACTTCAAGGGCGGCTTCGATGATTGCCTGCGTTTGCATTTCTGCGATTTCGGGGTAAGAAACCGCCAAGCGGCAACCGCGATGCCCCATCATCGGATTCAATTCGTGCAAAGAATCCGCGCGTTCTTTGACTTGCGCGGCGGTTTTGCCCATGGCTTTTCCTAAAGACGCGAAATCTTCGTCCTTTGTCGGCATAAACTCATGCAACGGCGGGTCGAGAAGACGAATCGTTACGGGCAAATCTTTCATAACTTCGTAAATGCCGATAAAGTCGGCTTTTTGGAAGGGGAGAAGCTCTGCCAAAGCGGCGCGGCGTTCTGTTTCCGTATCTGCCAAAATCATTTTGCGCATTTTGGGAATCCTGTCCGCTTCAAAGAACATGTGTTCCGTGCGGCAAAGACCGATGCCTTTCGCGCCGAATTCAATGGCTTTCGCGGCATCTTTTGGAGAATCCGCATTTGCGCGAACCAGCATTTTGCCCTGAACTTTTTCGACCCAAGACATAAATGTGCCAAAGTTTCCGGCGATTTCGGCAGGAACGGTGGGGATGTCACCTGCGTAAATTTTACCGGTGGAGCCGTCAAGCGAGATATAATCGCCTTCTTTGAAGGTGTCTCCGCCGAGCGTAAATGTTTTGTTACCGAACTTGATTTCCTCACAGCCGGAAACACAACAAGTTCCCATTCCGCGAGCAACAACGGCGGCGTGGCTTGTGTTTCCGCCACGTGCGGTAAGAATTCCTTGAGAAACTTCCATGCCCAAAATATCGTCGGGGGATGTTTCAAGACGCACTAAAATTACGCGCTCGCCGCGTTCTTTTGCGGCAACGGCGTCTTTTGCTTCAAAGTAAACCTTACCGGCGGCCGCGCCCGGAGATGCGGGAAGTGCGGAACCGATAACTTTTCCGGCTTTAAGCGCGGCGGCGTCGAACATCGGGTGCAGAAGCTGGTCAAGCGCGCCGGGGTCAACTTGTTGAATCGCTTCGTTTTCGGTGACGATGCCCTCTTTTACAAGGTCGATTGCGAATTGAAGCGCGGCTTGCGCGGTACATTTTCCGTTACGTGTTTGGAGAATGTACAATTTGCCGTTTTCGATTGTGAATTCCATGTCTTGAACATATTTGTAATGCTTTTCGAGTTTTGCAGCAATTTCAAGGAATTCTTTGTGGCACGCGGGAGAATCTTTGGCAAGCTCGTTAAAATCTTTTGGCGTGCGAACACCGGCAACAACGTCTTCGCCTTGCGCATTCATAAGATATTCGCCGTAAATTTTATTTTCGCCGGAAGCGGGGTTACGCGTGAAAACAACGCCGGTGCCCGAGGTTTCGCCCATGTTTCCGAAAACCATTTCTTGTACGTTTACGGCGGTTCCCCATTCGTAGGGGATGTTGTGCATACGGCGATACGCAAAGGCGCGTTCGTTGTCCCATGACTGGAATACCGCGGTTATCGCGCCGTAAAGTTGCTCTTTTGCGTCGGAGGTGAAATCTTTGCCTTGGTCGTCCCTGTAGATTTTTTTGAACAGCTCAACAATGGCTTTCCAGTCGTCGTCTTTCATTTCGGCGTCGGATTTGTAGCCTTTGTCATTTTTGTATTTGTCCAGCGCGTGTTCAAAATCATGCTTGCTTACACCGATTACAACGTCCGCGTACATCATGATAAAGCGGCGATACGAATCGTATGCGAAGGTTGCGCCTGCGGATTTTGCCAGTGCTTCGGCCGCGGCGTCGGAAATTCCCAGGTTCAAAACGGTGTCCATCATGCCCGGCATGGACGCGCGCGCGCCCGAGCGAACGGATACGAGAAGCGGATTTGAAGGGTCGCCGAATTTTTTGCCGCTTGATTTTTCAAGCTGGGCAATACATTCGTCGATTTGTTTTTTCACGTCGGCGGACATAACTTTGCCGGACGAATTGTAAAGCGTACAGGCTTCCGTTGTTACGATAAATCCGTTTGGCACGGGAACGCCCATGCTTGTCATTTCGCAAAGGTTCTTGCCCTTGCCGCCCAAAATATTACGTCTTTCGGTTCCGTCTTTGATGGACGTTCCGTCTTTAAACATATAAACATATTTCATATTTTTGCCCCTCCTATTTAAGTGTCGCTTTCGCGCCGACTTCTGCAAGTTTTTTCACGATATCTTCCGCTTCGGCCTTAGGTGCGCCTTCTTTCATGATTTTCGGCGCGCCGTCAACCATTTCCTTGGCTTCTTTCAGGCCAAGCCCGGTGATTTCGCGGACAATTTTGATTACCTTAATTTTTTCTGCGCCGACTTCTGTGAGTTCGACGTCAAATTCTGTTTTTTCTTCTGCGGATTCTCCGCCGCCGCCTGCTGCGGGACCTGCAACCATTACGCCCGCCGCCGCGCTTACGCCGAATTCTTCTTCGGCAGCTTTAACAAGCTCGTTAAGTTCAAGCACCGAAAGCTCTTTTACGGCTTCGATGATGTCAGCAATAGATAATTTAGCCATAGTTAGTTCCTCCATTTATGAATTTGATTGGGGCTTTTCGCCGCCTTATTCCGCGCTTGGCGCGGCGTCGTCTTTTTCCGCGATTGCGTTAATAACGCGTGCGAAACTTGACATTGGGGACTTGAATGAGCCGAGAAGTCTTGAAAGAAGTACCTCTCTCGGCGGGATATCGGCGATTGCTTTTGTTTTTTCGGCGTCGTACACTTCGCCGTCAATCGCGCTTGCTTTGAACTCGAGCGCAGGCATGGATTTCAAATTTTTTGAAATTGCCGCCGCCGCCGCTGTTGCGTCGTCGTACGAAAACGCTACTGTTGTCGGGCCTTTGAGATACTCCTTCAGCCCCGCGAATTCCGTGCCGTCAATTGCAAACTCCATCATTTTGTTTTTGTACACTTTGTAATCGACTCCGCCGGCTTTGCGCAGAGATTTTCGAAGTGCCGTGTCCTGCGCAACGGTAAGCCCGCGCGCGTCAACGAGTACGACGGATTTCGATTTCGCCAGCCGTTCGCGAATTTCGTCAACAACGACCTCTTTCGCCTTGCGATTTTTTTCCAAGTTTGTCATCTGTTCACCTCCCTTTTTGAACACAGGTTCTGAAGTTCGGGACAATAAAAAGCCCCGCTTTGCTTTACCATAGCGGGGCATAAATACATGAAAAAAAGGCTTCATTATATATGCGAACCTCGGCGGGGTTTATGAAATTTAATTCACCCGCTGTCTATGGCCAAAAGCGAGTATATCGGTGATTTTTGGAAAAGTCAAGTATTGCAAAATCGCTGACGTTAGTGACACTAACATCAGCGATTTTGCAAAAATTTTCGGAACTGCGCCTCCGGAACGCTTTTATCCCTCTTCGTTGTCATCCTCGTCATCCTCAAAATCAATACGATAGCTGATAATCCCCTTAATTATGTGGATGATAAGTTTAATTTCGTGTTCATACAAGCGGTTAACCATTGTGATGACTTTTCTGCGAAGCCTGGAGATGTCTGTTTCGCCTTCTTTGACCGAGAGTGATTTTTTATCGGGCGAAGCAAAAAGTGAATCGATTGATACACCAAGAGTCGTCGAAAGCTCGTCAAGCGTAACGGCGGTTGCGCCGCGTTCGCCCCTCTCAATAAGTCCCATGTGTGAGACGGTCAAATCCAAGGCTTCTGCAAGCTCTTCTCGCGACATTTTGCGTAAATCCCGCTCGCGGCGGATGTTTTGCCCGATTATTTTGTCTATTCGGACCTTTTTTTGTTTCGACAATTCCTTTTTCATTTTTTTCCCCTCTCTTTGTATTGGTATATTCTGCATTATACTATTGTATCTATTTGTGTAACAGCAACGGACAGAGTCGAATAATGTTGCAAATAGTTGCACCGGGTATTTTGAAGATACGTTGAAGGTGCTTTAATTGTTGTAATTCGCGGTTATTGGTGCTATAACCCCGCGTTTGACACTTGCGAAAGAAAAAAAGCCCGTCTACCCCTGATAGACACAAGGGATTCGGGTTTTTTGAAATGCGTGAAAATGTCACAATATT
>WRGX01000151.1 GCA_009786975.1 Defluviitaleaceae bacterium
AGTACCCGTCTTTAAGCATTTTTTACTTGTTGCTTGCGACTACCGCTCGGTGGTCGCGCTTGACTTTCCATAATTCGAAGTTTGGACTGTCAAGTGAGTATATAATTGGAGAAAATATCCGGGGAGAGTGCCGATGGTTGAGATTAACGGAAAATATTTCGATTGGGACGTGCAGAAAAATCTTGCGAATATCGAAAAACACGGCGTTTCATTCAAGATGGCGGCATCTTCGTTTTTTGACCCGAAAGCAGTAAGCATTGATGACGAGAAGACAGATTTATCCTTATTGGCAAGAATAAATATGATAAACTCCTAACGGTTTGCCACTGTTATCGTGATGACGGAAATGTCGTAAGAATCATATCTGCAAGAAAGCCCAACCAAATTGAAAAAGAAATTTACGGAGGTGTTTTGTAATGGAATTTGGACTTAAACAAAGACCGGATGCTTCCAAAATCCGCAAAAATCCCTTTTATGAGGACATCATTAAAAACGGGTTTTCTATTGCGGTACACTACAGTCCGGAGGATGTTGCCGAAATTATCAGCGGTAAACAAAGGTTTGATTTCGACTTGCTTGAACACGACCCCGACGAATTGGCAGCGTTTGAACGGTACAAAAAGGCGCAGGCTGTTTAGGGCGCGTTGCCACTACGCGTCTACTCCTTAACCACCTTCCGATGATAAGACCGCAATTTCCTAAAAACCTTCCCATGCACGGTATCGGCGGGATAAGGAAATTTTCCCGCCGGCATGTTCATTAAAATTTCAAAGCCGTCGTCGATGTGTTCGATGGGGTAGATGTGGAATTTCCCGGCTTTTACGGCCTCGACTACTTCGTCTTTGAGAACGAGGTCGCGGACGTTTCGTTCGGGAATTATTACGCCTTGTGTGCCGGTCAGGCCGCGGGCTTTGCAGAGGTCGAAGAAGCCTTCGATTTTGAATGTCGCACCGCCTATGGGCTGGATTTCGCCGTGCTGGTTTATGCTTCCGGTTATGGCGATATCTTGGCGAATGGGGATTTCCGCCAAAGCGGAGAGGATTGCATAAAGCTCTGTCGAGGACGCGGAATCGCCGTCAACGCCGCTGTAATTTTGCTCGAAACATACGCGAGACGAGAGCGAAAGCGGAAAATCCTTAGCGTATGTCTGCCCGAGGTAGCCGATTATAACCTGCACGCCTTTTTCGTGGATTGAGCCGGAAAGGTCGGCTTCTTTTTCGATGTTGACGATGCCGGCCTTGCCCATATAGGCGGTGGCGGTGATGCGTGTGGGTTTGGCAAAGGCGTAATCGCCCGTGTCGAGTACCGCGAGACCGTTAATTTGCCCGATTTTTTCGCCCGTCGTTGACACCATTATCGTGTCTTCTTCGAGCATTTCGGACAGTTTTTCTTCGTACATATTCAGGCGATATTCGCGTTTTTTTATGGCTTTTTTGACGTGTTCCGCCTTGATTTTTTCCGCGCCGTCAACTTTTGCCCACGCGACGGATTCGTCTAAAATTTCCGTGAGGCGGTTAAATCGCGTAGTCAGGCGGTCGTTGCGTTCGGCGATGCGCACGGCGTATTCGATTAGTTGGCCGACGGCGGTTGGGTCGAAGGCGATTTCGCCCGCGTGGCGCGAGATAAATTTTACAATTTCGGAAATATTTTCGTCGTTCAGCTTCATTTCATAGTCGAAATCTACGCGCACTTTGAACAATTTCTCGAAGTAATCGTCGTAATATCGCAAAATATCATAGTAATAGCCGCCGCCGATGATAATTATTTTTATCGAAAGCGGGATTGCTTCGGGCTTTATTCCGCTTACGGCAACGCCCGTTGTGTATTCGCGAAGCGGTTCCGTTATTATTTTTTCGGTGATAAGCGTGCGGCGCAGGGTTTCCCACGCGTGGGGGCTGCCTAAAATATCCTGCGCTTGCAGGATTAAATACCCGCCGTTTGCGCGGTGCAAAAGCCCCGGTTTTATTTTCATAAAGTCGGTGGAAAAGTTTCCGAATTCGTTGTCGTACTCGACTTCGCCGATGAGATTTGTGTAGCTCGGATTGTAATCCACAACGACGGGTGCGCCGGAAAGTTCGCTGTTGTCGGTGAGCAGGTTTACTTTGTACTTGGTGAGATTGTCCTCGGTGTTTTTTTTGCCCGTCCACGGGAACATGGCTTGGATGGATTCTTCGTCGTCGCCGTCATCTCCGATAAAGTCCGCCAGATTATTTAAAATATCCTCCTTGACGGCACTCAAATATTCGTGGAGCATGGGTTCGTCGGCGAAGGTTTCGATTATGTCGCTCATGTGATGCCCTACGGTGAAAAGCCCCAGCGCGAAATCCAGCTCTTCGACTTCTTTTTTCGTGGTCTTTTCGAAATCCTTTATTTCGCGCAAAGCCTCGGCGGCACGCGCTTGAATCGACTCGGATTTTTTGGTGATTAAATCTTTTTGTTCCGACGAAAGTGACTCGAATTGCTCCTCGGTTATGGGCTCTCCCTCGACGATTGGCACGAAAAATATCCCGCTGTTTGAGCTTTTCACCTCAAAGTCGTGCTTGCGGGCCTCGACAGACATTTCCTTTATAACTTCGTCCTGCTTCGTTTTCAGGACTTTTACGATTTCATTTTTTTTCTGCTCGTAGCTTTTGTCGGCAAAAGTGCGCGGCAATTCCTCCGAAAGCCGCGAAATAAGCTCGTTCATCTCGTCTTTAAGATGCTTGCCGACCCCGGCGGGCAGACTCAGCAGCTTTGGGCATTTCGGGTTTTCGAAATTGTAGACATAGCATAAATCCGGCGGTACGGCTTCGGTTTCCGCCAGTTTTTTCGCGTATTCGCGGGCAAAGGTTGTGCGTCCCGTTCCCGTCGCGCCGCAAACGTAGATGTGATAGCCCACAGCCTTCATTTGCAGGCCGAATGCCAATGCCTCCGCCGCGCGCGGTTGCCCGATTAGGCCACGCGGGTCGTTTTTGGATTTTTTCAGCTTATGCGGTTTCGAAAAATATTTTAGTTCCTTCCAGCTTAGTTCACGAGTCATCTAAACACCTCAAAAAAATATTGTTTCCGGCTTCGAGAGCATGTGTTGCCTGTGACATGTGTTCCCGGTGTCAATTGTTTCCGGCTTCGAGAGCATGTGTTGCCCGCGACATGTGCTCCCGGTGTCAAAAATATTTCCACATTATGATGCCGTCTTCGGTTGGGTTGGTGTAATAATTTTTTCGGATGCCTTCTTCGGCGAATTCATGTGTTTCGTAAAGGGCGATTGCGGCGCGGTTGCTTGCGCGGACTTCGAGGGTCAGGCCTATCATTTCGCGTTCGCGCGCGGTTTCGATTAGGAGATTTATCAGCATCGAGGCAATGCCGCGCCTGCGATGCGATTTTTTTACCGCTATGTTTATTATATGCCCCTCGTTAACAAGGTGACGCATATATACATGCCCTACAAGGGCATTCTCCCCATCAATTGCTACATAGCAAACCGAAGTCTTTTCCATTATCTCATATTTTATGGAAATTTCCGACCATGCATGTGAAAAACTTTCCGCTTCGATTGCGTGCATCGCGGGGGCGTGTTCGGGCATTCCGGGGATTATCGTAATCATTTTTTTTCGGCCTTAATCGTCGCTTCCCGCACGGCTTGCGGCGGGCGCACATAGATTAATTCAATTTTTTCGGAAAAATCCTCCCCGGCGCGGATTTTTTCAATTGCGCACAAACCTGCCGACGCGGCGCGTTGGCGGTTGTTGTTCGCGGGGGCGAAAAGAGCTGTTGGGATTTTCTCGCGGATAATTTCTTTGTTTGCGCACGCTCCGTCGCCGAGGAAGAGCGTTGTCGTATTCTCGGGGAACCCATGAAGTATTTGTAAAATTTCTTCAATCGGCAATGCCATATATTCCGTTTCGTTCAATTCCTTGTTCAATTCCTCGTTCAATTCCTCCATGAAGGGAAAAGTTTTGGCGGCTTTTTCAATGATTCCCTCCGAGTCGCGAAAATAAAACGCTGTATAAACCTGCCCCCGTCGCGCATCAAGCATCGGAATAATTACAGCGCGCGCACCCATTCCATACGCATTATACGCAAGCGCGTCAAGCGTAGGCACGGCAATCGCGGGAACCCCAAGCGCACGCGCAATCCCCAGCGCGCACGACGCGCCGATTCGCAGCCCCGTAAACGACCCCGGCCCGCATGTGTACGCGACGTAGTTTATGTCCTTCACTTCAAGCCGCGTAAGCTCGAAAAGCTGTTCAACGGCGGGCATTAAAACTTCGGAATGTGTCCAAGATTTATCTCCCGTTCGCGCATTAAAAAAAATTTCGCCGATTATGATGTTAGGAACATCATAATCGCGTATGTATGACGCGTTTATGTCGTTCGTGCCGATTATTGCGGCACTTCCCTGCTCACCCGAAGTATCAAGAGCCAAAATTTTCAACATAAATCATCCTCAAATTTTCATTATTTTCATCTTGCGAGTCGTCTTGCGGGTCATCTTGCGAGTCATCTTGCGAAATTTTTACCAAAAAAAATTTCTCAAAAATATCGCCCGCGCGCTCCGACCATTCGATAAGAGAAACGCCGTCCCCAAAAAAATATTCTTCATACCCGATGCTTTCAAGGTCGGCCGCGCCTTCAAGTCGATACAAATCGAAATGATAAATCGGCAACCGTCCGCCCTCGTACTCGTTCATCACGGTAAAAGTCGGGCTTGTAACAATTCCGCCATATCCCGCCCCCCGCGCGAACCCTTTGGCAAAAACAGTTTTTCCCGCGCCAAGCTCGCCGCACAAACAAAAAATATCGCCCGCCCGCGCATTTTGCCCGAATTCGTAAGCGATTCTTTCTGTTTCTTCCGCGGAGCGGCTAATGGTTTCCACCATGCTTTCGCCGGAATTTTGTTTAAATCTCATGTTAAACACCCCGCTAAATCTACCACATCGGACGCCTCGGGACAAATCCGAGACAAATTAAAAAAAGAGTCGGCGAGTGTCACTCGCCGACTCTTTTTTGCAAAACAGATTTTAAAATTTTCTATTTCTTTTTTTGAAAGTTGTGGTAGAATAGTATTTGGTGAAATTTATCGAAACGAAATGGGAGGTATAATTATGGTCGGAAACAAAAGAGCAACCGAGCTGCTTGACGCCGATGAGCAAACCCTGCAAATAATGGAGTTCATTGTTTCGGGCGGTCGTTTTGGCATAAATGTCGCCAAAGTGAGCGAAATAATGAAGTACAGCCAGTATCCGATAACGCCGATGCCGAACTCCAACCCCTTCGTGGAGGGCATTTTCCGTCCGCGTACGGAAACTATGACCGTCATAAATTTGGCGGCGTACATGGGCTTGCCCCCTTCCGAGGACGAAGGAACCGACATTTTAATTATTACCAAATTGAACAATGCCGAAACGGCGTTTCATGTGCATGGCGTTGAGGCCATCGACGTGGTAAAAATGTCGGACATCGAAAAGCCCGACTCGACGATTTACGGCGGCGAAGAAGGCATGGCAACGGGAATTGCAAAATACGGCGACAAGCTGATTACAATCGTCGATTTTGAAAAAATTCTCATCGACATAAGCCCGAACATGGGCTTCTCGCCAAGCGATATCGACAAGCTGGGCATGAGAAACCGTACAACGAAGCCGATTCTGCTTGCCGAGGACTCGCCGCTTTTGGAGCGACTGATTATAAGCTCCCTGGAAAAAGCGGGCTATATGAACATCATATGTACGGCAAACGGACAAGAAGCGTGGGACATTCTCGAAGGCTACAAGAAAAGCAACAGGCCAATCGAGGAGCATGTTTGCGCCGTTATAACCGACATAGAAATGCCGCTTATGGACGGGTATCGTCTGCTTAAATTTATTAAAGAAGACTCGGAACTTCGCAAGCTCCCCGTGGTAGTGTTCTCGTCGATTATTTCCGACGATAACCGCAAAGTAAGCAACGACCTCGGCGCGGTTGCGAGTATTTCCAAACCCGAAATCGCAAACCTTGTAACGGTTATCGACGAGCATATTTTATAAATGCCCGCAATAACAAAAGGTGCGATTTTAAATGTAAGCTCAAACACCGATGTTTACGAGCGCGGCGAACGCTATTATCTCGCGGGGAAGTTGATTTCCTGCGAGTCGGCGGAAGAAGTAAGCGGCGAAACCTCTGTTCGCGCAAGCGTCGAAGGAAATTATAAAAACTATGATGTCATGATTAGGCTTGGCGGCGAAGGTGAGCTGTCGGCCTACGCGTGTACCTGCGAAAGCCACAGCATATGGCGCGGCGCGTGCAAGCACGTTGTTGCCGCGCTTTTTGCGTTGCTGGAGGGCGGCGACACGCATAAATTTTCGCCCGAAAAAATGAGCCGACACGCGAAAAACCTTGCGGACAGCTTGGAAAAAATTATCTACGACGGAATCGACCAAAGTTTGCCGATAATTCAAGGCGTGAGCGATTACGGGGAGTCGATGCTTAAACTCGCGCCTGTTTTGAATTTTCGAAACACGAGCCTTTTTTTGACCTTTGAAATCGGCCACGGTCGAATGTACGTCGTAAAAAATATTTCGGGCTTTGTGGCGAGTTGCAAAAAGGGCGAAACGGTTTCCTACGGGCAGGGGCTGACTTTTTCGCACAGACGCGAAATGTTCGACGAAAATTCGCGCGGGCTGATTGATTTTATTACGCGGGAAGACGATATGTACGCGGAAATAGCCAAGCGGCTGAGCCATCGTTTCCAATTTACGCACAAGCCCCATTACGGCACGCGTGAATTATTTTTAACCCCCCGAAACATCGACGAATTTTTCGAAATTTTCCTCGGCGAAACGCTGCAAAGTGTTTCCGATTTCGCGCAATTCGTCACGCTTCAAGACGGTTGCCCCCCGCTCGGCCTTAGCGTGCGGCACGCCGAAGACACCACATTTTTGCAATTTAATCGCACACCGCACTTTTTTTTTGGCGGCGATGCGTTTTTTTATTTGATTTCGGCGGAGGGATTTTTTCGTATGCCGAAAACCGACGGGCGACTACTTAAAACGCTGTTTAAAACACTCGGCGACACGCCGGAAATCCCGTTTTCCGGCGACGAGCAAAATCGTTTTGTCACCGTGATTTTGCCGCGCCTTCTAAAAATGGGCGCGCTAAATTCGGTTGAGGGCGATTGCCCCGAGGTAAAAACGCCGACGCTTTCGGCAACGAAAATTTTTTTTGATGCGGATAAAAATGACGTTACCGCGCGGGTGGAGTTTGTTTACGAAGACGAAGGTGCTCGCGATATTGTTGCACAATACGCGCTTAGTCGGCGATTGTCCGCACATGGGTTTGCGCAGGAATCCACGAAGGATGGCGAAATTTTTCGCCTTAAAGGCGGCGAGCTGATTTTCGCGTTTTTGCACAAACCCTTCGGCATGGACTCTCTGCGCGATATTGCCGAAATTTTTATAAGCGACGATTTGCAAAAAAAGGCCGCCAAGCCGAGTGTTCCGCAACTCGGGCTTAGGCTTGCGGGAAATTTGCTAAATATTTCGCTGGAAAATTCAGAGTACAAAATCGGAGAACTTTTGGAGGCTCTCGAGGCATATCGCGAGCGTAAAAAATTTTATCGCCTGCGGGACGGGCGGTTTATTTCCCTTGAAAACGAGGAGGCCGGCGCAGCGGCGGAGTTTCTTGACGCGCTGGGTGCTTCCAAAAAGGACAGCAGCGGCAACGGCCTCGCGCTTCCCGCGTATCGCGCGCTTTTCGCGGGCGAACTGGCCAAATCTGTCGCCCATACCACCGACGAAAATTTTAAAAAACTGATTGAAAATTTTTCCGATGGTTCAACCAATTCAGCGGAATTTAAAACGCCGAAAGGTTTGGGCAAAATTTTGCGCGAATACCAAAAAACGGGCTATCGTTGGCTGAAAACCTTGGCGCAGTATGGCTTCGGCGGAATTTTGGCAGATGATATGGGGCTTGGAAAAACTTTGCAAATCATCGCGCTATTTGTATCCGAGTACACATCCTCTAAACAACAAGCCCGTCAAGAAGCCGGGTGCGGTTCTCGCGCCGGAAAAAAATTACCCTCCATCGTAATTGCCCCGACCTCCGTGCTTTACAACTGGCAAAATGAAATCGCAAAATTCGCGCCGCAACTTACGCCGCTCGTCATTTCCGGTTTGGCCGAAAAGCGTCACGAGCTTCTAAAAACGCCCGGCATCGACATTTTTATCACTACGTACGACATGCTTAAACGCGACATTATGTTTTATCGCGATATGGAATTTTCATATGTAATTGCCGACGAGGCGCAGAATATTAAAAATCCCGCAACGCAAGCGGCGAAATCGCTCAAGGCGTTAAACGGGCGCGTGCGGTTCGCGTTAACCGGCACGCCGATTGAAAATACGCTGAGCGAGCTGTGGTCGATTTTCGATTTTATCATGCCGGGTTATCTCTTCGGCGCGTCAAAATTTTTAAAAATTTATGAACAGCCCATTTTAAAAACCGACGATAAAACAGCGGCAGAAAAATTGCGCAAACAAATCGCGCCGTTTATTTTGCGACGCATTAAGAAAAACGTATTGCGCGAATTGCCTGAAAAAACGGAAACGACCCTTTTGGCAGACTTCTGCGACGAGCAAAAATTAATTTACCACGCACATCTTTTGCAAACAATCGGTGTGCTTGACGAAATGGCGGGGGCATTAAACAGCATAAGCATTTTGGCGCAGCTTACGCGACTTAGGCAAATTTGCTGTCATCCCGCGCTGTTTTTGCAGGATTACACGCACGGAAGCGGCAAGCTGGACCTCGCGCTTGAAACAATCCAGCTTTCACTTGAATCCGGGCATCGCGTGCTTTTATTTTCGCAGTTCACGCAAATGCTCGACATTATAAAGGAAGCGTTACCGAAATCCGTTTCGTATTTCTATCTCGACGGAGCGACAAAATCGCAAGCGCGCGTTGAAATGGCGGAAAAATTCAACGGCGGCGAGCGCGATTTATTTTTAATTTCGCTGAAAGCGGGCGGCACAGGCCTGAATTTAACAGGCGCGGACGTTGTAATTCACTACGACCCGTGGTGGAATCCGTCGGTCATGGACCAGGCCGCCGACCGCGCGCATCGATTCGGGCAAAAAAAATCCGTGCAGGTCTTTAACATTGTCGCAAAAGATTCCATCGAGGAAAAAATCATGGAATTGCAAGAAAAAAAGCGCGGCTTAATCGACTCCGTTATCACCGAGGGCGGGAGCTTCATAAACGCGCTTTCCGAAGAAGAGATTCGAAATTTATTGTCGCATGGTTAGGAAACGTAAGAAAATAAACTTTACACATTCCTAGTCTTTTTGCCGAAAGTCTGCGTCGCGAAAATTCTTGCGACCCGCTAGGTCGCGGCGAA
>WRGX01000152.1 GCA_009786975.1 Defluviitaleaceae bacterium
CACTTCCGACGGCGACCGAAATCCCGACGAAGAGTGGCGGAAAATCGGTCGAATTTCGGGCGTTGGCGGAAGTGGGAACACGCCCCGGGGCAAAATCGGAGACCGAAATGAATAAGAAGCTGACTTTTTTAGGACTTATGCTTGCCGTTGTGTTAATTTTAACGGCACTTGAGGCGGCGTTGCCGCCTTTTCCGCTTCTGCCGCCACAGTTTGGCAGGGTAGGACTGTCCAATGTTGCCATTATGTACTTAGTTTTTTTTGTGGGGAAAAAAGAGGCCGTTACAATGGTCTTCTTGAAGGCTTTGTTTAATTTACTGACTCGGGGGCCTGTTTCGGGGCTTTTGAGTTTATCCGGCGGAATTATTTCTGTTGTTGTAATTTTATTGTTGTGGTGGATTTTTAAAGATAAAATTTCCTATGTCGCATTAAGCATTTTCGGGGCTGTCGGGCATAATATCGGGCAGCTTTTGGCGGCGTGTTTTATATTGCAACAGTGGCGATTGTTCGTTTTTTATTTCCCGATACTGCTTATTGCAGGAACGATTTTCGGCACAATTACGGGGATTTTCTTGAAAATACTAATCCCGCGACTGGGGCATTTGCATGAGGGGTGGAAAACTTGAAATTTTTTTTTGTTATCACAATTATTCTGATATTCGCGGGTTGTGCGGTGCGAGAGCAGCAATATACGCGCTTTAACTATGAAACTTTAGACTATTTTGACACACTGACAAGCATTTTGGGTTATGCGCAATCTCAAGAGGAGTTTGATTATTTTACAAATATTATCCTTGCCGAGCTTGGGCACTTCAACCGGCATTTTTGCCAATTCAACGATTACGAAGGGATAAGCAATATCAAAACAACTAACACTTATGCGGGAATCCGCCCTGTTTACGTCCATCCCGATGTAATTGCCATGCTTGAAGCGGGAATTGATGCATATGACCAAACAAACGGAATTGTAAACATCGCAATAGGCCCCGTTACGAATATTTGGCGGGAATACATATCTCGTGCCGAAGAAATTTTGCCAAGCACGGACGATTTACTCGAAGCCGCCGGATTTACAAATATTTCGGATGTAATAGTCGACGGGAACAGCGTTTTCCTGCGATATCACAATATGTACTTGGACGTCGGAAGCATAGCCAAAGGTTTTGCCATAGAGCGCGCGGCACAAGCGGCTCTTGACGCGGGTTTCGAGGCGTTCACATTGTCCGTGGGCGGCGATGTACGTTTGGCAAGCGGCCCGCGAAGCGGTAATCGGGACACGTGGGGCGTGGGAATTTTAGACCCAAATAACCCCGACGAAATCCTGGAGGCCATATTCGTAACAGACACTGCCGTTTTCACAAGCGGCGACTATCTGCGCTATTACACCGTAAACAACGCGATGTATCACCATATAATCGACCCGCGCACACTAATGCCCGCAATCCAAACACGCTCGGTAACAGTAATTTACCCCTGCGGCATTACGGCGGAAATCCTCTCGCTCGCCGCCTTTATTTTGGGCGCGGAAGAATCGGCAGAACTTCTTGCCGATGTCGAAGTTTTTTGGGTGCTGCCTTAGACCTTATGTATAAAAAAGCGCGTCAAGCGCGCAGTGGGCACCGGGGGCATGTGTCGGCGGCGGCGCGTTCTCTCGAAGCCGGGGGCAGTTTCCCGGTCCGCAAAAAAAGAGTCGGCGAGTGTCACTCGCCGACTCTTTTTTATTTAATGTGAAAAAATTTCGTAAGTTTTTCCGTAGGGACTTTGCGCCCTTGCGTTAGGATAACGTGCGCACAAATCCACGTGTATTGACGGAAAAATAAGTAAGAGCTATAATGTCGTTTGCTGGTTTTTATGAATCGACTTCACGAAGCGAACTTAGGAAACGTAATGAAATTGAGGTGATATATAATGAAGAGAACCTATCAACCGAAAAAACGTCAGCGTAGCCGCGAACACGGCTTTCGCAAGCGCATGAGTACGACGAACGGACGCAAAGTTCTTATGCGCCGCCGCAAAAAGGGCCGTGTTAAATTAAGTGCCTAGGCCGCTTGTTTCCCTGAAAAAAACCGCGGAGTTTAAGCGTGTTTTTTCGCGTGGAAAAAGCGCGGCAACGCCGCTCTTTGTGCTTTATGCCGCGAAAAATGACTTGGAAACAAGCAGGCTGGGGTTGTCGGTGGGCAAAAAAGTTGGGTGCGCCGTTAAGCGAAATCTCGTGAAACGGCTTGTTCGCGAGTTTTTTAAGACCATTTACGCGTGTCAACGGCAAGAACATGCCCCCGAAAACGGGGACGATACTTCGAACAAGAAACTACCTTTCTTCGATTTTATCGTCATCGCGCGCGCACCATCCGGCGAAATCCCGCGCGGCACCGCCTTTGCAAGCGTTTGCGAATCGCTTACGTATTTGCTAAAAAAGCTCGGAGCGGTGAGTTAAAATGAAAGCGGCGGTTTTGGCGATTTTGCGATTTTACAAACGATTTGTTTCGCCCGGATTGGCGTTTTTTGGCGTACAATGCAGGTTTTTTCCGTCGTGCAGCGATTATATGTACGAGGCCGTCCGGCGTTACGGAGTAATGCGCGGGGGATGCATGGGCGCGTGGCGACTTTTGCGATGCCAACCTTTCTCTAAAGGCGGCTATGACCCCGTAAAGTAGGAAATCTTTTTTTGCTTTGCGGCAAAAAAACGTTTGCAAAAAACGCCCGAAAACGCGTCGAAGCGTCGTGATTTTTTGCAAGCTGATGGAAAGAGGAAAATCTTGATTGACATTACAAAAGCGACGTTTATAGCAATGACGGCATGTGCAATGGAGGATACTTCGCGCCAGTTAGAGGCGTCCGGAGGATTTTTTCGCTCGATTACCGAACCCATTTCCGTAGGCTTTGGCTTTATAATCGACCAAATTTTCGGCGGAATACTAAGCGTCCTCGGTCCCGCAAATTCGCTGGGTATCGCCATTGTTATAATGACGATAATTTTTCGTTTTGTCCTCCTTCCGTTAACACTAAAATCGCAAAAGTCCATAATGAAAATGCGCGAACTCAAGCCCGAACTGGACAAGCTGAAAGAAAAATACGGCAACAATAAAGACCCCGAAGTAATGAAAAAAATGCAACAAGAGCAAAGCGCGCTTATGGCAAAACACGGCGCGAACCCGCTTACGGGCTGTTTGCCTTTGCTTATTCAAATGCCGCTGTTTATCGGACTTAACACGGTTATGAGAAATTCGGCGGTGTACATCGGAAATTTGCGAAGTGAATATGAACACATCGCGTCGCAACTGCTGGAAATTCCCGGGATAATAGGCCCGGGGGGCATAATTCACCAAATTGCGATTGTGCCGTCGGGCGAGGTCGGTCCGTCGGGACAATCCGGAATTATTCCCTACGATTGGATGGAAAATTTAAGACAAATTGCTGCCGAAGTGCCGCAAGCCACTGCCGCAGACCCGGAAGCCCTGCGTATTTACATTGACAATCACGGCTTGGATGCAATTGTTTTGGGCATACCCGAGCATCTCGCCCGCGTAATAAGCCGCTTCGAGTCCGCCGACTGGTACACTGTTTTCGGCGCGATTACCGACGCGGCGCAGCGCGATGCCATATACGCCGCCGTAAATGAAATCAGCACAATCGAGACGTTTTTGGGCGTAAGCATGGTTGAAAACAGCGGCATAGTAATCGCCGTTTTGACCGGTATATCAATGTTTTTCTCGTCGTGGCTGATGCAACAACGCACATATGACCCGAACGCAGACGAACGCACCGCCATGATGCAAAAAATGATGCTGTTTGTAATGCCCGTAATGATTGCGTTTTTCACGATAAATCTTGTTGCCGCCGTAGGAATTTTCTGGATAACCGGGCAAATTTTCCAAATTGTTCAAGACATTATCATGCTTAAAAAATCCGGCGTAAAAATCCGTTTGCCATTTTCAAAAGAACCCGAAGTTGTCGAAGTTGTTCCGGTGAAAAAGAAGAAAAAATAGATGGGAGTGCCTAAATGGATATCGAAAATAAAGTTGACAGCACCGAAAGGCTTGGAAGCACAGTCGAAGAAGCAACCGAGGAGGCGTTAAAGGTTCTCGGGGCAGCACGTAACGAAGTGAAAATCATCGTGCTCGACGAAGGAGCGAAAGGTTTTCTCGGCATCGGTTCGCGCCCCGTAAAAGTTCGCGTCGAGCGCAAACCCGAACCGATTCAAGCCGTAAAAGACTTTTTGCGCGAAGTAACCCTTGCGATGGGTCTTGATGTAAAAATAGAAGCAAACCAAAAGGACAAAAATTTGTATGTAAATTTGACCTGCGAACACATGGGCATTTTAATAGGAAAGCGCGGGCAAACCCTCGATGCCCTGCAATATATAACGAATTTGGCGGTCGGACGCCACGGCGAGCTGCAAATGGGTGTAGTAATCGACACGGAAAATTATCGCCGCCGCCGCCGCGACACTTTGGAAAGCCTCGCCCGCACAATTTCCCGCAAAGTCCGCGATACGCGCCAAAGCGTTAAGCTCGAACCAATGACACGTTTCGAACGTCACGTAATCCACACAATGCTTCAAAACGACCGAAATGTTAAAACCCACAGCGATGGAAACGAGCCGTACAGGCATGTCGTTATCTCGCCTAAATAACCCCGATACAATTGCCGCGATAGCCTCCGCCCACGGACAGGGGGCTGTCGGCGTTTTGCGCATCTCCGGGAGCGACGCGTTCTGCGTTTTGAAAAAAATTTTTGCTCCCCGTCGTGAAAATTTTGAATCGCACAAAATGTACTACGGAAAGATTCGCAGCAACGAAACGAAGATTATCGATGACGTTATCGACGAAGTAATGGTCTGTTTTTTCGCCGCGCCGCGTTCGTTTACGCGGGAAGACTGCGTTGAAATTTATGCACACGGCGGCATGTTTGTTTTGGGCGAAATTTTGGGGATTGTAATAAAAAACGGAGCGCGATTGGCTGAACCCGGTGAGTTCACGCAACGCGCTTTTTTGAATGGTCGGATTAATCTTGCCGAGGCCGAGGCCGTTATGGACCTAATTTCCGCAAAAACTTCGGCGGCACGGCGAGCGGCCGTTCGCCAGCTTGGCGGCGGGCTTTCGCAAAAAATCCAAACCGCCCGCGACACAATTTTGTCGTGGCTCGCGCATATCGAGCTGTCAATCGACTATCCCGAACACGAGGACGAAGCCCGCAACGCCGCCGAAATTTTGGCGGAATGCGGTGACTTACTCGAGACTCTGCGCCGCCTCCACGCAACCTCACGCACGGGCCGCATAATTCGTGACGGAATCCGCACCGCAATTATCGGCCGTCCCAATGTCGGCAAGTCCACCCTTTTAAACGCAATTTTACACGAAGACCGCGCCATCGTACACGAAACCGCCGGCACAACCCGTGATGCTCTAACCGAGCAAGTCCGAATCGGCGAAATCGCCCTGTCCCTAACCGACACCGCCGGTTTGCGCCAAACCACCGACCCAATCGAAAAAATCGGCATAGAAAAAACCCGCTCCGCCGCCCACGACGCCGAACTAATCCTGTATGTAGCCGACGCAACCGTCGGGTTAACCGCCGAAGACGTCGAAATAATCAACGACTTCGACCAACCGGTAATTATTTTAATGAACAAATCCGACCTGAAGACCGCGCGACGCGCGCTTCCAAATGAAAATTTTTTTGAAGGGAACACACCCCCGGCGAAGTCGGGTGCCGCGTCGGCGGCAGACCGCACGGTCGGCGCAGGAAGTGCGCGAGAGGGTTCGGGGGAAACTTTTTTTCCAAAAAAAGTTCCCCCCGAGGTCTTAAAAATCTCGGCGAAGACGGGGGATGGGTTGGAAAATCTTTTCCGGCGCATCGAGGAAAAATTCATAGCCGACGGTGTTGGCGAGGGTGCGGAGGCGGAAATTATTACGCGGGAGCGGCATGAGGTGCTTTTGGCGCGCGCGATTGGATGTGTTGAGCAGGCGGAGCGGGAGCTTGGCGCGGGGGTGCCGGAGGATTTGGTTTCGGTGCCGCTTCGCGCGGCGTATCTCGCGCTTGGCGAGATTTTGGGCGTGGAGATTGGCGATGATATTGTGGATAGGATTTTCGCGGAGTTTTGCCTCGGGAAATAGGGTTACATGGTATGTGAAGCAAGATTGTCTTGGAAAACAGGAGGCGTTCTTTATGTATGAAAAATATTTGAACGACGGCGATATTGCGAAAATACTGGATGGGATAAATGAGATGCATCGGGGCGAAATTGTTTCGTGTCACGGGCGGGGTCACGCGATGCGCGTTGTTGCGGCGACGGAGCAGGTGCTTTCGGAGCTTGGGTATGATGCGCGAACGGTTGAGATGGGCAAAATTGCCGCACTTTTACACGATATCGGAATAATCGCGGGGCGTCGCAAGCATGCGAAAAAAAGTGCCGCTCTGGCAAAAATTTTTCTGAGTCGTGACGATTTTTCGCCAAATGAAAAGTCGTCGATTGTCCAGGCAATCGACGACCATTCCGACGGAAAAAAAATCTGTAGTGCAATAGGCGCGGCGTTGGTTATTGCGGACAAAATTGACATTTCGCGCAATAGGATTTTCGACCTGCCGAACCTCGACGCTGTGCATAAAAACCTGCTGGAGCTTGAGGATGTTGTTTTAAGCGTTTCCGACAAAATTATTTCGGTAAATTACATCGGCACACCAAATTTTTCGCCCGAGTTGTTAATTCGCGACTTCAAAAAAGTCTTCAAGCTGCCGCGACGGGCGGCGAAATTTTTGGGTTGCAAATGGAGGGTTCATTTTAACGGGTTAGGGGATTAAGGCGCGCTGCAACGGCAGATTCGACGGCATGAGCGAGCGGGCGTATTCGCCTTCGTCGGTTTCCGATGATGAAACCAGCAGCCTAACGCGCCCGTTTTTTTCCATGTCTCGGAGTGCAGATTCAAATTCGGCAACCAGCCGTTCGAATTCGGCGATTTGTTCTTCGGTTATCGGTTCGAATCTCAATCTGAAATCTGCGATTCTTTCTTGGATTTCTTCTTCGGACAGCGCGTTTAGCCCGCGCAGGACTTTATCCCTGTATTCCTCCACGGCGGCACGCAACTTTTCCACCATACATAGCTCGTCTTCGTCTGCATCCTCATCGCACGGGACAAAAAATGCACGCTCGTTTTCTTTCATTTCATTGATTCTTCCGGCGAAGGCGGGGGGTAATAAATTTGAGATTTGCATGTGTGTTCCTCCTTTTTGACTTATGCAGTCGCGTTAAATCCGCCGGTGGAATTTACGATTATGCGGCCGTCGGCGAATGTCAGCGATATATTTGGGGCGGGGATGTGCGACGTTCCGTTTTGCAGGAAATGGATTGCGCTGTCTCGTATGCGGTCGATGTTTTGGCTTTCCCATGTTGCTTGAGCCGGGTCCATTCCGGCGAGCCATGCGGTTCTGTCGCCGTAGATTTTATCGTGAAGCTCCTGCGGCAAGCCTTGAATTCTGCCGTCAACGAGGCGCAAATCTTGCAGGCCGACGCCGAAATCCATTAAATTCGATTGGATTTGTATCAGGCGCGATTGCTCGATTGACAATCCGTTGCTTGTGTTGCTTGGGTTTCCGTCGAGGACTCTTGCGGATTCTGCAAACATCGCCAGGACGGAAAGAATCATTCGGGCGTCGTAACTCATGGCTTGTTCGATTTCTCGCGCAAGCGTGTCATTGTCGAGCCCGGTTATTTCGACGCCGCCGTATCGGTTTACGCTGATGTTAAAGCGGGCGTTTTCGGGCAATTCGATGCCGTTTTCGCGCAGGATTTGAGTCATCGCCTGTACGCCGAGCGGTTCTTCAAATCCTTCCCGACCCGGGATGCCGTTAAGGAATTGATTCGCGCGGAACACGGGATTTTGCTTGTTTGTTCGCCATTCAAGATGCTCTTGCGACAAGCCCGTCGGCAATAAACCTCCGTTGCCGTTACTCGCTCGTAATTCCGACAGCCATGTTGGCGGCGGGGTTGGGTTTGATATTTTCATAGGAAATTTCCTCCTGCTCTGTGTTTCATTTTGTCTCAAATGCAATATCGGCATCTGCGCCCGATTTCGCAACGCGTTTTCCGCAAACGTATGTTATTAATACGTTTACGGAAAATGGGGTTAAAAATTTTTCGCACATGTCCGATATTATAAATAGGATGAAGGAACGCACGGATGCGCCGAAAATTGCCGGGAGGGTGCCGCTGTGCTTTCTGTTTTTTTGTGCGAAAATAATAACTCGGACACACTTTTTAAATGCATACATAGTCATATCGGCAAAAAACGGCTTGATATGGAAATTTCGATTTGTACGGGAAACCCGCGCAAAATCATTTTTCATATCGAGCAATTTCGGGTCAACGGCCTGTATTTTTTAGAACTTGGCGGAAATTTCGACATTGAAGCGGCGCGAATGATTCGCAGATATGACCCGCGCGGATTTATTGTATTTCTTGCCGACAATGCGGACTTTTTGCCGCTTACATTTGAATACAAACTCGAGGCGTTGGCGTATATTCAAAGGACCGACGAAGACGAAATGTGCCGCCAAATTTGCGAATGCATCGACGACGCCTACGACAAACACGTTTCGCGTCCTCCGAACGGTTCGTTTGTTTTCAAGGAGCAAAGCGGCGGGCGAATTTCTTGCTGTCTCGACGATATTTTGTTTTTCGAAACAGAAAATTCCGGCTCGAAGCTGATTGTTTTGCACACAAAAAAACGCCGCTACAGGCTTTACGGCACTGTTGCAGACGTTTTGCAGGAGCTGCCCGGAGGCTTGTTTTTCCGCTGTCATAAATCATGTATCGTTAATGTAAGCAATATTCCCAAAACCGCCGTGCATGATTTGCGACAGGGGAAGTACGCGCTTGAGATGACCGAGGGGGGCGCGGTTTGCCATGTTTCCGCGCGGAAAAAGAGCGGATTGTTAAAACTGCTTGATGTTATTGATTTTAATCACGCAGCGGTATCCGAACCCGCGCGTTCACGCCGATGAATTCATCCAAAAGCACGTCGTCGGTAATCGTAATTTCAATCGGCAAAATATGAACAACCCGCGTAAACGTACCGCCCGTGTTAAAAAATAACGACTGCCCCGCAAGCTCCGCGCTTGTTATTCGAGAAATTTCCGAGATATAGCCCGTGAATTGGTGGTTGCCGAAGGGGTCGATTGTTACATAGACATTTTGTCCGCGATAAAGCCGCCCCACGTCGGTTTCATCTACATAGGCGCGTATGTGAATATTATTTACGTCGGCGATAACGGCGAGGCGGTCCATAGGCGAGACCTGCTGGCCCTGCCTTGCGTCGGCGCGAACAACGAGGCCGTCAAAGGGCGAACGCATTGTTTCGCCGTTTTCGACCCAGCCGATAATATCGTTTTCTGCAACGTATTGTCCTTCGTAGAGATTAAATCGCTCAAGCGTTCCCGGAATTGTTGACATAACGTTGAATTGCGTGGTTGTTACGCGGGCGTTATCCGTCGTGAGATATCCCGCGCTTCGCCACACAAAGTAAATTCCGACCGCCGCGACGCCCGCGAGAAATACGGTCAAAATCAGCACAATCCGAATTGTGCTTCCGCTTTTTTTTGCTTCGTTTTTTGATTCATTTTTTGTTTCGTTTTTTGTTTCTGTGGTTTCGTTCATTTTAATCCCTCCGGTGTTAAAAATTTTTTTGCAGAATTGAGTCGGCGAGTGACACTCGCCGACTCAATTTTTTTTATGGGCCAGGAAACTGCTCCCGGCTTCGAGG
>WRGX01000153.1 GCA_009786975.1 Defluviitaleaceae bacterium
CCGCCGCGACCTAGAGGGTCGCAAGGTTTTTTGCGACGAAGCAGTGCGGCAAAAAGACAAGCCCAAACAGGCAAGTTATTTCCGGACAGTTCCTTATGTCGTTTTTCGTGATATCTTCGCTTCGCGCGGGGATGCCCGAATTCGGAGACACCTACGACGCCGCCAATCCGAATTTCCTTTTACTCAAGGGAATTTTTTTCGTCTTTTTTTGATGATGTTTTTCCCGAGTTTTGCGGGCCTTAAAGGCACGTCGCAGTACGGCGTGGCAGACAATTGCGGGGCTTGCGTGCTTCGTTTTTTCCAAAGGTATGCTTCACAATTGCGATATAATTTCCCTTGACGGGGTGTATAAAGACTTACAATAGACTTACTCTTACAACAGGAGGCGATTCAAATGTTAAAACCAAAAATCGCGCTAACCTTCGACGACGGACCGAGCGAGTACACGCTTAAAATTTTGGACACTCTCGCGGCGCATAATGCGCGGGCGAGTTTTTTTGTGCTGGGGCATAAAATCGCGGAGAACGCGGAAATTGTACGCCGTACGCGCGCCGAGGGAAGCGAGATAATCAGCCATACTTGGAGCCACTGCAAAGACCCGAATTTGGCAGAGAGCGGCGCGGACGCGATTGAAAAAGAATTGCGCGACACAGAGGCGGCGATTTGCGCGGTTATTGCGCCGCCCCAAATAAGCCCGAAACTGCTTCGTACCCCATACGGCGCGTTAAGCGACACTTTGAAGACGGTCGCGCGCAAACTTGATTACGCAATTATAAATTGGTCTGTTGACCCACTGGACTGGGAATGTCGGGACGCTGACCTGGTTTTCGAGCGCATCATGTCAAGCGTTCACGACGGTGCGATTATCCTCTGCCACGATTTGTACGACTCGACGGCACTGGCAATGGAACGCGTTGTTCCCGCGCTTTTGCAGAAATATCGTCTTGTTACCGTTAGCGAGCTTTTGCAGGATACCGACTTGCAGGCGGGGGCGGTCTACGAAAACGCTTGATGAAAACCGCTGAAAGGAACGGATTAGGGCGTGTAGCCTAAGTGGCTACACGCCCTGATAAAATCTATTCAAAAAGAGGAATCAGCCATGAAAAAATTTTGCATTTTAATCGCCCTCGCGTCAGTGATGGCTCTTGCGGCATGTAGCGGCGGCAACGGCGAGCCCGCCGAACCCGAAGCCCCCACCTTCACCCCTGTCACGGGATGGGACATGATGTCCCGTCTCGGCATGGGTATAAATATCGGCAACACAATGGACGCTCGGGTTCATGCCGAAAATCCGTGGTTCACGGGCTGCCCTGTCACGGAAATGGAGACGATTTGGGGTGCGGCGCAAGTCGAGCCGTGGCAGTTTGAGGCCATCGCGCAAAGGGGATTTTCAACGGTTCGAATCCCCGTGTCGTGGGAGCCGCGCTTTATCGACGATGAATTTACAATAAGCCCGGCGTGGATGGACAGGGTTCAAAATGCCGTGGATTGGGCGATTAGCGCGGGACTTTATGTAATTTTAAACACGCACCACGAGGAATACTTGTACCGCTTTATGCACGAAGGCCCGCACGAAGAGGCGGAACGCTGGCTTTACGCCGTGTGGACGCAGGTTTCCGAACGCTTCAAATATTACCCCGAGCAACTAATGTTCGAGCCAATGAACGAGCCGCGCCCGGGGCATGACGGCTGGTTTTGGTGTCCCGACAGGTTTGCCGATGAAATTCCCGTTCTTGCCGCAACGGCAAACGAACTAAGCACCTTCGTCCTCGATGTAATCCGTACAAGCGGCGGTCACAACGACCAACGCATCGTACATCTCACAACGGTACAGGCTGACTCCAATTTAATCTATCTCTATGAACACCCTGATGACCCCTACGTTATGTTTGGCTCATTTTTTTACCTCGGCCGCGAGGATAACCAGCTTGCGCAAATAAGCGCGGGACTCGAGCGCGGAATTCCTATCGTTATCAAAGAAACCAGCCCCCTTGAAATGCCCGCCGAAGAAATGTCGATTTGGAGCGAAAGATACTATGCCGAACTTGCGGAGCTGGGCGTGCCGTCGGTTTGGTGGAATACCTCGGGACATGCCAACGACGATTTGTTTAATCGCACAACAGGCGAATGGAACGAAGCAATGGTGGAAATTTTCTTCGCCGCATATGGTGCGCCCCTTGGTCCCGCAATGCCCCGCCCTCTTTTCCCTCACGAGCTTACGCGCGCGGCGAATATCGGCGGGCTTGTGCAGTGGATTGTCCCGCCGGGAATACTTGACGCGGCGGAGTTCGCCATTGTTGAAATTGACATCGAGGAAATGGCAGGCGATTTTCTGTTTTCGGCGAATTTAGAAAACGAGGGCTGGACGCAGTTTCGCAGCTATCACGAACGTATAACGAGAGAACCGGGGCGGCTTGTTTTCGATTTAAGCGGGCTGGAGCTTGTTGAGCTTGGGTTTATGTTCCTTGATTCGGAGGATTTTGAGGGGATTCGACGGGCTTATTTGATGTAGGATTACGGCGCGTTAATTCGGTAATGGCTACACGCCCCAAAAGAAGGAATTTCAAATGAAGATACACACAATCGAAGACGCGATGAAGTTTATTCACGGAACTACGTGGAAGGGCAGTGTGCTTGGGCTTTCGCGGATTTCGGAGCTTGTGTTGCACTTGGGTTCGCCGCAGAAAAAGCTGAGATTTGTTCATATCGCGGGGACTAACGGCAAAGGTTCGACAGCGGCGATGCTTGCGAGCGTTTTGCAAGCGGCGGGGCATAAAACGGGGCTTTTTACGTCGCCGTTTGTGCATAAATTTAACGAGCTGATTCAAATAAACGGCGCGGCGGTTTCCGATGACGCGCTTATTTTGCTTGCGGTCGAAGTTGCGCGGGCGGCGGAAAAAATGTCGGACAAGCCCACGGAGTACGAAATTATTACCGCGCTCGCATTTTTGCATTTTTTCCGCGAGGGATGCGATATTGTTGTGCTTGAGGTCGGAATGGGCGGGCGGCTTGATTCGACGAATGTTATCGACACGCCCGAGGTCGCGATTATTACCGCAATCGGGCTTGACCATATGGCGCAGCTTGGCGGAACGATTGAGAAAATCGCGAGGGAAAAAGCCGGGATAATTAAGCAGGGCGGAGCGGTTGTGTGCCACCCTCAAGCAGTTTCGGTTGAGAGGGTTTTGCGGGAAAAATGTGCGGAGATGGACGCGGCTGTTACGTTTGTGAGTGAAGCGGAAATTTGTAGCCGGGGGAATGTTTCGGAGGCGGAGCGGTTTCTTGAAGCCGGAAATGGAGCCGGGAATGGAGCCGGGAACGAATCCGGGAACGAATCCGGAAATGATTTTCCGGACGGGCAAAAATTCTATTACCGCGGCGAAAATTTTACCGTTTCCTTGCTCGGGGAGCATCAACTGCGAAACGCCGCCGTTGTGATTGAAACGGTGGAAATCTTGCGTGCGCGGGGATGGGAAATTTCCGAGAAGGCATTGCAAAACGGCTTGCGTGAAACCGTTTGGCCCGGACGTTTTGAGGTTTTGCGCCGCGACCCTGTGTTTATTGTTGATACCGCGCATAATCCGCAGGGGGTTGCCGCGACCCTTGCGACTCTTGAAAAAATCGCCCCCGGCGTGCATCCCATTGTTATTTTCGGCGTCTTGGAGGACAAAGATTTTATAGAAATGGCGCGTCTGCTTTCCGATTTTGTTCCTGAAAAATTCGTGCTTGTGACGCCCGAAAATCCCCGCGCGTTGCCCGCATCCGAGCTTAAAAAATATGTAACCGGCGATGCCGTCGTTTGCGAAAGTATCGCCGAAGGCGTTGCGCACACCTTTGAAATCGCCGAGTTTTACAGCGTCATTATCGCGCTGGGTTCGCTTTCGATGATTGGAAAAATTCGGGCAATGGTGAAATCGTGACGCCGCATGTTTGTTTGATTGTGCTGTCCTGCGCCCGCACAGTTATCCTATAATTTCACGCTCGTTGGGGGTAATGCCGTACAATGTGAAAACGGATTCGTCAAGTTGGGCATCAAGTATTTCGATTTGCTTTGAAATTGCACGAAGCTCTTTTGCCTTTTCGTTGAAAATCGGCATTAATTCCATTTCTTGCGACATGCTTAATTTTGACTTTTGCTTTTTAAGTTCGACTAAAAAGCCGTCAAATTCCAGCGTGTAGAAATTTGACAGCTTTTCCGTGATTTTTGAGGGAGTGAATCGGGCAGAGATGAAATTCGCAAATTCCTTTGCTCTGTCAAAGCGGAATTGGCATTTTTCGAGCAAGTCATCTACGAGGGTGATTATGGGCTGTTGGTCGGGGGCGATAATGATGGGCAAGCGTTCTACATAAATTTTCTTTGTTTCTGCCAAAGGCTTACCTACGATATGGAAATTATCAAGCCGAAACACCCATTTCATCAGTTTGGAGTTAATAAGCCCAAGCGCGTACTTCAACGAGACTTCGGATTGTTCATCAAAATGGAAAATGCAATGAATCGTGTTTTTTGCAATTTTTCCATTGCCATAATACGTCGCAACCGGATAGTCGCCGGTTTGCCTTATAAACAATTTTTCCCCTGCGAAAAGTTTCGGATTTCTTGGCGCGGCAAGCCATTCACCATATTTTATATATTCGCCGTCCCATGCATCTGTATATCGTCCGATTGTTCTGCCTCTTGCAAGCGGTCGCCAACTGTCATCAAGTTTTTCATAGCCCTCAAATGGCTTGTCGCTTAATGTTTCCGCCGTTTGCGGGGGGGTGCCTTTTCCCTTTTCATATGGCTTAACGCCTGCAAGAACGTGAAAATATGTTGACAACGGCATTGACATTGATTCAATTTTATGCCGTATGTTTTTTTCCCTCTCTGTTGCCCTATAGTTGAACAGATATCCTTCTTTTTCGCGTAATTCCGTTTGCGAAAACGGAGTTTTAAGTCCGTCTTTTATAAACGTGGAAGCCAGATCTGTTTTGCGCGGGATTGAAATAACTTCCAATTCATCTTCGTCGCGTGGTTTTGCGTTTTTGAACACAGAAATAGCCGGTTCAACCACCGCAGTGGGAAATACGCCAAACAGCTCAACAATGTCAAGAAGTGTGTAATTTTCGAATAAAAACTTGCGAAGTTTTGTCGCGCCTTTTTCCAATACAAAATATGTGTTTGGGGTGATGAAGCCCATGTATCCCCCCTGTTTGGTCAGCTTCAGCCCCAATTCCATGAAAGTCTTATATGTGTCAAAATTATATTCCGTGGTGGCATAGTTTGCGGTGATGTAATCCTTTTCGGCTTGGGTTAAACTCGCACCATACGGAGGGTTGCCAATAACCACATCAAAGCCGCCTTGCGCCATGATGTCGGGAAACTCAGCGTGCCAATCAAAGGCAACGTCCTCGATAATTTCCTTGTCGCAAATAATGGAGTTGCCCGTCCTTATACTTTCATCAAGGTTTGCAAGCGGTCTTTTGTTGTCGGCTGTTTTAAGCCACAATGACAATTTTGTAATCTCCACGCTTTCTGCATTCAAGTCTACGCCGAAAAGATTATTTTCTAAAATGTGCGTATCGTAATGAAAAAGCGGCATTTGCCCTTCACGCAAAGATTCATACATTTCAACGGCATAACACACTTCTGCGTAAAGATAATCAAATGCACAATTTAAAAATGCCCCGCTCCCGCAGGCCGGGTCAAGCACTTTTATTGATTTCACCCGATCTACATAAGTTCCCCAAAAATCAATGTGTAATTTCTTCACGGCGGCAGGGTAATTTACTCTGTCATCGTCATATTTTTCCGATATTTCTTCCCACTTGGCAATTGCTATTTTACGCCCTTTTAATTCGGGTATGCCGGAAGCTATGTAGCCGTTCGCTCCGAAAAAGTCTTTCTTGATTTTCTCCTTTTCATCATCAAGCCAACGTCCGATTGTTTTCTCAACGATAAATTTTGTTACATAATCGGGGGTGTAGTAAATTCCGTCCGATTTTTGCTTGCTTGTGGAACGGTCAACATCTTTGCCTTCAATTTGCGCCTTAACCGCTTCAATATCGGCAATAGAATATTCAAAAATATGCCCCAAAATATTTACGTTGAGGTCAGAACCGAAGTCGTAATCCACCAACTTTTGAAAATTTTCTAAAACATTGTCGGGAACAGCAAGCGCGTCTAAAATTTCATCTTGCTTGAATAAGCCGCCGTTGTAGCCGTTTATTTGCATAGGCGGGTTGCCTTTGTCTATGGATTGGAACAAGCCCTTGAATTGTTCCCACACAAGATTTTTTCGTTCCAGCACATAGGAAGATTTTGCGGCTTGCAACACTTTTTTGAAAATTCCCTGCGGTAACAGCATACGATTTTCGCAAAAACACACAAAAATAAAGCGGTCAAGGATTTTTTGCGCCTTGCCGAAAAGGGTTAACTGGTCGGTGTCGGAGTTGTTTTCTTTTAGGGCGTCGAAAAGGTCTGAGCGCAGGGATTTGTAATCGTTATAAAATTGATTTGAGATTTCGGCGCGGGCGAGTTCGTTTTCATCGTAGAGTCTGTCTACAATCGACTTGCCCGTTTTTGTAATGAGATTGTCCTTGCACAGCAAAAAATAAAATCGCTTAAACTCGGCTTCATCATCTAAATTTGCAACAAAAAATTGTTCGTATTCCAACGAGCTTGCAGATTTGTATAATCGAATTTCGATAAAGTTTGAAACTATAACCCAACCACAACCGCTGCCGTTTTTGTGTGCGTATTGAAAAGCCTGCTCTACAGGGGAAAGGTGGTTGTCGCGATTTTGCTTTTTATCCAAGTTGGTGCTTGCGTCTTTTAATTCCATAACGGCACGGACAGTTTCACTGCTTGACGATAAAAAACCCAAAACGCAATCTGCTCGGGTGCTATCCAGCACGGATTTATATTCCGCGTATTGATTCCATTCGTCCGCGCTATCTATTGAAGCGTACCCCAAAACTTCATCAAAAATCGTACTTAAAAAACGCCCCTGAATGGACGTTTCCTTTGTTTTATGAAAACGCCCCTCATCTACGGATTTTTTCCATTTTTGTATTTCCGAATATTTTTTCTCATAATCGGAAACGGCTGACATCTGAAAATTATCCAAATACTTTTTTAATATTTCACGATTAAAAATGAGCGGGGTACTATTCATTTTTCGTTTCCCCTTTGCTTTGGCTTGTCGGGCGAAGGTGGTTCTTTCCTGTGATTATATTCGACTATTGCGTTGCTTTCAAGTGTATTCCCGCGACAAATCGTGGGGATTGCCTATTGTAAAATGAAAAACGGAATAAAAAAGCGCGCCAAGCGCGCATTGGGCACCGGGGACATCCCTTGTGTTTATCAGGGGTAGACGGGCTTTTTTTCTTTCGCAAGTGTCAAACGTGGGAGAATATTGCGAATGTGCGTTTTTGTCAACTTTCTTCGTCTTGAATCTGCGTTATTTCCACCTTTAACAGCACATATCCCGGGACGTCTTGTCAGTTGAAATATACGTGTTAAGAACCTGTGTTCAAAAAAAAGAGTCGGCGAGTGACACTCGCCGACTCTTTTGTTTACGGGCGAGGAAACTGCTCCCGGCTTCGAGGGAACGCGTCGCCTCCGACACGTGCCCCCGGTGGCGCGGGAAACGTTCGCTTCGCCCACTGCGCGCTTGGCGCGCTATCTTCCCATTGCAGCTTCTTCGGCGGCGCGGCGAAGGGCGGCTTGCTCGAAAAGCCATTCGTACGCTTGTGCAAGGCCGAAAGCGTATGCGTTTTCAATCATTTCCGCGACAATTTCTTCGAATTCCTCGTCGTTTTCGGCGTAAAGCGCGCGCCATGTTCCGCTTCTTATCACGCCCGCGATTTGGTTCCAAATAAGCTCAAATTCGGAATCGCGTCGTGCCATTTGGAAGGTTGAGCCGATTGAAATGGAGTAATGCCCGCGGGAAATCAGGTAATCGTCGGCGCGGACGGCGTTAAAATGGTCGCGCCAGTGTTGCTCTATCGGGTGAATGTATCGGGTTTCAAGGGTGCTGCGCCAAACTTCCCAGTTAAAGCATTCGCCGTCGGCGGAATCGGGGTTTGTTGCCTCACGCGCCCATGTGGGCAGATTGTGCTGGAATTCGCCTTCTCTGTAGCTTCCCGTCCAGTCGCCCATCGTGAATATCGCGGCGTCTGCGTCTTGTTGTGCAAGAAGACCAAGCTCCGTAAGGTAGGTGTTGCCGTACGCATTGTAGTCCCACATAATGCCGCGCGGCCCGTAGAAGAATGTCAATGAGCCTTCGGGTGTGCTGAACCAGTTGATAATTTGCATCGCAAGCTCGGGGTGCGCGGATTGCGCGCCGATTGTCCAAACGCGAGTGCCGCCGAAGGGGTTCAGGCCGTAAACGATATTGCGCTGGTCGCTTGCGGCAAGGGGCATCATTGCTCTGCCCTCCGCCATATTTTCTTCGGTATTAAACGGGTCTGCCATCCAGCTGAAAATATTCCACATCGCGCGTCCCGTCAGATATTTTTCGCGCATATCGTCAAAGGTTTGTGTCATAGAGTCCGGGTCCATAAGTCCGCGCTGGAAAAGTTGATTGTAGAAACGAAGCGCGCGAAGGTACTGGCCGTTTTCGTAAAAAATGGGCTGGAACGTTTGCGTCTGCGTGCAGTAAAGCCCAAAGCCAAACTCGTCGTAGCCGTAAAGCGCGCCCGTGGATTTAACCATCATAACCATATCGCCGTCCCAGTCCGGGAAAAACGAAACGGCAAAATTACGCTGGCCGAATTCGTTGTACGGTTCAAGAGCAACCATTGCCTCAAGCACGGGGATAAAATCCTCCAGCGTGCCGACATAGGGCATTCCGAGCTCGACATACAAATCCCACCTGATGTACGGATAGTAGAAGAAATCCTCGTGGTCCTCGCCGCTTTGCGCGACATTGAAGCCAAAGCCGTGGATTCTTCCGCCGCTTAACTCGCGGTTTGTTTCAAGCGCGAGCCGCATGTTTTCCCAAATAAACGGGCCGTAGGTTTGCACAAGGTCATCTTCTTCCCAGTCGAAAAGCATACCCGCCTCGACCGCGTTCAGATACTCCCTGCCGCTGCTTCCGAAAAGCACAATGTCGCCCAAAAAGCCCGCCTCCATGCGCGTTGCAAAGGTTCCGTCCGCGTCGGGAATAATTTGGACAACGGCGTTAAACTCTTCCAAGAAAACTTCGCCCGCCCAGCCTCTTTGCTCGCCGGAAAAGTTTGCGAGCTGTGAGTAAATTACGATTTGAACAGGCGCGTCACCGCCGGCACCTCCTGCGCAGCCGGCAAAAAATACGCCAACCGACGAAAGCAGCACAAGCGACAGTACAATTGCGATAGATTTTTTCATTTCATCGCCTCCTTTTGCCTCAATACTACCACTTTGTTACAAGAAAATAAAGCGCGCGCGCCAAGCGCGCAGTGGGCACCACGGGCGCAGTGAGCGAAGCGAACGTTTCACTTGCGAAAGAAAAAAAGCCCGTCTACCCCTGATAAACACAAGGGATTCGGGTTTTTTGAAATGCACAAATGCAATAAGTATGCAAATACCGACACAGCTCTCATCGCAAAAAAAGAGTCGGCGAGTGACACTCGCCGACTCTTTTTTTACGAAATCGCACAAGCTGTTCTGCCTATTATAGCAGAAATGCCCGACGCAAAGGTGGAAAGTTGCGAAGTTACAGAAAACCGTATGTGCCTCAAAGTTGTTAATCCTCGGCTCGAAATGGATGTTGTGCCGGGTGACACAGTGCAAAGGAGGAACAGAAAAATGCTTTCATGCGTTTGCCGTGCACAACTTTGGGATTCCTTTGACATTTTCTTAGAGATTGGTAAAATCTTAGTTGAGGCAGGGAGTTAGGAATTGCCCACCAATAAACTTTACACATTCCTTGTCTTTTTGCCGAAAGTCTGCGTCACGAAAAACCTTGCGTGCCTCCAGCACGCGGCGGT
>WRGX01000154.1 GCA_009786975.1 Defluviitaleaceae bacterium
CATAGTACCCGTCTTTAAGCATTTTTTACTTGTTGCTTACGACTACCGCTCGGTGGTCGCGCTTAACTTTCCATAATTCGAAGTTTGGACTGTCAAGAAATTAAGGAAACATATCCAACAAAATTGCAGTAAGCAAACGGAGATTAGTGATAAATGCTCGAAGGGTAACGTACATGGGGCATAGAATTACTTGAGCTTGGAATAGACGAAAGTATTTCTCTTCACGAAAGGCTTCTTACAGCAAGTGCAATTGATTTTCTACTCTCTAAATGCGCACTATGATGAATACCTCGCTAATAACCCCTATGATACAGCCCCTGACTTGTCAACCCTTGAATCATTGTACAATAAGCAATTGATGTAACGGTGTCAGCTATAAAAGGACGCGGAATCATAATCTCGCATAAACCTCCCGCGCTCCGTCACCGCTTTCCGCCGGATACATAGCACAAGCATGTCCCACAATTTTTTCATATTCCGCGCACACCGCGTCCGCAAAATTTTGGACTTTTTCACGCTTTACAATCGCGATTGCGCATCCGCCAAAACCCGCGCCCATCATCCTCGCGCCAACACATGCGGGGTTTTTTATTGCCAAATCAACAAGCGTGTCAAGCTCGAAACAGCTCACCTCGAAATCGTCGCGCAAGGAATTATGCGACTCGACAAGCAACCGCCCCAGCGCGGGAACATCGCCCGCATTCATCGCCGAAATCGCCGCTTTAACGCGCTCGTTCTCCGTAGAAACATGACGCATCCGCGCGGGGTGCGCGGCTTCGCATTCCGCGCGGCGTTCGTTGTAACGCGATTCGTTCAAGCTGCGCCGCTTCTTTGTGTCCATTATCACCATTTGAAATTCGCTGAGCGTAAGCGGAACGTATTCGAATTTCATGCTGTCACAGTGTAAATACGTCGCAAATCCCTTTTTGCCCATGCCGATTGCAAACATGTCCATTATCCCGCAATTTACGCCGCAAAAATTATTTTCACTTTCCTGCGCCAGCTTCACAAGCTCAAGCATTTCAAAGCCAAGCGCGAAGGTTTCATTAATAGCAACAGCGGTAGCCATCTCAATCGACGCGCTGGAAGAAAGCCCCGCGCCGCTTGGAATATCGCCGGAAAAAAGCATGTCGAAGCCGCCGAAATTTTTGCGTTCCCTCATATGATGCACAATGCCTCGCGGATAAATTTCCCAACCCGGCGGCACATCGTTCGTACTCGCAAATCGTGTTTCGTCGTCCCCGCGCGGCCGAATAAGCGCGTATGTCCCCATATTTATCGCGCAGGGCAAAACAAATCCGCCGTTGTAATCGGTATGTTCCCCGATTATATTTACACGTCCCGGCGCGTGGAATGTGCGTATTTTGCTATACTCATGAAACGAAAGAAGTTCACTTTCGTTTCTGGCCGGCGGTTGCTCACGAACCGAAACTTCAGATGATTTTTGGAAGAAGTTTCGGTTCGTGAGTATATCGCCTCCGCCGAAAATTTCCGTGAATTTTTTCCCTAAGTCCATGAACTCGCCTCCTACACTGCGTCACTATAATTGGGAACAATCAAAGCCATACCCAAATGCTTGGTAATGGGCATAAAATCTTTTGAGTTACTGGTGCATATTGTATGTATTCCTCCGTCAAATGTTTCTATGCAAATAATTAAGTCGCCGACATCCGTGCAACTTTTTCCCTTGGGTGTGTCAGAGCTCTCGACCAGCCCCTCAATCTGTATGTAGTTTCTTTTCCATAAGGATGCTATATCACATCTATTGTCTGTTTTTCGGCAACCGCTTTCTTTAAGAACGGGACAACCTTCACTATATTCGATATAGGCATTGGCGCGATTACATTTTGTCCCGGAAAGCAAGTCCTTATTGATCCCTGTGTAAAATTTATGGATTAAGACATCGAAATTTGCCTTAAGGTTGTCCTTAATATTGTCCAAATTATCACCATACAGTTTACGCAAAAAAATAAATATTTTATGCATTCTGTTTTGAGAGCGACCAAATGCGCTCTCGTTTATCATTATCTCTGCTTCGTTTAAGTCATCTGCTTGGTCAATGATTGCATACATCGTTACATAATTTTTGATTATTGTACTATTGTATTCTCCTAAAACATACATAGTGCTGAAGCACTCTTTTTTGGCTATTGCTTCGCTGATACGAGATTTTCTTTTTTTTGACCCAAGCACTCTGTCAATTTGCACAGTCGTGTCTAAAACAATATCCATTTTAGTCTTCCTCCGAGGGAATCATTTCCAGACCATATCCTTCTAAATAGTCGTGATGCGTTAAGAAAGTTTCCTTGTCCACATTTCTATCTTTACAGGTCTTTGAAACATGAATCAAAGCATCAATTTGTTCATGAGTCAAAAGGCTTTCACCGCTATGGCTAAGCAGCATGGTTTTTACAAGCAGAAGCGTATATCTAAGATACTGCTGACTCTCGGAACCCGAATCAGACATTGCGTCTTTTACGACGCGCAATACCGGCGCAATGCGTTGGATTTGCGATGGTATGTCATATGCCTCTTTTAAGTTTTCGAGATATTCAACGGCTTTTTCCATTTTTGTTTCGAGAAATGATTTAGTCATACTTTCAGTATATACACGATTTGACGAGTTTATCCCTGCAAAATAGTCATCAAAATAAATCACTTTATCGTGATTTCCCGGTGCATTATGCGATAGTTTGTTGCGGTCGCGTGCTGGAGCGGCAAACGAAGAAGTAGCGTTCTTATCAACACTCGACCTCGCAAAATTTCTCGGGGACCAACTGTATCTTGTTTTTTCAGCAGTCATTTACTTGTCCACCTTTTCAAGTTTATCCTTTATGTTGCTCAATATTTTTATCATACATTCCAAATCATTTGTATCGCAGACAAAGCTCACTTTGTCTGCATTGCCTGCCACTCTTGCGTACTCATATCGATGGGAATCACTATAAATTATTTCTTCATTAGCGGCAATGTGTATGTGAACAAAGGGGATGTCACCGCCATTCTTCAGCATATACTTACATATATCATGACTAAAATATAAAATCTTTTTGTTGCTTGTTTCGCTTTTGAGTGCGTGCCAATTTTTTTGTTTATCATTGATAATGTATTTTTTTACGCTGCTTAACTTTTGATGGTAACCCTCAACGTGACGTTTTATTTCGACTTCATCGTCCACAAACTCCTCAAGCCAATCCCTTAGTCCGCCATCCTTATCCAAATTCAGCAGTGTTCTGCCTGCGAGCATCACAATTTCTTCATTAAGTATTTCCAAAAACATTTCATGCGTGATGTTTTTGTATTTCTCGGAAAATATTTTTTTTTCCATGTGCAAGTCTGATGAAACGGGCAGTGCGTTGATGCCGAATAAAATAAAAAGCTCCTTCGAGGCAATCAGTTCACTCGCTATTTCAATTGCAGAATTGAATGTAATCAAATCGCTTTTATATCTGTAGTGCGGAAACGTTTTTGTTTGCACTGAGTCTGACATGAGTTATCGCCCCTTATACTTGAATCAATACCGTAGAATTTAGCGGAGTATATCATACTGCAAATAAAAAGAACAACCCTACGCTTTTTCCTTCTTCAGCATCATATACCAAGCCGAACCGGACAAGCAGACCGACGAGTACGCGCCGAAAAGCAGACCGACCATGATGGGTAATGTGAAATCGCGGATTGTCGCGACGCCGATTACGTAAAGCATGAAAACCGCGATAAACGAGGACAGCGTCGAGAAAAGCGTGCGGCGGAGAGTTTGCGTGACACTCGTATTTATCAGCGTGATTGGTTCTGTTTGTGGCATACGGGTGCGGTTTTCGCGGATGCGGTCGAAAATGATTATTGTGGCGTTGATTGAGTAGCCCAGAGTTGTCAGCATTACGGCGATAAACGCGTAATTCAGCGGGATTCGCAGGATTGCATAGATGCACAGAACCGCAAATGCGTCGTGGAGCTGGGCCAAAACCGCGCTTGCGCCGGTGCGCAAGTCGCGAAAACGGATTGAAATGTATATGAGCATCAAAATTGACGCAACAACTATCGCCCATATCGCCGAATTGCGCATTTCTTCGGACACGGCGGGGCTTACGGTCGCGTACTGGATATCGTCGGGGATTAGAGAAAATTCTTCCGTCAATGCCTCCATCAGTTCATTTCGCATTGAAATTTCGGTATGTGTTGTGCGAATTATAAAATCGCTTGTGCCGATAAGCGGCTGGACATGCGGGTTTGCCTCGCCTGTTATTTCGCGCACGACGTCCGCGACTTCGGCGGTTGTCGCGCCTTGGGCGATGGTTACTTCGAAGGATGTTCCGCCGGAAAATTCTACGTCAAGGTTGAAAAAACCGTTGCCGATACCGTTGTGAATAAGCATGAACGCTACGCCAATCGCTAAAATCGCGCCGGATACGCCAAAATATATCAGGCGTTTTTGGACGATGGGCTTCGGCTCGACTTCAACGGATGCCTCGGCTTTGCCGGCGGCTTTCGCTTCGGCGAGGGATTCTTTTTGTTTTGGCGAAAGAATATGCTCGGCCTTTACGATGCCCAAATCCATCAGGCACAAAGTAATCGAGCGGGTTACAATCAGGCACGTGAACATGCTCATCAAAATACCGATGATTAGCATTTGCGCAAAGCCCATAATCGGGCCGGTTCCCAGCCAAAAAAGCACAACGCCCGCAATCAGCGTCGTCACATTACTGTCGACTATCGCGGGAAGCGCGCGCTTGTAGCCCGTTCGCATCGCGGAGCGCAGACTTTTTCCAAGTGCGACTTCCTCGCGGATACGCTCGAAAATAACGATATTCGCATCCGTCGCCATTCCTATCGACAGGATTAAGCCCGCAATTCCGGGCAAACTGAGCGTTATGCCAGTCGCGGAAATTATAAGCAACACGACGCTTGCATATATTATCAACGCGAGGTCGGCGCAAAGTCCCATTGTGCGGTAAAAAAACGCCATGAACGCCAGCACCAAAAACAGACCGATTGCGCCCGCGATTATGCTTGTTCGAAGCGCGTCCGCGCCAAGTCGCGCGCCAATCAGGTTGTCGCTGATTACATTCAATCCAAAGGGGAGTGAACCTTGCTGTATGTTTGTCGCAAGCTCGCGGGAGTCTTCGAGCGTCATATTGTCGCCGGAAATTACGCCGCTTCCGTCGGATATGTGCGCCTGAATTACGGGGCTGCTTATCAAAATATCGTCCATGAAAATATAAATCAGTCGGCCTCGGTTTGCGAGGGTTATTTGGTCGAAAATTCTTGCGCCTTCGCTGTCAAACGAGATGGCAACCATTGATTGCGCGCGTTCGAAATCCATTTCCGCGCGTGCGCTTGCCACGTTCGCGCCCGTTAAAAAAGCGGCCTCAACCATCGGCGCGGCGGAGAAGGTCATTTCGACTTCGCCGTCGTCATCGACGCTCATAAAGGCAACTCGGTTTTCTTCAACAAAAACAAGTCCGTACGCGCTTTCCAGAAGGCTCATTCCGTCTTCACTGATAAAGGTCAGCATCGCGGTTGCGCCGATTTCGGCAACGGCAGCTTGCGGGTCCTCAACGCCGGGAATGTCTACGCGAATGCGCCCCGCGCCTTCCTGAATCGCGTCGGCTTCGAGGTAGCCGCGCCTGTCAAGCCTGCCGCGCATAAGAGACTGCGCCGCCGCCATATCCGCCGCCGTGGGGTTGTCAATATCCGCCTCGTACAAAATGCTTACGCCGCCTTGCAAATCCAGCCCTTGCCGGATGTTGCGAACGCCCCAAATTGTGCTATCGCCCAGTGGAATACCAATCGCATTCACCGTAATAAGAATCGCTGCTCCGAGTAAAATCAGCGCGAAAAACATCCCGCTTTTGTTTTTTTGATTCCGCATGTTTTATTTCTCCTTTTGTGATTTTTGCCAACCGACATTATATCACAAATTTGTCAAATGCTACATACGATGGGGTGCGGGGAAAATCCATGATGCTAGTAACGCTAACATCATCAATTTTGCACGGGGAGGCGAACCATGTTCGGAATTTTTGAGGCGGCGGCGGTTGCGACCAGTATTTCAGTGGATTCGATGGCGGCGGGGTTTGCCTACGGGAGTAAAAAAATTCGCATACCGATGCTTTCGTTGCAAATAATCAATCTGGTTTGTTGTGGGGTTATTGGGGTGGCGATGCTTTTGGGGCATTTGGCGCGGCCCATGCTTTCGGAGGGGATTGCGGCGGGAATTGCGTTTACCGTGCTGTTTTGCATGGGAATTGTTAAGCTGGCTGATGGAATTGTGAAAAATCTTATTAAGCGGCACGAATTGGATAGAAAAATAAACTTTTCGGTGTTTGATGTGAAGTGCATTTTGCATCTTTATGCGGTGCCGGAGGCCGCCGATGCCGATACTTCGGCGCATTTGTCGGCGGGAGAGGCCGTTGCGCTTGCGGTCGCGCTTTCGCTTGACGGGATGGCGGTTGGGTTTGCCGCGGTTTTGGCGGGGGTTAACCCGTGGATGCTGTTGGGGTGGGCGTTTTTTGTCAATATGATTATGTTGATTTTGGGGCAAAAATTGGGGCAACGACTTGCGCGGAAGTTTGATATTTCGTGGCTGGGCGGGGTTGTGCTTATTTTGCTGGCGTTTGCGCAGCTTTTTTAAAAGCGTAAAATTCGAAGAAGGGAACGCGGGCGGCGAATTTTATCAGCCGTTTGTGCGTTCGGCGAGGGACAAAAATATGGAACGGATTGGGCTTAGGGGGATTCGCGGGGATTTGGTTTTCGTGGATGCCGAGGCGGGGTTTGACGAAATTGTGCGGGTTCGGGGGGACGGCGCGCCGCGAATCGGACGGGTTATCTATGCGGGCGAGGATTTTTCGACGGTGCTTGTGTTTGAAGGAACGCGCGGGCTTGGGCTTGAAGAGGCGTCGGTGAGATTCAGCGGGAAGCCGCTTAAAATGCGGGTTTCGGAAGAAATTCTCGGGCGTGAATTCGACGGGCTTGGTCGACCGCGAGACGGGCTTGGGGAAATTTTTGGCGGCGAAACGCAGGAAATAAGCGGCGCGCCGATGAATCCCGTTACCCGCGTTTATCCGCATGAGTACATACATACCGGGTTTTCCGCGATTGACGCGCTATGCACGATTGTTCGCGGGCAAAAGCTCCCGATTTTTTCGGCGGACGGCCTGCCCCACGACAGGCTCGCGGCGGCGATTGCAACACAATCGGGCTGCGACGCCGTAATTTTCGCCGCAATGGGCATCCAGCACGATACCGCGGATTTTTTTCGGCGGACATTTATCGAAAGCGGCAGATTTGAACAGACCGTATTATTTTTAAACATGGCGGACGACCCGCCCGCCGAACGGGTTGCGACACCGCGTTTCGCGCTTACGGCGGCGGAATTTTTGGCGTTCCGACTGGGGTATCACGTTCTCGTAATTTTGACCGACATGACCGCCTACGCCGAGGCGGTGCGCGAAATTTCGTCATCACGCGGCGAAATTCCCGGGCGGAAGGGCTTTCCGGGCTATATGTATTCGGATTTTGCATCAATTTACGAGCGCGCAGGGGTCCGCGCCGGCGCGCCCGGCTCTATCACGCAAATCCCGATTCTGACCATGCCCGCCGAGGACATCACGCATCCCATCCCCGATTTAACGGGCTACATCACCGAAGGGCAAATTGTCCTCTGTCGTGAATTGCATCAGAAAGGCATTTTCCCGCCGATAAACGTGCTGACCTCGCTTTCGCGTTTGATGAAGGACGTAATCGCGCGCCCCCACGCCGAAGTCGCCGCCAAACTTTTCGCACGCTATGCCGAAGCCCAAGACGCCCGCGCCCTCGCGGCGGTAATCAGCGAGGAGGATTTATCGCCGCGAGACAAAAAAATCCTCCAATTCGCAAACGAATTCGAGGAAATATTTTTGTGCCAAAAAGATTTTGAAAGCCGCACGCTTGAGGAAACGCTGAAAATCGCGGCGAAGTTACTCGCGTAAGCGTATCCGGCTTCGAGAGCACGCGCCGCCGCAACACGCTCCCCCGGTTCCCATCGTTTCCGTGGCGCACAAAAAACCCGAGATGCCGGTCCCATATTTTGACACCTAGCCTCGGGGCTAGGTGGGTGTCCGCAGCCGGGGTTCCGCCTTCCGCTCGTGACGGCACGACGTACGCCAAGCAATAATAAGACTCCCGTTACTCAAATGTAGGTTCAAAATATTGGGTTATCGAGCATCCCAGGCTCAATGGAAACATTATAAACCCGAGAGCTCGGGTTTTGCAAGCAAAAAAAATACAAAAATATTGGAAGCTCGTCATAAAAATCGGGATGGGACATTAATCGCTCGATTCCGCCGGAACGCCGACATGATTTATACTCTGCCCGTCGGGGCCGAGTACATTAATTACGGTCGCGCGGACGGCATAGCCGCCGGTCAGCGGGATTGTGACCTGCCCGATGCCCTTGCCGAAGGTGGTTTCGCCGACGGTTGTTGCTTCGGGGAGGTGTGTGGTTATTGCCAGGATTAGGCTTTCCGCGGCGGATGCGGTGCGTCTGTCTTGCAAAATTGTAATGCTTTCGAAGTCGAAAAACGCATCGCCGCGCGAGGTTCTTGTGTAGGTGAAATGGCGCGTTTCTTGTTGACTCAAAACCGCGCCGCGCGGCACAAACATGTCCGCAATCATATGAAACGACGGGATAAATCCGCCCCAATTGCCGCGCAAATCGAGAACAAGATTCGGATATTGCGCCAAATAATCCCGATTGTCTCGAACAAATCGATGCGTCGCGATTGAAATATTCGGCAGGAACATGTACACCGTTTCATCGTCAATCGAGTAAATCTCCGCGCGCCTTGCCGCCACGCGGTTGCCCTCGATTGTCGCGACAAATTCCTGCGGCGCGTACAGATAGGTGTAGCGGTCGTTGTTAATTTCCGTAAGCTGCTGCGTCACCGACGAAATCACGACGCGGTCAAAGTCGCGCAAAAAACTTTGGCGGTTTTCCTCCAAAATATGCGACGCGAAAAATTCGTCAAGCACGTCCGTGCAATAATAATTGTTCGCGATAAGAATTTTAAACGCCCAATAGTCGTAATTTACATACGCGGAAACACCGTGAAGTGCGAGAAGCACAAAAAACCCCGCAACAAAAAAGCGATAGCCCCGTCGCTCGGAAATGAACTTTTTTATTTTTGTACGCATGATATTTTCCTCCGGAAAAAAACGAGTCGGCGAGTGACACTCGCCGACTCGTTTTTAAATTTTGATTTTCGCGGCTTTACATGTATAATTTAGCCCAACGGAAAGCAGGTGTAAACTCTATTCCCCATCTAACCTTCCCCACAAGAAAGGTGATTAACCCATGAAGCCAAAAACCGAACGTCTCATTTCGCAAAACAAAAAGGCCTACCACGATTATTTTATCGAGGAGACCTTCCAGGCCGGAATCTCGCTTACCGGCACGGAGGTTAAATCCATGCGCGCGGGCCGATGCAATATAAAAGAGGCGTATATACGGGTCGAAGGCGGCTCGGCATTCATCGACGGAATGCATATTTCGCCCTACACGCACGGCAATATTTTTAACGGCGACCCCGTTCGCCGCCGCCGACTCCTTTTAAACCGCCGCGAAATAAACCGCCTGCGCGCGGGCGTAACGCAAGAGGGCTACACAATCGTACCCGTTCGCGCCTACTTTTCGCGCGCCTATGTAAAAATCGACATCGCCCTTGCCAAGGGCAAAAAAATGTACGACAAGCGCGAGGCTTCGGCAAAAAAAACCGTAGAGCGAAATGTTCAACGGGAGTTTGCAATGCGGGTTTAAAACGGGTCTGCGGGACGTGCAACAAAAAAATCCCGCTACATACACTGTACAGAGAATTGGCGCAAAGGAGGATTCTAAAGCCTGACGCAACATCTCCCCAAACTAAAGCGTATGCGAAATGTACATATGTAAGGGGTTGACTCGCTTAGCGATAAGTGGGGCAACCCCGATTTCACGTTAATCTTGATACAATCACACGATACCATAAATTTCTGAATACAGGTATTCGCTTTTTTGAATACACGTATTCAAATTTTGAATACCCCCGCAGGGAGTCTGTTAAAATTTCGGACACATCGCTAAGATAGAACCCACAAAAAAAGGAGCGATGAAAATGTCGGGAATCAGAATGCAGTACGACGAGGAG
>WRGX01000155.1 GCA_009786975.1 Defluviitaleaceae bacterium
CCCCCGAACCCCCCTCCCAAAAACTTTAATATTAGGATGTATTTATGGAGTTGTTCGTAGCTCAATTGATTAACGGTTTATCTGCCGGGAGCATTTACGCGCTTGTCGCGTTAGGATATACGATGGTTTACGGCATTGTTAAGCTGATAAATTTTGCCCACGGCGATGTCATCATGGTGGGTTCTTATATAATTTATTTTGCGGCGCGCCATGCGGGGGTGCCTTTTTTGCCTGCGGTTTTGCTGGCGATGTTGGGTTGCGCGGTTTTGGGAGTCCTTATGGAAAAAATTGCGTACAAGCCTCTTCGAAATGCAACGCGGCTAAGCGCGCTTATTACGGCGATTGGTGTCAGTTTGTTTTTGCAAAACGCGTTTATGGTGGCGTTTCGGCCGGACCCTCGACCGTTTCCCGCGATTGATATGCAGGGCTCGGTGCATCTCTTTGGTGATGTTTCCGTAAGCCTGCTGGCGATTGTTACGATTTCCGTGTCGGCACTTATGATGGTCGCGTTGACGCTTTTTGTTAAGGGAACAAAAATGGGCAAGGCGATGCGGGCGGTGTCGGAAGATTCCGGCGCGGCAAGCCTTATGGGAGTTAATGTTAACACGACGATTGCGGTAACTTTTGCGATTGGTTCCGCGCTTGCGGCTGTGGGTTCCGCGCTTTATGCCTCGACCTTTCCGCTTGTCGAGCCGTTTATGGGGTTGCAAATGGGGCTTACCGCGTTTGTTGCGGCGGTGCTTGGCGGCATCGGGATTATTCCGGGCGCGATGCTTGGCGGCATTTTGCTTGGCGTAATCGAAAGCATGACGCGCGCGTATATCTCGACGATGTGGTCAGATGCGATTGTATTTGGCATTTTAATTCTTGTGCTTCTTTTGAAGCCGTCAGGTCTTATGGGCAAGTCGGTCAGGGAGAAGGTGTAAAATGAAGCCGGATGCTAAGATATATTCAATAAATGCGGGGCTTGTTCTGGCGGTTTTCGCGATTATTTTCGTCTTGCTTCGCGTCGGAGTTTTGAATCCGTTTTATGAACACTTGATTATTTTGACGTGCATAAATATTATCCTCGCCGTGAGTTTAAATTTATCGGCGGGCTTTTTGGGGCAGTTGGTACTGGGTCACGCGGCGTTTATGTCGGTCGGGGCTTATGCCGCTGCCATTTTTACTAACGCGACAAATGCGAGCGGGACGCTTGGGCTTGCTGCGGCGTTAATTGTCGGGGGGCTTGCGGCGGCGGTTTCGGGGATAGTAATCGGCGTGCCGGCACTGCGCCTTCGCGGCGATTATATCGCGATAATCACGCTTGCGTTCGTATTTATCGTGCAGTCCCTGATGCTTAATTTGAACAATATTTTTGAAACGCGCGAGGGCGAGACGGGGATTATTCAGTCCGTCGCGCGGCTTTTGGACGTTACCGGCGGCGCGCAGGGCATGACTGTTCCGCGACTCACGAGCTTCGAGCTTGCATTTTTCGTGATGGTTATAACGGTTGCCGTTCTCATTTGTTTGGTACGGTCGCGGCACGGGCGCGCGATGATTGCTATCCGCGAGGATGAAATCGCGGCGGAAGCGGCGGGCATTTCAACGGTGTATTATAAAATTTTGGGCTTTACGATTTCCGCGTTTTTTGCGGGAGTGGCGGGCGGTCTTTTTGCGCATCAGGTATTTTTCATCGAGCCGCTTGATTTCGATTTTGTTTTTTCTATTGAACTCCTTGTAATCGTCGTGCTTGGCGGCATGGGGTCGTTTACGGGCGCGATTGTTGCCGCGATTGTGCTTACGCTTTTGCCCGAAATGTTGCGCGAGTTTCAGCTTTGGCGGATGCTTGTTTACGCCGTGCTTCTTATCGCAATGATGATTTTTCGCCCCAAGGGGCTTATGGGTACGTATGAATTTTCCGTTGAGAATATTTTGGCAAAAATTCGCGGAAGGAGGTCGAAACGTGAAAAATAATTTCCATGAAGCCAATGGTGCCGAAGGCATGAACGCGGCACTTTTGGAAGCGAAGGGCGTTGGCGTTGAATTTGGTGGCTTGCGAGCCGTTTCGGAATTTAATATTTCAATCGAGCCCGACGAACTTGTCGGCCTAATCGGCCCGAACGGCGCGGGAAAAACCACGACTTTTAACCTGCTTACGGGCGTTTATTCTCCGACGGAAGGCGATATTTTTCTCGAAGGCAAATCCATCGCGGGGAAAAAACCCTACCATATAAATAACATGGGTATCGCGCGGACGTTTCAGAACATCCGCCTTTTTAAGGGCCTCTCCGTCATCGAAAACGTGAAAACTGCTTTCCACGCCCGCATGAAATATAATTTGATAAGCGGCATTTTTCGCTTGCCGTCATATTGGCGCGAAGAACAGGAAATTCACAACTCCGCGCTGGAGCTTCTTTCCGTTTTCGACATGACAGACCTCGCAGACGCAAATGCCGCAAACCTGCCCTACGGCAAGCAACGCCAGCTTGAAATTGCCCGCGCCCTTGCGACGAACCCGAAACTTCTTCTTTTGGACGAACCTGCCGCCGGCATGAACCCCAGCGAAACACAGCTTTTAATGGACACGATTCAGCTAATCCGCGAAAAGTTCAAAATTGCGATTCTGTTAATCGAACACGATATGAAGCTGGTTATGGGGATTTGTCAGCGCATGGTGGTGCTGGATTACGGCATGATTATCGCCTCGGGCAAGCCCGATGAAATTAAAAATAATCCGCGGGTTATCGAGGCGTATTTGGGTGAATGAAGTGTGAAAAATGAACAAGAGGAACGCGGGCGACCGATTTCTAATGGCGATTTGTGCGTTCAGCGAATGGCGAAAAGTGTGAAAAATGAACAAGAGGAACGCGGGCGACCGATTTCTAATGGCGATTTGCGCGCTCCGCGAATGTCAAAAATTTATGACGAAATTATTTGCGTCGCGTCAAAAGACGAGAGCATAACGGCGTTATACCTTTTCGGCAGCCACGCGAGGGGCTGTGCCACCGCGTTCAGCGACATCGACATCGCGGTTATCCACACCGACGCCGACCGCGTAAATCGCGCCGCACTCAACGACGTCGCAGACCGACACCGCGCCGATGTTGAATATACCTATGTAGAGTCCAATGTTTTTAAAAATGACGAACATCCCCTGCACGTTTCGTCATCGATAAAAAAAGAGGGTGTATTACTGTGGCAGAGATAGGCAGTTTTTTATATATCGCCCAAAAAGACTTGGCGCGCGCCAAACTTATGCACAACGCCCGCGACTACAGTGCCGCCGGCAGATTTTGCGAGCAGTCCGTCGAAAAATGCTTGAAATCCTACATCGAACGGCACGGTAACTCAAGCGATTACAGGTTAATGGCATTGCACAAGCCCCGCCGATTGTACGAACGCTGCTTGGAACTTGGCTGGCCCGAACTCCCCGACAAAGACGTAGCCGTATTGTCCAAACTCGCCGACTACTACTACGATACGAATTACCCCGGCAATTCGTATTTTGAACTGAACGAGGCGCAATCGGAGGAAGCGTTGGAGCTGACGGAGAAGATTTGCGAGATGTTTTGCGAGGCGGGATATTGGTATTAGCTCATAGAAAAGGGGAGACACATGAAACTTAGCGGAAACAATTTTTGCCCGTGCGGGAGTGGGAAAAAGTATAAAAAATGTTGCATGGGGGAGGGGAAAACGGCGTTTCCTGTGTCGTCGCCTTTGATGCCGCCTTTGCAAAATGCGGAGCCTAAGTCGAGTTTTTTCCTACGTCCTAACACGCCTAAAATTAAGCCGGGGGCTATGCCCGATTTTGATTTTGGCGATTTTGATTTTGACGATGATGATTATGACGATGAGGACGGCGACTTGTTCGGCGACGAACTTACCGAGGATATGACCGAGGAAAATGCGAATTTAAATTTAATGCACGCGCTTCAATCGATTGTGGTCGATGGATTGGAGCATGTCAAAAAATATAAACGGCTTCGTAAGATACACGGCGAAGTGATGCAAAGCATGGTTGATTATTGGGAAAATGATAAATTTGAGCTGGAGTTTGTGGTGGATGTCCCGGTCTTCGAGCAAAAAAAATCCGAAACAATGTCCAACCAACGGGAGGCTTCTCCGGGCGCATCAATGATTTCAGACATGGAAAAGTGTGAGCTGTTGAACGCGAGTTTTAATTTATCCACAGACATTGGATATGTAACCAACATGGAAATTAACGTGTACAAATTTTTTCCGAATGCGGAATGCTTGACCGAGGTTTATATTCGGAAAAAACGCTTCAGAAAGCCGGAAAAAGTCGAGATGTTGCACGCTATTCTAAACTCGCGGCGCAGTCTGTTTCAAGTCACAGGGGTCGAACCCATGGAGGCGAGAGTTTTTTTAACAGATGTCTTCACAGGGGAGGAGTATACCATAGTCGATATCGGGATGAGTTTGAACAAGCAGATAAAGGGCTATTATTACAGGAGGCTCATTACCGTGGGCGATATATGTTTCGGCGATGGCCCCGCGTTTCCGTTTGGCGAAGATGATGAATTTATTCAGGGATTTATCAAAAAACACAAAGCCAATTACCATCCCGAAGGTGAGTTTGCAAGACTTATCGAAACGTACAATCGGTATAAATCCGATAAAAATCGAATAAAAATGGTGACAAAAAAAATTCGATAAGGAATTGCCCGACAATAACATTTTCATTTGGACGCAGGATTTTTGTCGCAGTGCGAGGAGCGAAAACCGCTGCGACCTAGAGGGTCGCAAGGTTTTTCGCGACGAAGCAATGCGGCAAAAAGACAAGTCCAAATGGAAATGTTATTGTCGGGCAATTCCTAACCGGAAAGGGCGCGAAAATGCTTAAAGTATCGAACCTGCACGTGTCATACGGGGCAATTACCGCCGTTCGCGGCGTTTCTTTTCATGTGAACGAGGGGGAAATAGTTTCGCTTATCGGCGCGAACGGGGCGGGAAAGACGACGATTATGCACGCGATTTCGGGGCTTTTAAAGCCCGCGTCGGGCAGTGTTGAATTTTTGGACAAGGAGATTTCGACGACGCCGCCGCATAAAATTATTGCGCATGGGCTTGTGCAAGTGCCGGAGGGGCGGCGCGTTTTCGCCAAAATGACAGTGCGCGAAAACCTTGCAATGGGCGCGTATTTGCGCAAGGCCAAGGCCACGGATTATCAGGAAATTTATGCACTTTTCCCCCGACTGTACGAGCGGAGGCGGCAACTTGCCGGAACGCTTTCCGGCGGCGAGCAACAGATGCTGGCAATCGGCCGCGCTCTTATGTCCAAGCCGAAAATGCTGTTGATGGACGAGCCGTCGATGGGGCTTTCGCCGATTCTTGTAAAGGAAATTTTCCGCATAATAAAGGAGTGCAACAACGCGGGGGTGACGATTCTCCTTGTCGAGCAGAATGCAAACATGGCACTTTCTGTATCCGACCGCGCATATGTACTTGAAACCGGGCTTGTCGCGCTCGCGGGTTTTGCCGACGAGCTTATTTCTAACGACGACGTGCGGAAGGCTTATTTGGGGGCTTAGCGCGCCAAGCGCGCATTGGGCACCGGGGGCATAGCACCGGGGGCATATGTCGCGGGCGACGCATTCCCTCGAAGCCGGGAGCAATTTCCGAAGAGGGATACTGGTCCATAAAAAAAATACAACTGAGTCGGCGAGTGACACTCGCCGACTCAATCGTGATAAAATTTAAAAAACTCCCGGGGTGCATTTTCGTTGCGGGATGAAACACTACAACCCCGGGGCAATAAAACGGGGTCGTTATGCTGAAAATCTATTTAGACAATTGTTGCTACAACCGTCCCTTTGAAGAAAGAGCAGCATATATTCTTGACTTTATTGAGGAATACGCCGTTGGCTTTGTAGGTGAAAGGCGGCTTGAAGAAATCCAGATGTTGTCCGGGGAAATTATAAAAACAGGCATAAAGAAAAAAGACGCTACGCATTTAGCCTGTTCGATAATCGCTGAATGTGATTATTTTATAACGACCGATATAAAAAGCCCGGGGTATGATTATACCGAATGGCGCGAAAATTTATGGGAAGATTTAACGCTCCACGAATTATTGGAAAAGGCCGCCAAGTCAGAAAAAAAACATGGCGTTCCGAAAGGCGTTGCACAGATTTGAACCTAAGGGAGTGATTAAAAATACCGCATGGGGTCAACATACGTTCCGTTTCGGCGAATCTCGAAATGCAGATGGTTGCCGGTTGAGCGTCCCGTTGTGCCGACGTCGCCTATGTGTTGGCCGCGGGTGACGCGGTCGCCGGTTGATACGCGATTGCGGGTGTTGTGGGCGTACATTGTGGCGTAGCCGTCGGCGTGTTGTATTATGATGTAGTTCCCCCAGCCCGCGCTCCAGCCCGCGAATTGCACTATGCCCGCTTCGGCGGCGAATATGTGCGTGTTGGCGGGGGCGGAAACATCGATTCCTGTGTGGAAAAGATTGCGATTCGTGAAAGGGTCGGGGCGATAGCCGAAGGGGCTTGAAATCGTGCCGCGAATCGCAAGCGGCCATACGAATGTGCCGATGCTGCCAAGCTCGGCAACAACTGCCGCGCGCTCGGCGGCTCGTGCGGCGGCTTCGGCGGCTTGTTGGCGTTCGCGTTCCTCGCGGGCAATTCTTGCCGCTTCGGCCTCATATGCGCGGACTCTTTGTTGCACAACCCCAAATTCAAGGTTTACCACGCGCGCCTCTTCTTCAAGTACGGCAAGCCATTCTGCGTGACGCGCGGCGTCTTCTTCGAGGGTGGCGAAAAACAAATTGCGTTCATGCATTTGCCGCTCGATTTCCACAATCGCGGAGGCCTGTTCGCTCTCCAATGTGGTGATAAGGGCGCGGGAACGGCTTAATTCGCTTAAATTCCCCGCAACGCGGTTTTCCGACGTTTCAAGGCTTGTTAACAAATCGCGGTCAAACTGCGCGGCGGTTCTTATAAAATCCCAGCGCACAAAAAAGTCCGTAATGCTTTCGGCTTGAAAAAGCACCTCGAGCAAACCGACCGTTCCCTCCTCGTACATAACGCGCATTCGCCCGCGCAAAAGAGCGGATTGTGCGTCGCGTTCGGCACGCGCCGCCGCCAAATCTTCCTCGGTTTCCGCGATTCGCAATTCCGTCGCAAGCAAGTCGACCTGGATTGCCTCAAGCACCTCGTTCGCGTCAACAATTTGCTGGTCCAAGACCTGCATTTCTGCCACAATTTGCGACATCGCATACTCCGTACCCGCCAAAAGATTCGCCTGCTCGCTAACCTGCTGGCCCGCCGCCGCGCGTTGGCGTTCAAGCTCGCGAAGCTCTTCCCGCAGTGCCGGCGACGCAGCTGTGGACGTCAGGAAAATTATTATGGAAATCACTAAAAGTGATAATTTTTTCAGTGATAATTTTTTCATTAAGTAACCCTCCCCAAAAAACTCTAAACTTTCAGGTGTTTTTTAACCGATGTAATCGACCCCATTAGTCCGATAAGCACGCCCAAAATCAGCGACAGCGGGAAAACGTACATTGTGATGTAATAGTCCGGCAGAAAAACAATGGCGTCGTTGTTTAGGATATCGTTTAGGGCGGCAACCACGCGGGGGTATGCGAACAGGCAGATAAACCCGGGTACCGCGCCGCCCAAGAGGCCGATTATTACACCTTCGAGAACGAAGGGCCAACGGACAAACCAGTCCGTCGCGCCGACGTATTTCATTATATTTATCTCGGTTTTGCGGGCGTTTACTGTGATTCGGATTGTGTTTGTGATGATTATTACTGAAATGCCCGCGAGAACGATGAGCAGCAAGATTACAAAAAGCGTGACAATGCTTGAGATTGTCGAGAGGGTGTTTGCAAACTGGGCGTGGCTGTGGACTTCCGCGACGCCCAAATGCTCGAGATTCAGAATCGCACGTTCGACATCATCGTGAAAGCCGAGGTCGGTCAGCTCGACCGTGAACGAGTCGCGAAGCGGGTTCGCGTCGCCTTCCATGCCTTCAATGTGTTGCGGGCCGATTCTGTCTGCCATCGACTCCAGAGCTTCCTCGCGCGAGACAAACGTCAAGCCTGCGACGTTCGGTATCGCCAAAATTTGATTTCGCAGGGTAATTTGCGCCGCGGTCATATCCTCGTCGACGCGGTGGCTGATGCGTTCGTCCATGCGCACCGACATCGCCATTTGCGCCTCAAGTTCGCCCATAAAATGTTCAACGTTTGCGCCAATCATAAAGAATATCGCGACAATAAAAATGCTGGACGCAACGGCAAAAATGCTTGCGATTGACATAAATTTGTTATAAATCACGCTGCGAATTGCTTCGTGGATGTAGTATTTTATTGTTCTAAGCCTCATCTATGATGCCTCCAAGGTCGGGAAATCCGGCGACTCCGACGTCTTGCACAAGCTCGCCGTTTTTCAGCGCGACGACGCGCTTTTGCATGTCATCGACGATGTCGTGCGCGTGCGTTGCGACAAGCACGGTCGTTCCGCGGTCGTTTATGTCCTCCAAAAGCGTCATTATTTCCCACGCCGTGTCGGGGTCGAGGTTTCCCGTCGGTTCGTCGGCGATTAAAAGCGGCGGACGGTTTACGATTGCGCGGGCGAGGGCGGTGCGCTGTTGCTCGCCGCCGGAAAGTTGATTTGGGTACGCTTTGGCCTTTTTTTGCAGGCCGACAAGCGCGAGAACCTGCGGAACCGCGCGACGAATCTCACGGTTCGTTGCCTCGACGATTTGCATCGCGTACGCCACGTTTTCGAAAACGGTTTTGTTCTTGAGCAAGCGAAAATCTTGGAAAACTACACCCATTTTGCGCCGATAATACGGCAGATGTCGCCGCTTTATCGTTGTAATATCCTCGCCGTCAACGATGATTTCGCCGCCGCTGGGCTCGATTTCTTTTAACAACAGTCGCACAAGCGACGATTTTCCCGAACCCGACGTCCCAACAACAAACACAAACTCGCCCTTGTCGATAAATAAATCAAAATCGCAAAGGCCACGCGCGCCATTTTCGTATATTTTGCTTACCTTGTTAAACTCAATCACATTGTGCTCCTCTCGCGATATGTGACATATCTGTCAACCATTAACGTGATGTTAAAGGTAATCGCGTCGGTGAATTTTCTTAAATCCATGCGGGTTAATTTTTGCAGTTTGTCGAGGCGGTAAATCAGCGTGTTTCGGTGGATAAACAGCTCGCGTGCGGTTTCCGACACGTTGAGGTCGTTTTCGAAAAACTTTGTTATTGTGAAAAACATTTCTTCGTCGATGTCGTCAAGAGTAAAGTCCTGTAGCATTTCGTTCAAAAAAACATGACAGAGCGAGAGCGGAAGCTGGTAAATCAGCCGCCCGATGCCGAGTTTTTCAAAATTAACAATTTGCTTTTCCGCCTCGAAAATTTTGCCCACTTCTTGCGCGATACGCGCTTCTTTAAAGGAGGCGGACACGTTTTTTAAGTCGGGGACAACCGAACCGATTGCGACACGCGCGCGGCTCATGGCTTCCGCCGAAAGAGTGTCAACAATTGCGTGCGCGACTTGCTCGATTTCGTCGGGTCCGTCGGTTTCGGCAAGTTCTTTTACCAAAATAATCCCTGCCTCGTCAACAACTGTCACAAAATCCTTTTCAATATCGGGGAAAATTCCGCGTAAAATTTCGACAGTTCCGGAGTCCGCTTCCGTTTCCACAAGGTAAACCACGCGTCGCGCCGCATTTTCAATATGCAATTTCTTCGAGCGGTCGTTGATATCAACGGATAAGAGGTTGTCCAAAAGCAGATTTCTTATAAATGTATCGCGGCTGAGGCGTTCTTCGTGCGTAGTTGCAAGCGATTCAATGTGAAACGCCGCAAGTTTGCCGACTCGAAACGCGTCATCGTCGTCCCCTCGCACAACAAGCACGAATTCCCCGGACAGTTTAAAATAAATATCGCCGTCAATTGCTTTGTAATCGTCAAATTCTTGGGGGAAATTTGGGGGGGCTTCGAAATCGCGGTCAATAATCGCGATTTCTTTTTGCGTAATACTTTTGTAAGTATCAATAATATTTTGCAAAATATGGGGCGAAATCAAGGCTTTTTTCACCTCCGCAGGTGCATTGTAACACAAAATTTAAAATTTACCACTATTTTTGTAACATTTTCTTCATAATTTGTCAAAAAAGCGCGGCGCGCGCGGTGGGCACCGGGGGCATGTGTTGGGGGCGACGCATTCTCTCGAAGCCGGGAACGATTTCCGAAGAGGGGCATTAGCCCACAAAAAACGCGGCGAAAAAAACGAGTCGGCGAGTG
>WRGX01000156.1 GCA_009786975.1 Defluviitaleaceae bacterium
ATTTTTTTCTGAATCAGGTAAAGAAAATTTACCGCCAAAAATTTTAAGGAGGTCAACCGATTATGCACAAAACCGTTGTAAGAAATAAGGCGTATCAGACGAAAAGTTTTACCACCGTGGAGCGTCACAACGAAAGAAAAAACGAGGACGTGTTTGATAAGAGAAGCGTCGGCCGGCGTGACTTCTCCGTCGCCGTCAACGTAAGCATAGTCACAGCATCCGCCGCGCTTCGCATACGAAGCGCGGCGGATGCTGTTTGCGGTATAAACGGCGTAGACCCAAGTGCTAATTGTGTTTGTCGTTCTGTAAAAGCAGATTCTTTATTGCCGTGTCCTATTCGGGGGAAATCTCCCGGACGCGTCCCGCTAGATTTTCAAATTCGTCGGCGAGGACGGCGAAGGAGCCGCCATGCGCACGCAGGGCGGCGGAGGCTTTTTGCAGATTTTCTGCGGCGGAAAGAATCGGTGAATTTTTTGCGGGATTGTGTGCGGTTTTGAAAAATGTGTTGATTTTGTCTGTGTCGTAAATGGTTTGGATGTAGGTGTTGATTTCGGCGACGATTGAGTCGAAGTTTGAGGCTGGTTTGCCGGATTTTTCGACTTCGCCGCGCGTGTAAAAAAGCAAAATATTCCCCTGAAAGGCCGCATTAAGAAGCCGGTTCTCCAAGGTGTTTTGGGGAGCCTTGTCGGGTTCGGGGGTTGGAATCGTGCGGAAAAAATCGACTGCGTCGGCAAGGGTTTGGCGGAATTTCGCCATTGCCGCAAGCATTTCGCCTTCCTCTTCCGCGCCCGCCAAGTCCGTTTCAAACGCGAATTTTATTATATCCAATTGAAACAATGCGTCATCGTAATGGTAAGCCGTTGAGTCGCGCAGTGACAATTCCTCCAGACGCGCGACGAAATTTCCCACTTCGAATCGCACATTTTCATGCCCGACAATTGCGGATGCCGTGATTTTGCCCTGTTGCGCTGATGCGGCAATTTTTTCGGCGGCGGTTTTGCGCATGTCGGCGAAAATAAGCGCGGCAAGCTCGGCGAAAAATTCCCGCGCCTTTTCCGCCTTAAATTGCGCGGTTTCTGCAAGTTTGTAGTATCTGTCGCACAAATTTTTCTGCGCCGATGTCGGCGCGATTTTGGCGCGATGCATCGCAAGAGCGACGTTTAACGCCATCAGATTCGTGCTAAACGCGGCGGAGCCGACGCTTGCCGCAAACTCGAGACGATTCGTAACGGAGAAGTTGGCCGTACCGTCCAAAACGCCCGACACACGGCCCGCCAAAGCGTCCGTTTTTTCCGCCATAAGCCGCAAATAATCCGCATGCTCCGCACCTTGCGACGCCTCGTGCCGTGCGGCTTCCGCCGTTTCCCGCGCCGCCGCGATAAACCCCTCAAGCTCCCGTACAATTTCGCCCTTCGATTTCATAAGATTTCCTCCTTTTTTTCTGTAATCCGACGGTGTCGCGCCCATTCGCGCCTTGAAACTTCGCGTAAATCCCTCGTGCGAATCGAAGCCGAACGCCAGGGCGACATCAAGCACCGCCGTATCCGTTTCACGCAACATTTCGCCCGCAAGGGCGTGCTTTCGCTTCATTACATAAGCCATAACGCTCTCGCCGACAATTTCACGAAAAAGCCGCTGGTAGTGGAATTTGGAAAAATGCACACTGTCTGCAATTGCCGAAACCGTCAGCTTTTCCGCAATCCGCGCTTCGATGATTTCAAGCGACCGAAAAATCGAATCCATTTGCGCCACCGCCTTTTTGTGTATTTTCCTTTTCTGTATTTTCTTTTTTTATATTTTATCGTACGAAAAATTTTTTCGCTTGATTAATCGTGCTTGGATTCGCGCGTTCTGTTTTATCGGAATAACCTCCGAGGGCTTGTCATATATTTTTCTAAGATACCTCAAAGATACCTCAAAGATTATGGGGGATTACGGCATGGGACATGATGTTTTTTCGTTCTTGGGGGCGGCGGTTGCGCGGCGGATTGAGGGGCATGATTTCGAAATTTCCGAAATCCGACTGCGGGCGGACAAGCCGATTATTTTGCGCGGCGGCGGACGCGAGATTTTTCTTGAAAATGCCACCGCCGAGGATATTCGGGAAACGATGGAGCGCGTCAGCCAATATTCGTTTTATGCGTTCGAGGCAGAGCTTTCGGCGGGATATATCAGCCTTCCCGGCGGACATCGCGTCGGCGTTGCGGGACAAGTTGTTATGGAAAATGGGGACGTTCGCGCGTGGCGGCATATTTCCGCACTTAATATTCGAATCGCGCGCAATGTTTTTGGATGCGCGGACGAAGTGCTTCCGCACATAACGGTTTCCGACTTTGAGACAAACACAGCACTAACGGGCAGTCGGTTGCAAAATACGATTATCGTGTCGCCGCCGGGTTTTGGAAAAACCACGCTTTTGCGCGATATCGTGCGGCAAATTTCCGACGGCGGATTGACCGTGGGCTTGGCGGACGAACGGTCTGAAATTGCGGGATGTTTTCGCGGCGTCACACAAAACGATGTTGGTATGCGCACCGATGTTTTGGACGGATGCCCCAAGGCTACGGCGATTTTCATGCTTCTTCGCGGGATGTCGCCCGACGTTATCGCCGCCGACGAGCTTGGCGGCGAGGAGGACGCGCGCGCGGTTGACGCGGCGTTAAACGCGGGCGTAAAGCTCCTTTGTACCGCGCACGGACGCGATTTCGCCGACGTTATGGCAAACCCCGCGCTTTCAAGCGTTATGGGGCGAAAGATTTTTGAACGATTTGTTGTGCTTGACGCGCCGGGGAAAGTGGCGGGCGTTTACGGAAGCGATGGAGAAGAAATCCGGCTTCGAGACGAGCAGGCAAAGAGCGAAAATGTGTAAACGGTGCCAAAAATCCGGCTTCGAGACGGACGTGTAGGCTCGAAGAGGTAGAAACGGAGGCAAGCATGTGGGGTAATATTATCGGTGCGGGCTTGATTATGGTGGGTTCGGTTGGGCTTGGGTTCTATTTTTCGGCAAAAGAAAATTTCCGCGTGCGGGATTTGGCGGAATTCAAAAAAGCCCTGCTAATTCTTTCGTCGGAAATAGATTTTATGCGCTCGACCCTCGCGGAAGCCTGCAAAAATATAGCAAAACGCACGGACGGCGGAGTCGGCGAAATTTTTGAAAATTTCTCAAACCTCCTCGCACAAGGCGAAGGCGAAACCGCATACCAACTGTGGCTCACAGCACTGGATGCCGCGCGCAACAGCACATTCCTGGCCTCCGAGGACAGGCTCGTTCTTGAAGATTTCGGCAAAACCCTCGGCTATCTCGACAAAGAAATGCAAAAAAACGCCATCACTTACGCCGTCGCCTACATCGACGAAAAAACTACTGCGTTACAAAAAGCCGCCGACAAAAACAAGCGAATGTATCACAGCTTGGGCATTGCGGGGGGACTTCTTGTTACGGTTGTGCTTTGGTAGAACGCGCGCCAAGCGCGCAGTGGAAACCGGGTACATGTGTCGGAAGTCGGCACATTCCCTCGAAGCCGGGAGCAACTTCCCGCCCCAAAAAAAATGAGTCGGCGAGTGACACTCGCCGACTCGATTTTGCAAAAACCGAAAAAAAACAAAAGAGGAGCGAGAAAACCATGGATATTTCTTTATTATTCCAAATCGCGGCGGTAGGGATTTTAGTCACGGTGCTGAATCAAGTCCTCAAAAACGGCGGGCGCGACGAGCAGGCTACGATGGTTACGATTGCGGGAATTGTGCTTGTTCTGTTTTGGATTGTCGGGCATATTGCGGATTTGTTTACGCATTTGCGCGAAATGTTCGAATTGTAGCCGCTATGGGTATTTTTCAAATTGTTGCAATCGGCATAATTGGCGTGATGCTTGCCGTTTTGATTAAAAATTACAATTCGGCTCTTGCGGTTTTGATTTCGCTTGCGACGGGCGTTATTATTTTTTTGATGGTGTTGCCGATGCTTGCGGAGACGATTGGGTTTGTGCGGCATTTGGGGGAAATGTCGGAAGGGCTTGAGGCCTATGTTTCGCTTGCGCTTCGCGTGATTGGCGTGGCTTATATTGTTGAAATTGGTGCGTCGGTGGCGGGCGACGCGGGTGAAAGTGCGATTGCGGCAAAGATTGACCTTGCGGGACGTGTGATTATTTTGGTTATGGCGATGCCCGTGCTTGTTGATATCGTGCGGGTCGTGACGGGGCTTTTGCCATGAACGCGCCCTTGGATTCTAACCTCGATTTGCACGACGAAATTGTAAACGCAATCGGCCTCGAGCGATATGAAATCGGGATTTTGGACAGGCCCGGAATGCCGTCGTTCAGCGACCTTGTCGGCGACGCGATTTCCGGCAGATTGGACCTTTCGTTCGGCGGCATTTTTTCTGCCGTAACGGAAATAGTCTTCGCGGAATTTTTGGCGCACGGCGGGCTTATTCGCCAGCTTATAATTATCGCGATTCTTGGCGCGTTAATGAGCGTTTTGACGGAGACGTTTCGTTCTAAATCTGCGGGCGAAACGGGGTTCTATGTAACGTATTTAATGGCGGTTTTGCCCGCGATTGCGTCGTTTTATATCGCCGTGGAGATTCTGAACGGGCTGGTTGGGCTGACCGACGGAATTATGCAGGCTGCGATTCCGCTGATGTTCGGGCTGATGGCGATGGGCGGGAATTTTACGGGCGCGGCAAGCCTAAATCCCCTGCTTTTCATGGGGCTTCAAGCGATAAGTTGGTATATTTCAAGCATTTTTGTGCCGTTGGTTTTAATGTGCGCCGCGCTTGATATAATCGGCCAACTTTCAATTAATGGGAGCGACGGCAACAAACTCGAAAAACCCGCGGAATTCCTGCGTAAAATCGCCTCGTGGTCACTCAAGGGAATTTTGGCAACCTTTGCGTTTTTGCTGACTCTCCAGCGCATTTCCGCGCCGATTATGTCAAACGCCGCGATTCGCACATCGCGAAGCGTCGCGGGCGCGGTGCCGGTCGTCGGCGACGCCTTCACCGCCGCTGTGGACACCGTCGTGCATTTCTCGCAAGCCGCGCGAAGCGGCGTTTTGGTCGCGCTTGTTATCGTCCTCTGCTTGGCTGTCGCGGCTCCGCTTATAAAAATTTTCGTCATGTCGCTGGTTTATCGCGGCGTAGCGGCATTCCTCGCCCCAATCGCCGACAAACGCCTAATCACCCTGCTCGACAGCATCGGGAAAAACATGGGAATGCTGTTCAACGCCGCCGCACTCGTCGGCGTAACCTGCATTTACGCGGTTGTAATTTTGTTGTCGTTTTAGTGTCGCATCCCGCATTGCGGAGATTTTTAACTGTGGGTTGCATCTTTGTTTCTGTTTACCCGCCTAACCCCTTTTTTACATACGCAATCACAAACAAAACAGCAAGCACGGCAATGTTGAGCCATATTACAGTAAGCGGCTGTGCAAGCCCTGCGGAGAAGTCGTTTACTACAACATTTATTTGCTGTGTGTAAATAAAGCCGACAAAACTTTCCACCCGCTCGTTAAACTGCGCCACCAGTGGCGCAAACCCCAACACAACAGCAAAAGGCATACTCAATCCCGATGCGGCTTGTCGATTTTTTGCATAAATGCCTATGGTTGCGCCAAGGATTACAGACGCAATCGCCCCCGACATCATTACTAACATAAAGGCTATAAATTCATCTTGTGCGAAGCCGCCGATGTAGGCAAAGGCAAGTGACGAAATAAGGCTTGCAATAAGGATTACGCCGCCAATTCCCATCAAGTACGCCAAGGGCTTAACCCCTGCGATTATCAAGAAGCGAATGCTTTTCTTTTCCCTGTCCTCTGCAATAACACTGCAAGCGACTTGAATCAACGCCATGCCCGCAAAAACACTCGCCATCATGGTGGTAAACATGGTATCGGAAATATCATAATTACCCCGCGCTACAAAATGCGTCATAGCAAATGCCACGAGCGGAAAAATTACGAACATGCTCAGCACCGCAAAGTTCTTGGTCATATCCTTTGCTTGCTTTACAAAAATCGCCTGTACGCTTCTCATGACAAACCCTCCCCGGTCATTTTGATAAATACTTTTTCTAAATCCGGCACGGTTTTTACAGCATCGTGCCGTTCGCAAATTTCCGTTGGTACGCCTTGCTCTACAATTTTTCCTTTGTGCAGAAGCAGAACGTGGTCACACAGCTTAACTGCTTCGTCCATGTTGTGAGTTGTTAAAAATATGGTTGCTCCTTGCTTTTGCAATCCTTGGATAAGTTGGTGAATCCCTTGTGCGGTATTTGGGTCAAGTCCGCTTGTTGGCTCGTCAAGGAACAGTACCTTTGGATTGTGCAAAATAGCGCGGGCAAGTGCCAGCCGCTGGCGCATACCTTTTGAAAGGTGGCTTACCGCCTTGTTTGCAGATTCTCCAAGCCCTACTTTATCCAGTGCGTCTTTGGAATTTTTGTCCGAAATACCATAAATGGTTGCAAAAACTTGCAGATTATCAAGGCACGAAAGCCTGTCGTACAGTCCGTCTTCGTCCAGCATAAGCCCTGTTTCATAAGAAGTTACGCCGATTTTATGACTGCCGCCATCGGGTTTTAGTTGGTTGGTTAAGATATTTATAATTGTGGTTTTACCCGCACCCGAACGACCCAAAAGCCCAAAAATTTCACCTTGCTTGGCTTCAAAAGACACCTCTGAAAGTACGGTTTGTGAGCCAAATTTTTTCACTATTTTACTCATGCTAATCATTGTTTTCGTCATTCGCTGAGCGCACAAATCACCATTAAAAATTGGTCGCCCGCATTCCTCTCGCTGATTTTTCACACTTAGCCCTCCTTTTTCTTGGATTTATATTCGGACAGCAGTTTATTGAAACGTCTGTCCTCTATTTTTGTTTTTGCAACCGCGACGGCAAGCCCGCCTCCAAAACCTATAATGAAGAATGCTAAAAATGTTGCCCACGCTTCCCACATATCTATTGGAAACCAGCGAAACACAAGGGCAAACAGGGCGCTTACAGCCACCGCCAAAAACATCAAAACCGCCGCACGCCACAAAAGCATTATCTTGCCAAACCATATGTCCGATGTTAAAACCACGGTCAAGCCGCTTATGACACAAGACCATAAAAATATTTGTATTACTCCTTCATAGGCAAGACCTTCGCCCAATCGGAACAGCCCGCCTTGCACATTTTCCGAATCTGCAAGCAACATTCCTGCTAAAACTATTGACATCACCGATGAAATGAAAGTTGATGATAAATGAGTGTAAAAAAGTTTGAACGCGCTTTTTTTCTCGTCCATAACTCAAGCCCTCCCTAATTTATTTTTAATAAATTCTGCGTACTGCCTTGAAACAATCAGTCTTTCATTGTTCTCCATTACCACAATAATCCTTCCGTCAATGTCCGATTTCAGCGATTTTATTTTATTGAAATTGATGATGCTGGATTTTCCTGCGCGGAAGAAATCGCTCATTGACAGGTTTTCTTCCAATTCATAGAGCCGCAAATTTGTTTCATACACCGCCGTCTTTGCGTAAAGGAATGTTTTTTTGTCCACGGTGTCGATATACAAAATTTGGCTTGCATCCAGTATGTGTGTCTGTCCGTCTTTTGTGCCGGTCAGCTTGAAATCTAAGGCGCGAAGGCCGGCGATAACCTTTTCCAGTTCGTCGCTCATAACGGCACAGTTGATTGTTATTTCTGTTTCGGCGCAGGTTTTGTCGATGTTAATATTTATTTTCACGGACTCACCTCCCAAGGTTGCCGCAGCGGGCAGTTTCCCCAAAGGGAACGACCGACCCTGCTGTATTTATATTATATTTACCCCAAAGTTCGCTTTCAACCGATTTTGCCTATGTTACCGAAATACGCTCCTAAGTTTCGGCCGGGAGCCGATAAGATAATCTCCGTGGCGTGTTGCCGATTGAAAAAGCGCGTTGCGCAAAACAGAGTCGGCGAGTGACACTCGCCGACTCTGTTTTGAAATTTTTTTCGTAATGGCATATACTTGTTGAAAGGGGCGTGATTTCTTGCGTGCAATAAAATGGGGATGGAGCTACATTTCCACGTACAAATGGCGGTTGACCTTCGGCCTGCTTGTCAACTGCGTAAACATCGTATTAATGCTGATAAACCCGCTAATCGCAGGCCTTATCGTGCAGAATGTAATCCAAGAAGAACAACACGACCTTCTGCCGACATATTTGCTTATAATGATTGCCGTAACCGCGTTTCGTTCGGTTTCGCGGTATTTTTTCGTTGTTTTGTACGAACACACCTCGCAAAAAATCCTGTTTAATATGAGGCGCGATTTGTATCACAAATTACATATGCAAAGTTTTGCGTGGTTTGACAAGAACCGCGTCGGCGACATTATGTCGCGCATGACGGGCGACCTCGAGGCCGTCCGCCATTTTATTGCGTTTGTGAGCTATATGGTAATCGAACACGTCCTGCTCTACATTGCCGCCGTAATCGTAATGGCAACGATTTCGCCGCCGCTGACGCTTGCGATGTTGCTTACAACGCCGCTGCTCATCTACGCCTCCGTAAAGCAATCCCGCGGTGTGCGCCCCGCTTTTCGCAATGTGCGCGAGCAGTTCGCAAATTTGAACTCGACATGCGGCGAAAATATAGGCGGAAACCGCGTGGTCAAAGCCTTCACAAGAGAATCCCACGAAACCGAAAAATTCATCGACGTAAACAACGCGTTCTACTCCGCAAACATGGACGCCGCCGCCGTTCGCGTAAAATACTTTCCGATAATGGAGACCTGCGCCGCCCTTTTGCCGTGGCTTCTGATTTTGGTCGGCGGGCTTTTGACAATTTACGGGCATCTCGAGCTGTGGCAACTCGTCGCATTCGGCGGCTACCTATGGATGCTCGACGCCCCAACCCGCATTTTCACATGGGCCGTAAACGATATTCAAAATGCCGCGACTTCGATTGACAAAGTGTACGAGATGATGCGGCAGCCGATTTTAATTGAATCGCCGTTGAAAGATAAGGGCTTGGGGGACGAAGCCCGCTTGGCCCCGGATGCATGTGCAAGCAGTCCGCCTCCGGGCGAACAACCGGCCCCCGACGACATTGAAGACGCACCTTTCGCTGTCGAATTCAAGAACGTTTTCTTCAACTATACGCCATACCAAACGTCCGAATATATCCTGAAAAACATTACTTTCCGCGCGAAAAAAGGGCAAACAATCGGCATAGTCGGGGGTACCGGCTCGGGCAAGAGTACGCTGGTAAATTTAATCGCGCGCTTTTACGACACCTGCAAGGGCGAGGTGTGTGTAAACGGCGCGAACGTACGCGAATACGATTTGCCGACACTCCGAAACGGGATTTCGTATGTAATGCAGGATGTTTTTCTCTATTCCGACACGGTTGAGGGCAACATTGCGTTCGGCGTGCCGGACGCGCCCGTCGAGGAGGTTTACACGGCGGCAAAAATTGCCGACGCCGACAATTTTATACGCGAGATGCCCGAATCCTACGACACAATCGTCGGCGAGCGCGGCGTAGGTCTTTCCGGCGGGCAAAAACAGCGCATTTCCCTGGCCCGCGCAATCGCAACAAATCCTGAAATTCTCATACTCGACGACGTAACTTCGGCAGTCGATACAGAGACGGAACATCGAATCCAAACCGCTTTGGGCGAAATGAAAAAGCGCGCCAAGCGCGCGGTGGGAACCGGGGACACGTGTGGGCGGCAACACATTCCCTCGAAGCCGGAAGCTGTTTCCCACTCCGTAAAAAACGCCGCCGAACGCACAACGGGAACCGGGGACACGTGTGGGCGGCAACACATTCCCTCGAAGCCGGAAGCAGTTTCCCACTCCGCAAAAAACGCCGCCGAACGCACAACGTTTATCGTAGCGCACAGGCTTTCCTCCGTTCGCGATGCGGATTTAATTTTGGTGCTTGTCGCCGGCGAAATCTCCGAACGCGGCACCCACGACGAGTTAATGAAGAAAAATGGTTACTACGCGAACCTTTATCGCGAGCAGACGAAGAGGTAGCGAGCAGACAGTAGGGGCGAACAAATCGCCCCATTTTTTATGGTCCGGGAAATTGCTTCCGGCTTCGAGAAAATGTGCCGACTCCGACATGTGTCCCCGGTGTCCATTGCGCGCTTGGCGCGCTTTTATAGATTTTGCAAAAAAGAGTCGGCGAGTGACACTCGCCGACTCTTTTTTTATGGGTTAGGAAATTGTTCCCGGCTTCGAGGGAATGCGTCGCCGCCAACATGTGTCTCCGGTGCCCACTGCGCGCTTGGCGCGCTTTTTTA
>WRGX01000157.1 GCA_009786975.1 Defluviitaleaceae bacterium
CCGCTCTTCCATGATATTTTTACCCCCTTGTTTTTTGGTAAAAATATCTTATCATTTTTTTCTCATTTCGTCATGTTATTGTTTGACGGTTCCTAAACTACGGGTTTTAAAAGTTCAGCGAATTTTCGGTAGAGCAACTAGCTTAAAAATTGCCATTGGGGCGTCGAACCAGTTTATTTCGAAGCTGATGCGCAGGAGCAGTTTCTCGGTCCGTTAAAAACGAGTCGGCGAGTGTCACTCGCCGACTCGTTTTTTTTACGCGGGGAAACTGCTCCCGGTTTCGAGAGCACGCGTCGCCGCCAACACATCCCCCCGGTGCCCACTGCGCGCTTGGCGCGCTTCACTCCACAAAAACCACATCCTCAACAACATGCCCCCATTCCGCGACCTGCTCCCAAATCCGCAAAACCGCGTCCCCCTGCACAAACGGCGCGTGGAAGCCCTGGGTTCGAATTGCCATTGGGGCGTCGAACCAGTTTATATCGAAGTTGATGCGCAGGGATGGCGGCGCGATTAAATCTGCAATCGCATCCGTAGCGCGTACGGCTTCCCATTCCCATCCCGCAGGATTTTCCGCCAACCACTCCCGCAACATCCTCTCGTCGTGCGAAACGTCGCGGACTCTCACTCTCTGCCTGCGCATTTGAGTGGCGGTTTCAACCCCGCCGTCCGCGATTATTTCAAGCAAAACGGCGATTTCATCGGGGTCTGTAATTTGCACAAAATTTCGCCCGGATTCAAAAACCAAAACATGCCCGTCTGCGCCAAGCTCGACAATCGGAGTATTAAAATGAAGCGCGATGCCGCGAATATGCTCCGGCATACGAAACGCCGTGTACGGTGCAAGAACAACCTCGCGGCGCGTTAAAAATGCCTCAAGCCCCGCGTCATTGATAAAATCGCCCGTAATCGAATATTGCCTTTGAACGGTCCGGCCGTTGTGCAGGAAATATTGGATGGTTAAATTTTCGCGGGTTTCGAACGTGCCGTCGGCGAGTTCGCGCACATATGTTGCGGCACCGAAAAACGGAGGGTTGTGCAATTCGCTTCGCGCGGCGAGAATTGTCTCGTGCGCCTCGCGCGTTGCCGCGATAAAATCCGGGTCGGAAACGGCAATACGCGCCCATTCGTCGTCGGGAATTCCCCCGAGCCACCACCCGTTTGTTACAAAAACGCCCGCTATTTCGTCCTCGTGCGGCACGCGGTTAATATAAAATCCAACCCCGAACTGTGTTATAAGAAGCATCGCAACGAAAATCCCCGCCGCAACACCCGCAAATCGCGGGAAAAACCGCAGTTTTCCGCCGATGTGAAACGACTTTTCCGCAATCATCTGCGCGCCGACGTATCCGATTGCAAACCCCGCAACAAAGCCGACGTACATCATCACCGCGCTGTTATCAATCGTCAAAAACAGCGAGCCCAAAAGAATCATCCCCAAAAACGACATCAAAAAAATCAGCACGTTTTTCACCGGCGCGAACATCACGGGCATTCCCGTGCGTTCGGGCCTCCGCGCGCGGCTTACAAAAAACGCACCCGCATAAATCGCCGCACCGAGTACGATGTAAATGAGCGCGGGAATAATAACGGCGTGCCCGTACGGAAGAAAGTTGTGCCGAATAATCAGCCCCCACGCGGCGGGATTGTGGTACGCCAAAAACATCATTATAGTCATGTCGGGGTTAAGCGAAGGAAATCCGAAAACGTACATAAGTCCTGCCATTTCACCCAAAAACCGCGCCGCCGTCGGCAAAAACGGCAAAACCCCGACGATAACAACAGCAGAAAACCCATGCCCCGCAAGCGAAAACGCCAGCCACGCCACGCCGAAATAAAACACGGTCGCAAGCAGCATCCGCAGGAAAAGCCCGGCGATAACGGGCAACGAATTAATCGGCGCGTACTCGTGCCAAGCGGGCAAAATCGAGCGCGGCAAATGATATTGCGGCACGAATTGATACAAACGCTCCGCTTGCATATGCCCAAACCCCGACTCGGCTATCGACACCGCCGCCTCCCAAGCCGCAAACTCGTCGCGAATATTTTGATGAAACGCCATCGGCAACAAAAGCACCACGCAGAAAAACAAAACGGGCAACACGCTTAAAATCAACCCCGCCGCCGCGTTTGTGGCGAAAATTTGATTCTTCGAAAGCGGCATCGCGTAAAACGCGGTCGCGGCGCGCTTGTTAAAAAACGAGCCAAACACACAAAACGCCGCCGCAACAGGCGTCGCAACCATGATAAGCAGCATATAAAGGTTGCCGAAAGAAATAATGTCAACGACATTCCGAAGTGCCGCCCACTGGTTTGGCATAAGCGCGGGAATGTACACAACAAGCACAAAAAGCAACGCCGCAATCGCGGGAATCGCCCAAAATCGTTTAAGCTGCTCGACAAGCAAGGCCTTGTTAATCATTTTTGCTCACCTCATTTTCATATAAGTAGATAAAAATTTCATCCAGCGACGGCGGCGTGTGTTCGAATTTGTTTTTCATTTCGTCCTTGAGCGCGTCAAGTTCGCTTTCAACAAGCATTTCGCCGTTTTTTATAATCCCGACGGTGTCGCAAATTCCGTCCATTTCCTTTAAATTGTGCGAGGAAATAAGCACCGTCATTTTCCTGTCGGCAACGTCGTCGATGATTCTGTCAAAAATTTTTTTGCGCACAATCGGGTCAAGTCCGTCGATTGGCTCGTCGAGGAGAAGCACGTCGGGCATGGTTGCAAGCGCAAGTGCGAGTGCCGCCTGCTTTTGCATTCCTTTGGAAAAACGCCCGACCCTGCGCTTTATATCAAGCCCCATAAGGGCGACCAGCTCGGAAAAAACCGCCTCGCTCCACCCCTCGTACATTTTCGCATGAAACGCGCCAAGCGATTTGAGCGTGTACTGCGGAAAAAAGTATAAATCGTCGCACACATAGCCCGTGCGCGATTTTATTTTCGCATTATCGTAAACATCCTCGCCCGCGATGCTTACCTCGCCCGAGTCCGCGCGAAAAACCCCCGCGAGATGCTTAATAACCGTGGTTTTCCCCGCGCCGTTTACGCCGACAAGCCCGTAAATGCTCCCCTTCTCCACGCGCATATTAAAATTTTTCAGCGCGTCGAAGCCGTCGAAATTTTTCGTAAGCCCTTTAACGTTTATCATTTTGCCCTCCCGTTTCTTCGATAAAAATGACTATCTCGTCCTTACTTTTTCCGCGAAAAATCAGCTCGCGTACTATGGCGTGCAATTGCTCCAAAAGCGCGTCGATTTCGCCCGTTTCCTCGGGCGGCGCGGAAATAAAGCTGCCCTGCCCAAGCACGGTATAAAAATATTTTCGCGCCTCAAGCTCGCGGTACGCCTTTTGCACCGTGTTCGGGTTAACATTAAGCTCCCGCGCCATATCGCGCACCGAGGGCACACGGTCGCCCTCCTTCAGCCGCCCGGAAATTATCAGCCGTCTGAAGTTTTCAATGACCTGCTCGTAAATCGGCTTGCGGTTTTTCAAATCAATTTTGAACATGATGCCCGCCTCCTTGCGTGTATTATATATATTAATACACGATTGTCAAGCGAAAATAAAAAAGCGCGCCAAGCGCGCATTGGCACCGGGGGCATGTGTCGGCGGCGGCGCGTTCTCTCGAAGCCGGATGCAGTTTCATCGCCTGCAAAAAAAAGAGTCGGCGAGTGTCACTCGCCGACTCTTTTTTGCAGGATGGTGCAGTAGGTTAAAAAGTGTGAAAATTCGAAGAAGGAAACGCGGGCGACCAATTTTCATCAGGAATTTGTGCGTTCAGCGAATGGCGAAAAGTATGTAAGTGTCAAACATGGGATTTTATCATAAAAAATCCCTCCCATATTAACTTTTTTCGCAATGAATTTAACGGTTTTGTAATCGCATTAGGATATCCTGGCTTGGCGCGCTTTCGTGTTGACAAACCCCTCTAAAGCAAATATACTTCACAAAGGTGTTCTACTTGAAGGGTATGAGTCCATGAATTTGCCCGAAACGCGACAACGCAAAAACTTGTTGTACGATTTTTACGAAAACCTTCTCACGCATAGGCAGCGCGAAATTTTCGCGATGCACCATATGGACGACTGCTCGCTTGCGGAAATCGGTGCGACGGAGGGCATTACGCCGCAGGCCGTCGCGGATATTTTAAAGCGGTCGGGAACGCGGCTTGAATATTACGACAAGCGGCTCGGGCTGATTGAAAAACACGAAAATCGCAAAACCGACGTGCGGAAAATTCGGCTTTTGCTCGAAGATTTCGAAAATAACCCGCAAACACCCGAAGCCCCCGCGATTATTTCGCAAATTCGCAGGCATCTTGAAAATTTATTAGCGTGAAAATTTATTAGCCTAATGAAAAAAATCTTGACGGAGGAGCGCGGGCGACGAATTTCATCAAAAATTTGTGCGTTCAGCGAATGACAAAAATGGCATTTGAATCGCTGGGTGAAAAACTGCAAAATGTTTTCAAAAAACTGCGCGGCAAGGGCAAGTTAAACGAAGCCGACGTCAAGGAGGCCATGCGCGAGGTGCGGCTGGCTCTGCTTGAAGCCGATGTAAATTTCCGCGTCGTAAAGGAATTTATCGCCGGTGTAACGGAAAAGGCCGTGGGGCAAGAAATTTTGGAAAGTTTGCACCCCGGACAGCAAGTTATAAAAATCGTTCACGAAGAACTAATCGCACTAATGGGTGACACGCAAAGTCAACTTACATTCGCGCCGAAACCGCCGACGGTTTACATGATGGTGGGCTTGCAGGGCGCGGGAAAAACGACGTCGAGCGGCAAGCTCGCGGGGATTTTGCGCAAACAGGGCAAGCGACCGCTTCTAGTTGCGTGCGACGTGTATCGTCCGGCGGCAATCAAACAGTTGCAAGTCGTCGGAAAAACCTACGATATCCCCGTTTTCGAGATGGGCGACAAGGAAAGCCCGGTTGTAATCGCCGAAAAATCCCTTGCGCACGCCGCCGAAAATAATCACGACCTCGTTTTAATCGACACCGCGGGTCGTTTGCACATCGACGACGCGTTAATGGACGAACTCGGCGAAATCCGCGCAAAAGTTCGCCCGCAGGAGATTCTCCTTGTCGTTGACGCAATGACGGGGCAGGACGCGGTAAATGTCGCGAAAACCTTTGACGAAAAGCTCGGGCTCGACGGAATAATTGTAACAAAGCTGGACTCCGACACGCGCGGCGGCGCGGTTTTATCGGTAAAAAAGGTCACGGGCAAGCCCGTAAAATATGTAGGGATGGGCGAAAAACTCGACGACATGGAACCCTTCCACCCCGACCGAATGGCGTCACGAATCCTCGGAATGGGCGATGTTTTAAGCCTAATCGACAAGGCGCAAGCGGCGTTTGACGAAAAAGAAGCCGCCGCGCTTGAGAAAAAATTCCGCGAAAACTCCCTCGACCTCGAAGATTTCCTGACCCAAATGCAACAAATCAAAAAAATGGGCAACATCAAGGACATTTTGGGCATGATGCCGGGCATGAATCAAGCCGCCCTCGCCGACGCACAAGTCGACGAGAAAGCAATGGCACACATGGAAGCGATAATCCAATCCATGACCCCCGCGGAACGCCGCGACCCCTCCGTTCTAAACGGCTCGCGCAAACGGCGCATAGCCGCCGGAAGCGGTCGCACAATTCAGGAAGTCAATCGCCTGCTAAAGCAATTTGAAGAAATGCGCAAAATGCTAAAAGGCTTCACAGGCGGTGGCATGAAAAAGAAAAAGGGACTTTTCGGCAAAATGGGCAACCTGCCCTTCTTCGGATAGCGGAGGTGAGGAAAAGTGACAAAACTGGAGCTGTTAACCGTTCTGTACTCGCTCGATTCGCTGCACGAAGAAGGCAAGCCCGACACCGCGCACAAGGTCATTAAGCGAATAATCGCCGAGGCGGAAACAGGCAAAAATCAGTCCAAAGACAAAACAGAATGACGTGACGTAATGAATATCACAGACAGGGACATAACCCCAAAAGAGCTTCAGGATATTTATGACGACTTCAAAAAAATCGAAATTCGGGACGGTGTACCGGATTCGCCCCAAGTGCGGCATCAATTTATCGCGGAAGAAAGCGGCGCGGTAATAGGCTTTGCTTCCGGCCTGACGAATCACGCCCTAAAAATTCACAAATAAAAAGGAGAAATTGAAATGGTAAAAATTCGTTTAAAAAGAATGGGTGCAAAAAAAGCACCGTTTTATCGCGTAGTGGTAGCGGACAGCCGCAACCAGCGCGACGGCAAAGTTTTGGCAGAAATCGGCACATATGACCCAACTCGCCAACCCGCAGAAATCCGCATCGACACCGAAGCCGCAAAAGACTGGATTTCAAAAGGCGCGCAACCAACCGACACCGTGCGCGCACTTTTGAAAAAATCCGGAGCGCAGGAGCAGGAGGGCGTTTAAATGAAAGAACTTCTAATCCTGCTCGCGAAAAGCCTGGTGGATGCCCCCGACGCGGTCGATGTAATCGAGGAAGACAAAGGCGGCATAACCACCCTCCGCCTAAAAGTCGCCCCCGACGATATGGGCAAAGTAATCGGCAAACAAGGCCGCATAGCCCGCGCAATCCGCACATTAGTAAAGGCCGCCGCCATAAATGAGGAAAAAAAGGTGAACGTGGAGATTGTTTAGTCTTTCCATTCCGCCCCTGTTTCGGAGATTTGAAAAAGCGCGCCAAGCGCGCAGTGGGCACCGGGGACATGTGTCGAAATCGGCACATTTCCTCGAAGCCGGGAGCAATTTCCTAACCCATGAAAAAAAGAGTCGGCGAGTGTCACTCGCCGACTCTTTTTTTATGGGCCGGGAAAACCGCTCCCGGCTTCGAGGGAATGCGTCGCCGCCGACACATGCCCCCGGTGCCCACCGCGCGCTTGGCGCGCTTACTTCCTCGCTCGTGCCTTCTGTTGTTCCACAAGTACGAACTGCGTAATTGATTCTACATAATTTTCGCTTAAACCCATGAATTCTACTCCGTATTGCCAGTTGAATTTTGCGTCGTAGAGGCGGTCTTTGGACAAAATAGTTGCGTGGGTCCATAGGTCGTGTATCATTGGGAGGCGGATGTAGAGATGGGTGTTTATTTCCAGCTCGTTCATTCCGTACAGACGTACGCCGCCGCTGCTTATGTCTCGGATGAAGCCTTCCTCGATTGTTTGAACGGAACCTACGCGGTCAAACACTTTGAAGTCGGTTTCTTGGCCGCAACGCAGTCGGTAGGCTTGTCTGCGTTGGACTTTTTCGCCGCTGCCTTGTGTTTGAAACACCATGAATTCATATTCGCCCCTGGATTCGTACCCAAGCATCATGGAGGGATAAATATAAACGCCGCGCTCTGTGAAAAAACGCACGGTAAATTGCGTTGCTTCGGGCAGGCGCAATTCCTCGCCGCCTATGCGAATTACATCCAGCAATACGCGGCTTTCATCTAAAATATCGCCAACTGTTGTCAGATATGGCATAGAATCCTTTTCATCTCGTCTGATTTCTACCCTTGTTCCATTTTGTACCGCAACCAACGCCATATTTTCCCCACCATTTCGAAAAATTTTTTTTCAATTGTAGCATATTTACGCGTAAACCAACAAATTTTTACACGCTACCGGACTCGTAGGTAAAGCCCTCGCCATGCACGTCGGAAACGGTGTCGGTTATCATAAACGCCTCCTTGTCGTGCTTATCGACGATTCCGAGGAGCTTTTGGTAATCCTTAGAGTTGAGTGTGACCATTAGCATCGGACGTTCCGTGTTTTCAAACGCGCCTACGGAGGGGATTATTGTTACACCGCGTCCGATGTCGTGCAAAACTTCTCGTGTTATTGCCTCGTGGAAACCGGAAATAATGTACACCATTTTCTTTTTGCTTATGCCGTTTTCCAAATAGCTCATCGTTGCGGAGGTAATGAAAATCGACGCAATCGCAAAGAAAAACGCGTCAACGTCGAACACAAAGAGGCATAAAATTACGACGATACCGTCGGTAATGAACAGCCCGATTGACGGCGACATGTTGAAATGCTTTTTTAAAATAAGCGGCGGAATCGCCGTGCCGCCGCTTGACGCCTTGTTTGCGTATAAAATCGTCACCGCAATGCCGAAAATCGCGCTGCCGATTACCATCGAAAGCATCGTATCATTTATCAGTGTAATTCTCGGGACTATTCCGACAAACACAGGCAAAAGTGCCGCGCCGATAAGCGTGTTAAAAAAAACCTCTCTGCCGAGAAACACCAGTGCGAGAAGTAAAACCGCCGCGTTTCCGATATAAATAACCGTGGACCGACCTACGCCCAGCCATTCCTCCAAAATAATCGCAAGCCCGGTAAGCCCTCCCGCCGCGATATTATGCGGGCCAAGGAACATATTTACACACACCGCAATCATAACGATTGAAAACACAATGTAAAATAGTTTTTTCAGCCAGTAGACAATTTTCGATTTCATAAAAACAGCCCCTTTCGGCTTATTTTGCCAAAGGGGCTGTTTTTTTATGCACGAGGAAACTGCTCCCGGCTTCGAGGGAATGCGTCGCTGACGACACGTGTCCCCGGTGTTCTCTATGTTAAGAGCATTCTGTCCGAAAGCATTTCTTCGCCGCTTGCGGATTCGAACATTTTTAACAAATCTTGCACGGTGAGGTCTGCTTTTTCTTTGCCTTTCATGTCGAGGATAATTTTTCCGTCGTGCATCATTATTATGCGGTTGCCGTTTTTTAGGGCGTCGCGCATGTTGTGGGTTACGCAAAGGGTTGTCAGATTATTTTCTTGTACGATTTTGTTTGTTAGGTCGAGGACGGTTTTGGCGGTTTTTGGGTCCAGGGCGGCGGTGTGTTCGTCCAAAAGAAGGACGCGGGGCTGTTTTAGTGTCGCCATTAACAGCGACAGGGCTTGCCGTTGGCCGCCGGAAAGCAGGCCGACTTTGTCCTTGAGGCGCGTTTCAAGCCCGAGGCCGAGAGTCGCAAGGCGTTCGCGGTAAAATTTTCGCTCGCCTTTGCGGATATGCCAGCCCATGCCGCGAAATTTCCCGCGGCGGTACGCGAGGGCGAGGTTTTCCTCGATGCTCATGTCGGCGGCGGTGCCTGCGCGGGGGTCTTGGAAAACGCGACCGAGATACAGCGCGCGTTTGTATTCGGGATACGACGTAACGTTTTTGTCGCCGACGGAAATTGTGCCGGTGTCGGGGAAAAGTGTTCCCGCGACAAGGTTCAGCATCGTGCTTTTTCCCGCGCCGTTTCCGCCGATTACGGTTACATAATCGCCGTGCTCCAGTTTTAGCGAAATCCCTTGAATCGCGTGCTTTTCGATGGGCGTGCCGGGGTCGAACGTTATATGAACATTGTCAACACAAAGCATTACGCGCCCTCCCTTCGGCGGAATTTTGCCAAGGTTTTCGCGCCTTTGTCGCGCAAAAGCGGCATTACAAGCGCGAGTGTCACAATCGCGGCGGTGATAAGGCGCAGGTCGGTCGGGCGCATAAAATCAACGCCGAGCGCAAGCGCGATAATAAATCGGTAAATAATCGAGCCGATGACAATCGCGATAAGATGCGTCCAAAACATTCGCGGCCGGAAAATCACTTCGGCGATAATCACCGACGCAAGCCCGACAACAATTGTCCCCACACCCATATCCACCGACGCAAAGCCTTGCTGTTGCGCCCAAAGCGAACCCGCAAGCGCGACAAGCCCGTTCGAAAGCATCAGGCAGACCACGATAGTCCAATCCGTATTAATTCCCTGCGCTTTTACCATTTGCGCATTATTTCCCGTCGCGCGAATCGCGCTGCCGAATTCCGTCCCCATAAAGCAATACAGCAACACGCACGCCACAACGACAACCACCGCACTGACCGCAATAACCGCATTCGAGCGCGAAAGCCCAAAGTCCTGCAAAAACGTAAACACCGACGTAACGCGCCACGGACCGTGCGGCGGCAACGCGATGTTCGACGTATCCATAATGCGAATAACAATCGAATACGACGCAACCATCGTTAAAATACCCGCCAGTATCGACGGAATTTTCAGCTTTGTATGTAAAATCCCCGTGGTAAAACCTGCGAGGCTTCCCGTAAACATCGCGATAAACGTAATCAAAAACGGATTGCCGACCGCGATATACGAATCGGAAATAAGCCGCGCCGTCATCCCCGCGCCCAAAATAATCGAACCCTCAACAGAAAGGTCCGGCATTTTAAGCACACGAAACGTACAGTAAACCCCAATCGCCATAAGCGAAAAAATAAGCCCAAGCGAAATCGCGCCTTGGATAATTAACATGTGTTCGAGCCCTTTCGTGCAAAAGCAAACTTCGGTTATTCTACCCGTCGGGGACGAGC
>WRGX01000158.1 GCA_009786975.1 Defluviitaleaceae bacterium
GCCATTTTCATTGTCCTTTTTTATGGACAGTTTACACCTTTTTTTGATTATGTTCTATAATTTATTGGTCGGTGTATTTACAAAGGGCAACACTAGCCCATAAAAAAAACGAGTCGGCGAGTGTCACTCGCCGACTCATTTTTTCCCGTCGTATTTTCACCCTGACCTTCGCCGAGCCTACCATTTTCATGGAATTATCGGTTACTTTTGATGCTCGCGAACGTAGATTAAGGCCTCCTCCAGTAAGTTTTCGATATCTTTCAGCTCGGCGTAATTACTCGGCTCCGGTGCTTTTTCGTTTTTGTTCGCGTTCTCGACAGCGCGTTTCGTAATTTGCGCCGCGGGATGCAAATACTTGGTTTCGAGCCAGGACAATACATTGCGATATTGCGACATTGTGTTTACTCCTTCGTATTTTCGTATGTTTTTTGCGACCAACGAAGGGCGTACTTTACGCCTTGCCGTGATATTCCTGCAAACTCTTAACCGCCGACGGTTGTTTGCTGCGTTCGCGGATGGCGTTGATTACTGCCGTTACCATTTCCGGCGTGGTGTACATTGGAATGGACTTGCGAATCGCGGCGCGGCGGATGTTCGGCCCCATGCTGTGAATCGAGCCGCCCGGCGTGTTCACGACCATGCTTATCGTGCCGTCCATGATTAAATCCGCGATAGGCTGGTTTGCGTCCATGTCGAGGAGTTCGCAAATCGGACGCGACGGAATGCCCGCGTGTTCGAGTTCTTTGTGTGTGTTTGCCGTGGCGATTAGGCCGAAACCGAGCCGCTGTAAGTCGCGCGCGATTTTCGGCAGGTCGCGATAATACGCTTCGCTGAACGAAATCAAAACCGTGCCGACCTTGGGAATCGGGCATTTCGCGCCCTCTTGCGCAAGTGCGAACGCCCCCGTGAAACTTTGCGCCATGCCCAAAACTTCTCCGGTAGAGCGCATTTCCGGCCCCAAAACAGGGTCAACTTCGTGAAACATATTGAACGGGAAGACCGATTCTTTTACGCCGAAATAATTAACTTTTGCGGGTTTCAGCTCCGTCAAATCAATTTGCGCGGCTAAAGCGTCCGAGCCGGAAACCGTGTTCGCAGCCGCCTGAATCATCACGCTCATCGCCAGCTTTGCCATCTGAATGTTGCATACTTTCGAAACAAGCGGCACCGTCCGCGACGCACGCGGATTCGCCTCGATTACATAAACCTTGCCCGTTTTCGCCTCGATGGCGTACTGGATGTTCATTAATCCGATTACGCCGAGTTCGTGCGCGATTTTTTGCGAGTATTCGTTAATTGTCGCGACGGCGGCGTCGGGGATTGAAATGTGCGGGATTGTACATCCGCTGTCGCCGGAATGTATGCCCGTGTTTTCGATGTGTTCGATTATTGCGGGAACGAAAACGTCGTTGCCGTCGGAAATCGCGTCGGCTTCGCATTCAAGTGCGCGTTCGAGGAAACGGTCGATGAGAATCGGTGCCATCTCTTCGTCGGCAACAGCGTTTTTAATCGCGTTTTTCATGTAATCCGTAAGCGCGTCGTTGTTGTAAACAATTGCCATGCCCGCGCCGCCGAGTACATACGAAGGCCGCACGATTAGCGGGAAACCAATGGCTTTTGCGACAGCGAGAGCCTCGTCCACGGTTTTTGCCATGCCGCTTTCGGGCATCGGGATATTTAATTTTTCCATCATTTCGCGGAACAAATCCCTATCTTCGGCTGTGGCGATTATTTCCGGCGGTGTGCCGAGAATCGGAACGCCCAGTGCCTTCAATTGTTGCGCAATATTAAGCGGCGTTTGCCCGCCGAATTGCACAACAACGCCCATCGGATTTTCGTATTTCACGATGGCGAGAACATCCTCTACCGTAAGCGGCTCGAAATAAAGCCTGTCGGCGGTGTCGTAATCCGTCGAAACCGTCGAGGGATTACAGTTCACCATAACGGTTTCAAAGCCCAAATCGCGCAGTGCATAAGTCGCGTGAACACAGCAATAATCGAACTCGATGCCCTGCCCGATACGATTCGGCCCGCCGCCGAGAATCATCGCCTTTTTCGGGTTCGAGTTCGCGGGGCGAGGCAAAGGATTGTTGGTCAAATACGTCGAAAAATAATAATACTCGTTGTCCGCGCCGGAAACTTGAATCGCCTCAAAGCCCTTTGTAATCAGCCCTTCACGCTGTGCGGCAACGTCGGTTTCGGGAATATATAGAAGCCACGCGATATTTTTGTCGGAGAAGCCGTCGCGTTTCGCGCGAAGCAACAAATCGTCGGGAAGCACTTTGCCTGCGGGCGCGGTTTGCGGATTTTTCACGGCATCGCCGCCGGGAAGCGGCTTCTTGCGGTATTTTAAAATTTCCTCCTCGAGGTCAACAAGTTCCTTTATCGCGTCGAGGAAAAACGGTTTGATTTTTACAAGGGAAAACAGCTCGTCCACCGTAACGCCTTTGCGAAGCAGTTCGTAGATTATAAACATGCGCTCGCTGTTTGGGCGTTCAAGTTTGGCAAAAAGCTCGTCCTTCGTAAGGAAGTTAAAATCTTTCGCGAATCCAAGCCCGCTTCGCCCGATTTCAAGCGAGCGAACCGCTTTTTGCAGGGCTTCCTTGAAATTCTTGCCGATGCTCATGACCTCGCCGACGGCCTTCATTTGAGTGCCGAGAGCGTCTTTCGCGCCGGGAAATTTTTCAAAGGCGAAGCGCGGGAATTTTACGACGGTGTAATCGCCCGAAAATTGGTATTTATCCAGCGTTCCGTATTTATAATGGGGCAAATCGGCGAGGGTCAAGCCCGCCGCAAGAAGCGCGGAAACACGCGCAATCGGGAAGCCCGTTGCCTTCGAGGCAAGCGCGGACGAACGCGATGTACGCGGATTTATTTCGATAATAACGATGCGGTCATCCTTGGGATTATAGGCAAATTGGCAGTTGCATCCGCCGATTACGCCGACTTTTCGAACGACTTTGAACGCCGCTTCTTCGAGCCGCGCCTTAACACCTTCGGAAACATTTAACATCGGAGCGACGCAAATTGAATCGCCGGTATGCACGCCCATGGGGTCAACGTTTTCGATACAGCAAATCGCGATGCAACAATCCGTAAAATCCCGCACAACCTCGACTTCAAGCTCCTCCCAGCCGAGTATGCTTTCCTCGATAAGCACCTGATTTATAATCGACGCGTTAATGCCGCGCCCGGCGATTTCGCGAAGCTCTGCCTCGCTGTAGCAAATTCCGCCGCCTGCGCCGCCCATTGTGTACGCGGGGCGCACAACGCAGGGATAGCCCAGTTCTTTTGCGATATTCAACGCCTCGTCCACGCTGTACGCCGGCGACGAACGCGCCATTTCAACGCCGAGTTCCTCCATCATTTCCTTGAAAATAATCCTGTCCTCGCCGCGCTCAATCGCGCCGAGATTTATGCCGATTACCTCCACGCCGTACTGCGCGAAAACGCCCGCTTTTTCAAGCTCCATCGCGAGGTTTAACGCGGTTTGCCCGCCGCAGTTCGGCAGCAGTGCGCAAGGCCGCTCTTTCGCAATAATTTCCGTAAGCCGCGACCGATTCAGGGGCTCGATGTACGTGATATCAGCCATTTCGGGGTCTGTCATAATTGTGGCGGGGTTCGAATTTACAAGAACCACCGTGTATCCCAGGCTTTTAAGTGCCTGACACGCCTGAGTTCCCGAGTAGTCAAACTCGCAGGCCTGCCCGATTACAATCGGCCCCGACCCGATAATCAGGATTTTTTTAATGTCTTTTCTTTGTGGCATGGTTTTCTCCTCCGATATAGTTTGATAAATTGTCAACACATTGGATAACGCATTTTTTCCCTGTCAAATTGTCTTTTTCGCTCTTTCCATGCTCATTGCCGCCCTTCCAAACTGCACTTGCAACTACAGTTTAAAATACGAAACCAACTGTTTAAGCACCTCGACTTGCGAGTTAAGTTCTTCTGCCGACGCCGCTGTTTCTTCGGACACGGCCGAATTGCTTTGTGTCACTCTTGATATTTGTTCAAGTCCGTCACTAATCTGTCCGATAGCTTCTGCTTGTTCTGTTGACGCGGCATAAATTCCGTCTACAATTTTTGAAACTTCACCGGCACTTGCTACGATAGAATCCAGTGATTCGGACGTAGTTTCCGCAATGGCCGAGCCGGATTCTACACGGCTGATAGAATCTTGGATAAGCATTGTTGTCTCGTTGGCGGCATCTTGGCTTCGCCCTGCAAGGGTGCGCACCTCGTCTGCCACAACAGCAAAACCTTTACCATGTTCGGCAGCCCTTGCCGCTTCTACCGATGCGTTAAGCGCAAGCAGATTAGTTTGAAACGCTATATCTTGAATCGTCTTGATTATTTTGGATATGCTGTCGGACGATTCTTTTATCTGCGACATGGCATCCACCGTCTGCTTCATTGCATCGTTGCCCTCTCTAGCATTGAGGGCAGATTTAGCGGAGAGTTCATTTGCGGTTGATGCATTTTCAGCTTTTTGTCGGGTTTGTTGGTTAATTATGTCTATGGTTGCGTTAAGTTCTTGCACAGAGCTTGCTTGCTCTTGCGCGCCGCTTGCTAAATCATTTGCGCTGGTGGAAATTTGATTTGCCCCCGATAATACTTGTTCAGCGGCAACTGAAATTTCCGACATTGTTTTGTTGAGTTTGCTGTTAATATTATTTACGGAACGCTTGATTAAATCAAAAGAACCAACATACTCACGCTCAATTTTATTACGCAAATCTCCTTCTGCCATTCGCGCCAAAACACGTTCAAGTTCGCTGATGTAGGATTCTGTGGCTTCGAGAGTAACATTAAAAAATCTCATTATTTCCCCAAACATACCTCCGTAATTTTCTACGTTTGCGTCAAGGCCACTTGCGGCAATTTTGTTATCAATATCGGATAAATTAAAATTGCCCTGCTTCATTTCTTCCAAAGACAAATATATTACTTTAAGCGGTGTATCCACGGCTTCTGCGACTTGATTCAGCCCCTCCATAATCTTTTTCCAGTCACCGCTATACTTTTCTGCATCTGTTTTGAAGTCCAAATCGCCTTTAACTGCTGCTGCTTCAGTCATAGCGTTTATTTCGGTGCTGACGCCTTTCAGATTAGCGATAACTGCATGAATTGCTTGCGGCTGTGCCGCCCAATCGCCGTCCATCCCCTCTTCGTGAACATTTACGTCAAAATTACCGACGCTTATTTGATTAAGCGCGTCAACAGCGTTCATGATGGTGAACGTTACTTCTTCATAAGTGTCGTTCGTTTTCTGTATTACTTCTTTGAAAGCGTTTTGGTATTTGTCGGTGTTTATTTGGTATTTGCTGTCGCCTTGAACCATATAAATTTCATAGGCAACGTTCAAATCATCAACAATATCTCTGATGACATCTGCAAGTACACATACACCTTGGGTCAGCACCCCTATTTCGTTCTTTGAAATGTTTGCTCTGTCAATGTTTGTATTAAGTTTTCCGGCAGAAACGTCCTTGAGAACATTGGTGATTTTGTTTATTGGGCGAGACACACTTAGGGTTATTGAGATTGACACGATAATCGCGATTGCAAGACCGATAAAACACATTGCTAAACTGATATTTCTCGCATTAACGGCTTGAGTATTAAGCAAAACATGGGTATCTCTAACGTGTGACATTGAATCTTCTATTATTGCAGCGTAAATTTCAGTCATTGCCGCAACAACCGGGACACCCGCGACCCCAAAGGAAAGAACAGTATCAATGTCATTAATATGAGCAGCCGCAAGTGTCGGCACTACAATGTCCGAGATGTAGTAGTTGACTAAACGCTCCAGTTCGTCCATCTGTCCAAAGTAGTGTTCTCGGGCTTCCGGGCTTAGTTGCGAATCGGAAGCTACGCTTGCCCTAAAATCGTTAATGCGGCTGATATAGCTTGCGTGTACTTGGTTTATGTCCCTCTCTAAATTGGGCAAAAACTCCAATTGTCCCGTCCTAAAAGCAACAGTGGTAATAAGCCGCCGCAAATCTGCAATGTCTGTAGGGATTTGCAAGATTATATATACACGCTCGTTTGTGTTCATCAGTTGTGTATAATCCCGGTCAATCCGCCTTATGTTGTTTAAGGTATATATGGCTATAACAGCGCCGATGGCTATAACTATAAGAAACCCAAACGCCATTTTGTACTTAATTTTCATATTGCTAAACATACATAACATCCCCTCATCGCTTATATTTTGATATTTTTTTCAAGCCTGTTATCGGCGTTTTATATCATATTAGCTTGGGGAAGTCAATAATTTCCCGGCCCACGAAAAAAATGAGTCGGCGAGTGACACTCGCCGACTCATTTTTTTCCCGTCGTATTATTTGCTTGAAATCCCCCGATTTTTAGGCTATACTCCACTCGGAGGGAATAATATGGCAATCAGAAGCATTACAAATTGGAGCGACCCGTTGTTTCGCAAAACAAGCAAGTCGATTACAAAATTCGACGAACGCCTGTGGACGCTTTTGGACGATATGCGCGACACGCTTGAGCGCGTAAGGGGGTACGGATGCGCGGCGGTTCATGTCGGCGTGTTAAAACGGGCGGTTGTTGTGCTTGAAAGCGACGGCACAACCGAGCTGACCATTGAGCTGATTAACCCCGAAATAACGCAGACAAGCCCCGAAACGCAGGACGTTTTGGAAGGCTCAATTGCCCCCGATTCGCCGCAGGGCTACGTTGTGCGCCCCAAAGAAGTTACCGTTTCCGCCCTCGACAGGCAGGGCAAGCCGATTTTGCTAACGGCAGAAGGATTTTTGGCGGCGACATTTTGCCACGAAATTGACCATCTCAATGGGATTTTATTTACGGACATTGCGCGCCCAAACGAAAAAAAGCCGTGATTAACTACACATTAACCCGCTCCGCCCGAAAAACAGTCGCAATTTATATCAAAGACGGCGAAGTTGAAGTCCGCGCGCCGCATCGTGTGCCGATGTGTTGGATTGATAACTTTGTTTTGTCGAAGAACAATTGGATTCAGAAAACCCTTTCAAAACAGCAAGCAATCGTCGAGCGAAAAATAACACTCACATCCGACGAAATCAAACATTACAAAACTCTCGCAAAAGCCCACATTCCAAAGCGTGTCGCCCTGTTCGCAGCACAAATGGGCGTAGCTCCGACCGCCGTAAAAATAACCTCCGCAATGAAACGATGGGGCAGTTGCTCGTCGCGCGGAAGCATAAATTTCTCGTGGAGGCTGATTTTGGCAGACGACGCCGTCATAGATTACGTTGTAGTACACGAACTGGCGCACCTGACAGAAATGAATCACTCCGAGCGATTTTGGGCGATTGTCGAGGCCGTTTTGCCCGATTATCGCGAGAGAAAGCGAAAGTTAAATGAATTACAAATTTAGATGAGGAGAGATTTCATGCTAATTCCAACAATTCATTTTAACGGAAACTGTGATGAAGCAATCGCGTTTTACAAAGACGCACTAGGCGCGGAGGTTAAGGAAATAAACTATGCCAAAGACGCGCCGCCGGACAGCGGTATGAGCGAATTGCCGCCGAGTTTTGTTATGCATTCGGAAGTGTTTATCCGCGGCACAAAAATGTCGTTGACAGACGGCGCAGAAACCCCGTTACCGTTCGGACATTTTTCGTACATCATTGTTTATGACACAACGGAAGAAGTGCGAGCAACTTTTAATAAACTGGCAGAGGGAGGCAAAGTAGAAGAGCCGCTAAGCACCACATTCTGGTCAATGCTCTATGGTTCTGTCATCGACCGCTTTGGTGTGAATTGGCAAGTGATGGAGAAGCATCCATGATGTCCGGTTTTACATTATCGGCAGAACTGACATTTTACATTCCACAGGCGACCTCCCTGAAGGACAAACGGCAGGTTCGCAGAAGTCTTATCGAGAAAACACGCCACAAATTCAATGTGTCGATAGCGGAAATTGATACACAGGACGTTTTGCAAACGCTGACAATCGGCATAGCCGTTGTGTCAGGTGACGCCGCGCATCGGCGCAATTCGCTTGATGAAATCATCCGCTTCATGGAAGAACGTGCCGACGCAGAGTTGACGGCTGTGAATGCGGAGGAGCTGACGACGTGCCCAAAATTACAGTAATGCCAAGCATGGCATTAGATGCAATTTGCTATTTTGAGCATAGATTTTTGCACGACAAAACTCACCCAAAACAGTTCGAATTTATCACTAAAATCAACCGTTTATGCGGTGATAAACTCGGTAGCGAGTTTATAAGCGGCTCAACATTATGTCTCGCGCTCACAACCTTTGCAGATAACGCGCACTTTGATTCGATGTCGCTTGACGAATTGGCTCAATTATTTAAAGATGCAGAAAAATTCCGAAGCACGGTGCAATCAAAAGTCTGCGACGGATTTACCGCATCTTATTTGTTTCCGGCACTTGACTATCTCGCGGAAGGTTTGGCCGCAACATATGCGGAAAACATAGAAATTATAAAAAATGCAGGGTTTGAAAAGTTGTGGGAAAACGATTTATTCCCTTTGATTCAGGAGAAAATACATGAAAAAGAGACAGTTTATCGTGAAGTAAAGCTGGATTGCATATCGGCGGATATTCAAAAATTGAAGCAATGTCCGCCGATTGGTGATGTGAAAATATATGTATCCGCGCTTAGTTATCCGGTTGCTTTTTCTTTATACGGCGGAAAATTTTTGGAAAACATCGGCGGCGGCGAGGGCGTGGGCATGATTTGCCACGAGCTGATGCATGGATTTGCTACCGAAAAAGTAACAAATCTATACCTTGAATATGTAAAAAGTGACCCGTATCTCGCCGAAAAACATGGAATTTTAACGGGTGAAATGCAATCGGGAGACGAAGAAGAATTTGTTATGGCGGCAGAATACTATCTGCGCTTGAAGCATAATGGGGAGAGCAAACGAAAATTGTTGACAAAAATACGTTACGAATATGATGATTGCACGCCTGTCGCGTTTTTTTTGTTTGATTTACTATCGAGAGAAAGTGAAACCCCAAACGGCTATGTAAAGTGGTTGGAAAACATTTTTGAAAATAAAAAACTTCCGAAAGTCGATGCAGAATCATGCCTAAATGACCTGACTCGAAATGGTGATAGTTTATGAGAACTGTTGTTTTTTCAATTTATGAAAAATTGCTTGCGCATTACGGTAATTTGAAATGGTGGCCGGCAAAGACTCCGTATGAAGTGATGGTTGGCGCGGTGCTTACGCAGAATACGGCATGGAGCAATGTCGAGAAGGCGATTGCTGACTTTGGCGATAACCTTACGCCGCAATTTGTGCTTGAGTCAGATATGACAGAACTTGCTAACATTATCCGTTCCGCCGGATTTTTTAATCAGAAGGCGGCGTATTTAAAAGCGATGACGGAATGGTTTGGAAGATATGATTTTGATGTGTCAGTTGTCCGACGTGAGCGGCTTGAAAAGCTGCGTCCCGACTTGCTTTCGGTGAAAGGCGTGGGCAAGGAGACTGCCGATTCAATTTTGCTGTACGCTTTCGGCTTTCCGACTTTTGTGATTGATGCTTACACAATGCGGCTTTGTGCGCGTTATTCGATTGATGCCGGGAAGGGATATGATGCGGTTAAAGCGCATTTTGAGGGAAATTTGCCGCGAAGTGTGGATATTTATAATAATTATCATGCCATGATTGTTTATAATTGCAAGGATTATTGCCGGAAAAGTAAGCCTTTATGTGATACATGCCCGCTTGGGGAAGAGTGCGAGAGGGTTGGGATATGAAAATTTTGGTTGATGCCGATGCTTGTCCCGTGAAGAAAATTATTGTGCGATTGGCGAAAAAAAGCAACATTCCCGTTACAATGCTGACTGACACATCGCATGAATTACACGACGGTTACAGCACAATTATAACTGTTGATAAAGCCGCCGACAGTGTGGATTACGCGCTTATGGGCTTGCTGTCGCGAGAGGATATTGTTGTTACGCAGGATTATGGGCTTGCGGCTATGGTGATTGGAAAAGGAGCGCGAGCGGTTAATCCAAACGGAATGATTTTTACGGATGATAACATGGATAAGTTACTCATGGAACGACACATTGGACAAAAGGTGCGTCGGAGCGGAGGACGGACTAAAGGGCCGGCGAAGAGGACAAAAGAGGATGATACGAGGTTTGAGGCTGTTTTTGATGATATTGTTTCCACACTTCGGCGTTTGTGATTATCTGCTCTTGAATGTTTTGAAGATTGACTTGTTTTATTCCTTCCGCAAGCAATTCTTCAAAACTTTTGCCATTATCATTGTATGCTATATGTATTTTTTTGTTGAGATTTTCCGCAGAATTTTCCATAAAATCACCATATCATTGATATGAGTGACTTGGTTGTCCGCATTACTAGGGCATGTTAGCATTGTATACAATGTACAACAACTTACAAGCTTGACAGTCCAAAGTTCGTGTAAAAAACCAAAAAACAAACGCCCCTAAGTCCAAAATGTGGTATCCTGTTTTTGCCAAAGAGGAAGCCAAGTGG